>CAYPIM010000174.1:0-12174 GCA_964410795.1 uncultured Lewinella sp. | reverse complement strand
GGCATTAAAACCTGGTAGCGCACAAGGCTCTTCTCCCCTTGCTACTTTAACCCCCTACCCTGCACCTGCGGCCGCGCCCAATTTCCTATCTTTGCCCGCCCTCAAATGCCATTGTCCGTATGCTAAACCAGCTCGAAGCCATCTTCCACCGTTTTAAAAACCTCGAGGAACAGCTCTCCGATCCGGAGATCATCACCGATCCGTCGAAGTTCACAAAGGTGAATAAGGAGTACGGTAAATTACGTCCCATCGCTGACACCTACCTGACTTACTCCGAGCTATTGGAAAACATTGCCAGCTCTGACGCGATGCGCAAAGATCCAGATCCGGAAATGCGTGAAATGGCGCAAATGGAGTACGACGAGCTGCGAGAGACGAAGGAAAAAATGGACGAAGAGATCAAGGTGATGCTGATCCCTAAAGATCCGGAAGACGAGCGCGACATCATCATGGAAATTCGCTCTGGCGCGGGCGGAGACGAGGCGGCCATTTTCGCTGGTGACCTCTACGATATGTACCGTCGCTACTGCGATTCAATGGGCTGGAAGATCGAGGTAATCGACGAGAACGAAGGTACCGCAGGCGGTTACTCTAAGTTGGTGATTGAAGTTCACGGAGACGACGTATATAGTCACCTTAAGTTCGAATCCGGCGCTCATCGGGTACAACGCGTCCCAAAAACAGAAAGCCAGGGTCGCGTTCATACCTCCGCTGCAACGGTGGCCGTGCTGCCGAAGATGGAGGAGGAAGACATCAACATCAACAAAGCCGATCTAAAGATCGATACCTTCCGCGCTTCCGGCGCCGGTGGCCAGCACGTAAATAAAACCGAATCCGCCATCCGCATCACTCACCTTCCTACCGGCATCGTGAGTGAAAGCCAGGACGGGCGTTCGCAGCACAAAAATAAAGAGATTGCGATGGCGCAATTGTACCAACGCATCAAATCGGCACAGGACAAGGCCGCGCAGAGCGAGCTCGCCGCTAACCGTAAATCGCTCGTTGGCAGTGGAGACCGCTCCGAAAAAATCCGGACCTACAACTACCCGCAAAACCGGGTAACGGACCATCGCATCAACCTTACACTACACAACCTGGACAAGATCATTACTGGTGGGTTGGAGCCGGTGATTGAAGGGCTTCAGGTAGCAGAGAATGCTACTAAGTTGAAGGAAGGAGAGGTTATGTAAGAACCCCCTTGATGTAGAAGCGTTACCTAACAGTATCCAAACCAACAGTATGCTCCGCCTCCCGGCTCTCCTCCTTTCCGCTTTCCTCCTTTCTGCCCTTACTTCCTGTACTTTCGTGCAGGACCGTTACCCTACCCTACCTCCCGGTCCCTACCGTGCCGTCGTAGAGTTGGAGTACAATCCTATAGTTCCCAACCCTAAAGGCGCACCCATCCCTGAAAAGACCAACCTCGAGTTTGACGAAGTAACCGAGGGAGCACTCCCCTTTAATATGGACGTAGTGTACGTGAATGACACCACCTTCCGTATCGACATCCATAACGGGGAAGAAATCATCACCGTACCGCCAAAAAACATCCAAACCGGACGCGATATTACCATCGGCCGCGATACCATACGGATCGACTTTCCGGTATACGATGCCTACATCAGTGCCTACTTTGAGGAAAAGGTGATCGAAGGGGTCTACGTCGTGAATTACCGGGACAACTACCGGATTCCCTTCAAGGCTTTCCACGGGCAAGACCACCGCTTCACCGTACTTAAAAAAACGCCCGTCGCCGACATCAGTGGAACCTGGGCCGTCCTATTCGGCAAGGGTGATGAGGAGCCCTATCCTGGCATCGCGGAATTTACCCAAGATGGTAATTACCTCAGTGGAACTTTCAGAACGGAAACCGGAGATTACCGATTCCTGGAAGGAACCGTGCAGGACAATAAGGCCTACCTTAGCGTCTTCGATGGCGCCCACCTTTTTCTCTTCGAGGCCCTCATCAAGGAAGACGGAACGCTCAGCGGCACCTTCCGCTCCGGCCGCCACTACATCACCAACTGGACGGCGAAACGCGATCCTGATTTTGTACTCAAGAGCGCCGATGAGTTGACCCTAATGAACGAAGACATTCCACTAAGCTTCAGCTTCCCCGACGCTGACGGTAATGTTGTTTCGTTGAAAGACACCAAGTACGAAGGCAAGCCCAAACTCATCAAGATAATGGGCACTTGGTGCCCCAATTGCCGCGAAGAAGCCGATTTCCTGAAAGACTACCTCGCCAACAACGACACTAAAGACCTGGAAGTCATCGCTCTCGCCTTTGAGAAGTACGGCGCAGAGGATGAACGGAGCAAAGCCGTCGTCCGTCGCTACGAAGAAAACATGAATGTTCCCTGGCCCGTCCTCCTGGCTGGCCCTAGCGATAAGGAAGCTGCCGGAAGAGCACTGCCAATGCTCAATAAGATCATCAGTTACCCAACCCTACTCTTCCTTGACCGAGAGAATAAGGTAAAACGAATTTACACCGGTTTCAACGGGAAGGCCACCAGCAAATTCGCCGAATTTGAGCAGAGTTTTAAGGCTTCGGTTTCGGAGTTGGTGCAGTAATCTCGGCCAAAGCTCACTCCGTGAGCGCGCGGTCTAAGCACCCTCCGGGTGCACGGTAATGTGTGTAAGCCTAGCAGGCTCCTCCTCAGCGAACCCGGAGGTTTCGCCAACCGCTCGCAGCGGAGGCTGCTTCGGCCGTTTTATTAACTCCTCAACCGGCATGAACGTAGAAAAAGCAATTGAGCAGGCCCAACACGAACGCAAGGCCAATAAAAAGTTCTTCAGTAAGTTGAAGGCCCGCCCGCCCAAAGACCTGGACGAGCGCTTTCACGATCTCCACGAAGAAGTCTTTCAGGAAATCGACTGTTTGGATTGCGCCAACTGCTGTAAAACGACCAGTCCTATCTTCCGGGACATCGACATAGACCGCCTGGCAAGACACCTGGGTATAAAACCCGGCCGCCTTATTGATGACCACCTCCACCTCGACAATGATGGAGATTATGTGTTGAACGTAGCGCCCTGCCCTTTCCTTGGCCCGGACAACTACTGCTCCGTCTACGAAGCCCGCCCGCGCGCCTGCCGGGAATACCCACATACTGATCGGAAAAATATGCTACAGATTCTACCGCTCACCCTGCGGAATACGCTCGTTTGCCCGGCAGTGGGGGAAATCTTGCGAAGGTTGCGATAATAGGCGAGGGGCTCCTCGGGGCACCGCCCCTCACCCATTAAAGCTGGAGCCGCCCTCCATCGAACCGATTTTGGTTAGAAGGTATCTCAATAAAGTCCAGCGTACCTGGCTTAACGGCAATAGAAAACTGGTAAGTATTCCGCTGCGGTGCCCAACTGAAACGCATTTCCCAACAATGTAGGTCGCGCACAAAACTTAGGTAGGGATAGGTAATTCGTTTATCCGTGAAGGAGTAACCGATCTGGCCGATGTTTACGCTCCAGTTGTTGGTGAGTTGCAGCGCTCCGCGCAGCTCGATGGAGTTGGCGACCTGATTGAAACGAACCTTTCCCCGGTCGTCTACGTCGGGGTTTTCAGTATCGAATTCTCGTTGAAAATTAAAGTTGAAGGTGTGGCGGATGCTGAAGCGCTCGAACAGGCTCAGTAGGTCCGTTTCTTCGAAGAGTGTTTTTTCTTCTTCCCGGCGTTTACGCCGCTCTTCCTGGACGTCAGTCACGAATTCCTCCTCCGCCCCCTGGAACAGTTCACGGATTTTAGCAACCGTGATATTGGTGGAAATTGAACTGGTAAGCCGGGTCAGGGATAGCGGGAAGCGGCCTTCAGAAAGGTTGAAGGTGTTCATCCGGCTAAACTGGTTTTTCTCAGCGTCGTAGCTGGTTATGTACGGATCAAAGGTACCCCGGATATTCACGCTGGTAACGCCCTTGAAGAAACGGGTAGACCCACCTATGGAAACTTCACTCCACTTCAAGGTATCCTTAGTAAAATCAAAGCTACCGCCGACGGAAATGTTCTGTAACACATCAATATTCTCGGAGAGGCTATCCTTTTTATTCCAAACCTTAGCCTGAATTAGGTTAGCGATGCTGTAATTGATGCCTAACCGCTGTTTCGAGGCAGGGGGTTGGCCAAATATCTGGTTGGCAAAGGGAGAGAGTAGCCGTCCCGGATTACTACTCAATGGATCAATACCACCTTCCTCAATGAAGTAGGGCGTATCAGAGATATAATCTGAAGCCGTAGTGTAGTCCGGTGCGTAACCGAAAGTGATGCTTGGCTTCATGACGTGCCGTAAGCCTTGTAGGCCTAACAGGCCTTTCCCCTTGAATTTAACCTTTCCGAATAGTTGGGTCCCGACGCTTATGCCCGCCGAGAAGGTCCGGTAGCTCGCCAGGCCACTGCTAAGCTCCGAGGTAATCGTACCCAGGCTGGTGGTATCAATACGAATTTCTCCAGTAATCGGGTCAACAATGGTGTCCCGCACGATGTCTCCCTCCAGGAAATAGTTGCGGGTTTTCCCGTAGTATACTTCCCCGAAGCTGATGTTCGGGCTAACGTTGAAGTACTTAAGGACGTTGAAACTCAGCCCGCTGGTAATATCGTGCCGAAAACCATATTCACCGTCGTCCAGGGTAGCTTGCTGGAAAAAGGTAGAGTCAGAAGCTTGAAACTCCGAACGTAGCGCACTCTTATAGCGGAAGTTCAATTTTTTATACCAAGCAGTTGTCTTGCCCGGCAGATTACGCAGCGGATAGATCGTTTGGGTAGAAAAGGCAGCGTCAGGGAAGTTGACCGTAATGATACGGGTCCGGTTATTCTGGCTGTGGTTCAGGCCGGCCGTCAGGGTAGATTTCAGCTTAGTGAACGTCTTATTGATGTTCATACTAGACCGGATAGTATTTTGGCTGGCCGTCTGAAAATCGTTCTGAAAACGTTGAGCTACCAGGTTGGTCTGGAAGTTAATATTACCGCCAAAACTGAAGGTTGGGTGAGCAGCACGGTCTTGTCGGTGGCTCCAGTTCAGGGTAATTCCCTTATTTCTATTTACCCGGAGCTCATCTTCTACCCGCTGGTTTTTGAAACTAAGATTAAAGTTCCCTGAGTATTTATAGCGCCGGACGTAGCGGACGTTAGACTGAATACTGAAGGTTCCCTTCACGAAATAATCCGCCGTAAGCTCAAGATTTACATGTTCACCGAGGGGAAAGAACCAACCGACGCCTTGCAGTCCGTAGCCACCAAGCCGCTGATCGTATTGATAATCAGACGGGAACAGAAGGCCCGTACTCCGGCCAGATTTGAGTGGAAAGAAGCCGAAGGGTAGCCAGAGTGGTGTCGGAATACCCATAATCTCCAGATTACTGGGGCCAATAACGGCCAGTCGATTCGGGACAACTTTCGCCTTACGCGTTCGGATACCAAAGTGCGGGTGCTCGTGTGAGCAAGTAGTAAAGATTGCCCCTTCGGTGTAAATCACGTCGGCCTTAGTGCTGTCGTTAACGGTAATGGCTCCCGAGATGAATTTTGATTTTCCGCCACGTACGAAGATATCATCCTGGGTGGTGGTGGTTCCGTAGACGATGCCCTTCCGTGTTTTGAAATTATAGCGCATACTCTTTGCGTCAAAACTCTGACCTCCGTCAGAGAACTCCGGGAATCCGGAAGGACGACCAATGCTGTCTGGCAGCGGGCCGGCATCAACGATGTTGGTGCCATAATTGAGTACAATATGGTTGGCCTTTAGGCTGATCGTTTGATAGTCTACCGAAGCATCTCCATAAAGGTGAATTTCCTGAGTTTCGAAATCCACCCACATGCTGTCGTTGGCGGCATAGTCAACCGGTGCAGTTAAAGAGTCCGGAGACATTTGATATTCTGCCGATGAGCCGCTGAATTTGGGCTGCGGCAAAGAATCCCCCAGCGGCATTGGGACGGAGCCAGCGGCTTCGATAAGGGAATCCAGGTTGATGGCCTCGGTGGGAGGCGGGATGGTGTCGGGCGCGGCCGCAGGTGCAGAGGGAGGTAGTTGGTTGGGGATGATGAGCGGGCTGGGGTTCGAGTCTCCGAATTCTGCTGTGCTCCGTTCGGGGTAATCCGAGGGGGATTCGCTACGCGAAAGGTTTTCTATGCTCGCTTCGTTCGTAACCTCACCCCCAGCCCCTCTCCGGCGGAGAGGGGAGTTTAGCTCCGCTGCGGGTGTGCTTCGCAGCTGCCTCCGGCGGTCGCCTTGCTGGTTTTCACCGTCAGGGAAAGGATTGTGGTGGCTTGCGGTGTAGGTTCGCATTGTCGCCAATGAGGAGGACAATGCTTCCTTCGGAGCAGACTTCGTAATCTCACCCTGCACCTGCGTGCCCGCCAAAAAGAGGCTTAACACCAGTAAAATCCGCAGATTATGCCAATGAATAATATCATATATTTGCGTACCCCTCTGATTACCGGAGTTGACCGGACCCTGAACTGAGAATAATGATACCAAGAGCTTATTACGCACTATCGCTGCTACTATTTTTGTGTACCCCAATGACGACGGTTGATGCCAATACGTCGTTTGTATACCGCACCTTTAACTTATCCTTAAAGGATGGGGCGGGCAAAAGTACGACGAATAGGGTACAAGTTGCAGGTTACAGGTTGCAGGTTACTCGCTCCCATCGTGCAAGCTGTAACCTGCAACCTACGAACTTCAAAATCGTTCTAGACGCGGGCCATGGCGGAAAAGATCCCGGCGGGATGGGAGACAATAGCTACGAAAAGGCGATTGCCCTAAAAATCGCTCAACTCGTGGCCATTGGTATCCGTACTAACTTCCCTCGTGTAGAAGTGCTCATGACCCGATCGGACGACACCTTTATTCCGCTCTACGAGCGCGCACGGATTGCCAACGAAGCCGGAGCGGATCTATTTGTAAGCATTCACGCCAACATCATGCCCGGCAGCTCAGCGACCTACGGCACCGAGACTTTTGTGATGGGGCAACACGTCGCTAAGCATAACCTTGCCGTTGCAAAACGCGAAAATGCGTCCATTTTACTTGAAGACAATGTTCAGAAAAACTACGGCTACGATCCTAACAGCGATGAAGGTCACATCATGATGAGTACCTTCCAGCATGCTTTCCTGGAACGAAGCATATTATTTGCCGACCTGGTGGAATCTGAATTCAAAAGCGCCGGACGCAAAAGCAGGGGGGTAAAACAAGCTGGTTTTGTCGTGCTAAAAGAAACCACTATGCCCGCCGTCCTGGTAGAGACCGGCTTTATGAGTAACCCAGACGAGGAGGCCTTCCTACTGAGCGGAGCGGGGCAACAAGAACTAGCCAATGCGATCCTTAAGGCCTTCGCAACTTATTACAAAAAGCTAACGGGCGTTCAAAGTAGTACACCTTTTGCGATAAGTTCCGCAATGACAAACACCAGCGCAACTACTTCGGCTCCAATGCCAAATACGATCTCCAACAAGCAAACTACCCGCCCGAAGGTCAATGTTTTCAATCGGGAGGTCCCTTCCTCCACTTCCCCTACCCCAGCCCGGCGGAAGCAGTGGACAGCAAGAGGTGTATCGCCTACCCCAATTACCTACAGGTCTCCACAGCCTGTTGGTACCCAAAGCCCACCGCTCCCTCCAACTCCAAAGCCGATCAACAAAGCGCAACCAGAAGTATATGGTACTCCGGTACCCACGGGTGGCTATTCTCAGCCCGCTGCTCCACGTAATGAGGGATTGGCGGATCTACTAAGCCGAGAAGTAACCAACAGTTTTCAAGCTCAGCCTAGCGTATACGAGCGGGCCCGGCGCGTGCCAGCTCCAGTCGCTATGCAACCACCTGCAGACTCTACCCCCTATCATTTTAAGAAAGCGGAGCAGGTTTCCGCTCCACCTCCACCGCCTGGCATTAATCTTGAAAACGTTCCGGACAATAAATTACTCTACGCCGTTCAACTCATCGCTACGGAGCGAGGACTCGACCTTTCCACTCCACAGTGGAAGGCAGTGTCTTATCCCATTTCGAAAATCCGTGAAGGAAAGTGGAACAAGTACCAAATCCGAGGACTTAACACCGCCCAGGAAGCAAAAACAGCCCGGCTAAAAGCAAAGGCTGTAGGCATCACTGAAGCGATGGTGGTCGTGTATTACCGCGGCAAACGTTTGCCTCCCTCTTCGATACGCTATTTGCTCAGTCGGTGATTCGGAAGCAATGCTCCGCTCCATCGTAGCCGTCGGCATCAAGAAATCATAGCTTGTCTTCTTCTTCAATAATACTTCTGAGCTGGCCTCTCTGCAGAGCTGATGATTACTATTGAGGCGCTAAAACAGGAGGCTGGAACTGATCTATGTGGGCAGTAGCCTAAATTCTAAACCCTGGAATTTGTTCTGCGCACTTCGCCGCGATTCCGCCCAAGAACCTGTCGGAAATGACTATCTTGGCCGTTATAACCATCCATTTACAAATGGCCAATATAATAACATCATGTCAGGAAATTTCACGTTCGAGCTATTATGCATCGACCCAGCAGACATCAATTCTCAAAAAGCTTTCATTCATGCGCTTAGCTATTCGAAAGAAGTATGGAATGGTAAATCGCCAATTATTACTCAGGATAAAAATGGGCAATCGTTTATTAAAGGTGAAGATGGTATGCAACTCACGGTACTTCCGGTGGACACCAGTAAGATTATTACCGATTTAGTAGAAGCAGCTTTTGTGCTTCGTATTGAAAGCAAATATTTTGAAACCCTTGAACCTTATCGTCAACGTCTCTTAAAACACCTTCGGGAAACCCTTAAATTTGCCCACCTTCGCATCCTTAAAGATGACATCTCAGCAGAGATTGCCAACCAACTTTACCCCAAGATCAACTCCGTAGAAAATCTTCTGCGTCGTTATCTGATCAAGTTCTTCTTCCAGCGGGTAGGTATGAACTGGTGGGAAGTGACGGCTACCCCCAAAATGATCGACAAGGTCAAGAACCGTCAACGCAATCGTTCCAATCAATTCAGCTACTTCATAAATTCTGACATTGAATTTGCGGATTTTGATGACCTGGGGTTACTTATCTACAAGCAATCTACGGGCTTTAACGATCCGGAACGAGTGTTGGAGATGCTTGACCAAGTAACTACAGTAGAAGGGCTCGAAGAGCTCAAAGGCAATCTTCAGGGCAATTACACGAAATACTTTAAGACCTTCTTCCGCGATAAGAACTTCGAAAAGCTGTGGAAAGACATGTCTAAGATTCGGAACAAAGTTGCTCATCAGGCGACCTTTTTCCACAGCGAGCTAAAAAAGGGTAAGGACCTCTCCGCTGAGCTGACCCGCATCATTACGGAAGCGGAAAAGCACATCGACGAGATCGTACTCAGCCTTAAAGAAAAGCAAGCCATCCACCGTGCAAACATAGATATTGTCCGGGAAGAAGAAGAGGAAGCCAAAGAGCAGGAAGCCCAGGAAGTTATGGCAGGCAGCCGTGCTCCCATAGATATGCCCCGTGGCGATATGCAGGACGAGACCGACCACTCGGATTACGACAACCGCGTCAAACTCACCGGGCCAAAGGTACTCGGGAAGATTAAGCTGGAGCATAAGGTAAAGACCTACCACAAGACAGCAGCCCCTGGTTACATCGTCATTACCGAGGAAGAGATCATTACGCATCTTGAGGAAGCACTCAGCCTGAACTACACCGACTACGTTGGTTTAAAATGGTTCGTGACCCAATTTCTGGCAAACAAAGGCTATGCCATTGGCACCACTTACTCGCTCGTTAATATCCTCATCGAACAAGAATCCATCATTCTTTACGATAAAGAGAGCCCCGACGGGCACATGATCAAGGCTGTCCGCCTACCTGGCTAGACGAGGCATAAGTTGTCCGGAACATCAATCAGTGATCCAGCCTTTCCCCTGATTAATGAACCGATACGATAGAACATGAAACGTTCAGCGTACAGCATTCAGGCCAAACGGCTCTGAATCCTGTACGCTGAACGCTAAAAACTTTACCAATTGAGTTGCTTAACAACTGGGTTATCTCTCCTATCTATAAGGGATAGCTCCTGTTGCCAGCCAATCAATAATACTTGTACACTAACCCATACACCGTGCCACAAAATTCTGATACTAACCCGCTGAAAGATGAGGTAGACAAGACGGAGGATTCAAGCCATTCCTCCTCTTCCGAGCCCGTAGCGGTATCCGCCGATCAGGAAGATCGCATCTTCCGGCTCGTACGAGCTAACCTGTTCTTCATCCTTGTAGCCGTAACTACCCTGGCCTTTCTGGGAATGATCGGGCAGTTTTTAATCACGGTACTATGGGCCGTGGTGCTTACCATGATTTTTTACGGTCTGTTCAAATGGGTCCGGAGGCGGGTAGGTGAAAACCGAAGGGGTCTGGCGGCGGCGATCACCTCGCTGTTGATCTTTTTCTTCGTCATCATTCCCTTTATTTTTCTAATCATTGCGCTGGTCAATCAGGGCCTTGACCTTTACCAGTCCATCGAAGCGGGAGAAGTGGACCCCAACTTTGTGGTAGATTACGTAGAGAGTCAGATTCCTGGCATCTATGACATGCTAGGTGATGCAGGCATAAGCCCCAACAGCGTACGGGAAAAGATCACCGAATTTGTTGGCACGGTAAGCCAGTTTGTAGCAACTAAGGTCCTCAGTTTCGGTAGTAACCTCATCAATGTGTTCGTACAGTTCACCCTGATGCTATACTTACTCTACTTCTTCCTAAAGGATGGGAAACAAGTTATCCAAAGAATCATTGATACCATCCCGATGGGGAACATCAGGGAACGACAGCTGTTTGAGCGTTTCGCCCAGGTCAGTAAAGCAACGTTGAAAGGAACCTTGGTGGTCGCCCTTGTCCAAGGAAGCATCGGCGGGCTCATTTTTGCACTCCTCGGTATACCAGCCGCACTTCTGTGGGGTGTAGCAATGACTTTATTAGCCCTCCTGCCGGTAGGAGGAAGTGCCATCGTCTGGTTCCCAGCCGTCATTATTCTATTCGCGCAGGGCCATCCGGTAAAGGCAATAATTCTCCTCGTAGTCGGAACACTCATCATCGGCCTTGTAGACAACCTCTTGCGGCCCCTGCTAGTTGGTAGGGATACAGAAATGCCTGACTACCTTGTCCTGATCTCTACCCTTGGCGGCATTACCTACTTTGGGCTGAGTGGCTTCGTAATCGGCCCAACCATCGCCGCTTTATTCATTACCGTTTGGGAAATGATGGGTCGGGATTACGGGGGAAAAAGTGCATAAGCTATGGGAGCTAGAACCCAGAGTCGTGAAAGGTTCAAAGTCCAATACTCGTACAGTTACGAACGAAGTGAGCATCCCTATGCGGCAGCTACTACCTGACTATGTGACTATCTGACTTTAGGAGGGCGCAGCCGCAGGTGCAATGAACGTTTTTGAGATTGCTCCTAACGGTAAAGTGCTATCGCTAAAATCCTAAACCCCTCCCGCAGCAACCAACACCTCCACCACTTCAGTATGCTTCCCCATTTTGGCAAAAGTCAGTGCGGTGCCCATGTTCTCGATGGCGATGTTTACGTCTGCGCCGGATTCAATCAGGTAGCGAGCGATGTCCGCGTAGCCCTTAAAACAAACGCCCATCAACGCCGTGCCGGTACCACTTATGGTGTTTACATCCGCTCCGGCCTCGATCAGTACCCGGACGGCCTCCGGGTGGTTAAGATACCCCGCAAGAACGAGGGGGGTTGAACCGCGTTCATCCCGTGTATCAAGCGTTGAAGCGTCGGCCTTAACTATTGCTGAAAGCTCCGCCAGGTCATTATTCCGAATAGCGGTGAAGATGGTTCGTCCTGAGATCATAGGTAAGAAGTTAAATAATTGGTATGCGAAAAACAACCCGCCATACGCTAAAGTGTTTAGCTTCAAGCCTTCCCTAACTACCCCTAAAAGTCGCCCTAGTCGAGCAATTATGCAACAGAATTTGAGCGTTAGCTGTGGCTTACTCCAGACACTTGAAGCAAAAATAATTCAGAATACTAACTGGCTAGAGTAAACAGCTTCTCCACTTCACAAAACCGAAGCAAGCTCAGCAATGCGCCATACGTTGATTAAAAAAATCAGGTCCAACTGGCCTAGTGTACTACGAATACAGGAATTGCACTACATTAGCATTCCCTCCAAACAGCTTACTCATTAGCCATACTAAG
>CAYPIM010000173.1:0-12251 GCA_964410795.1 uncultured Lewinella sp. | reverse complement strand
GTTTGAAATTAGCACTATAACGGCTGATGCAGAGTTGCTCCCCTCTCCCCCGGAGAGGGGCTGGGGGTGAGGTTACGAGCGGAGCGAGCATTCTTGCTTTGTGCCAATTTAAAACTTAGGCAAGCACCAATTCTTGCTGTTAAGAGTTGGGTAATAGGCAATTTTGACGATGCTGTAATGTTTTATTTAATGAACCTTGAACCTGGGTTTTATACGATAGTTGTATGCTTTTTCAGTGGAGAGATTATCCGTCTCCGGAGGATGGAAATTGCCTGGTAACCCTAAGGCATCGTGTGGTGAGGTTTTATATCTAATTAGATACCCGAACTGATGAAATCTATTTGCGCGCTTAGCCTACTACTTTTATTGGTAAGTTGCAACGAAGCTGCCTCGCAACCAGACCATCTGTCGTCTTTACGAGCTAAATACGCCGTTGCTTTTAACATAGATGGCTGTGATTTCGGCGAGCCTACTCTTTTAGATTATGTAATCAATCGAATCTTACCCGATACAACTTACCTAAAGTACATCACGGATCGAACTTTGCTACGGAAACTAAAGACCACAACATGTCTAGCTTCTTTGGTTGAAGTTAGAGACATATTAGATGACGGCCGGCCGATTGAGGCTTCGTTTCGTATTACTAGACTGGATACGAACCTTAATACCATTGAGCTCGGTACGGGTGAATGGGCTCACGTGGTAGAACGTATTAATGGGGAAATACCTTACGGAGCTAACTATTGGCATGAAAACTATAAACCTAAACACTTCACCGCTGTAGAGATCAGTATTGGAGGGAAAGAATTAGTCATCCCCGCTAAAGCCTTCTCTAATCTTTACCAGCCCAATTTATGCTTTTTTAGTGGCTGGACTCGTCCGTTGGAGATATACACTGAAAGCAATAACCTCTATATTTACCTGGTTGGCGGAAATGCCGCAACAACCTACTTCGCCAAAGTCATTTTTGAAGACGGCCAGTACGTTACTACCCTGGTCGCGGATTATGGTCCGTTGTCTTGCTACGGGAGTTTTCGCCCCAATTTTCCGGGCTTCTAAGAAGTCATTACTGAGCTCATTTTTTGTTTTTTCACCTAAACCCCAAACCTCCAGATGAACAGAAGTACTTTCCTACTAGCCTTATTGTTTTCTCTAACTTGGTCTCCTCTGGAAGCCCAAACCTTCTCCGCCTTTGCCGGAGACTTGATCTCTTTACCCGAAACGACCACCCGTTACGGCTACGATGATCGGCCTACTTCGCCCGACAGTGTGATTAAGCAACTGGTCTACCCAAAGCTAGACTTTTTGCCCAGGGACAGAAAAGTCAACTTCCCCGGAGTAGAAAAAGAAGCCCGCTTTGCCTTTTTATTGCGGTCTACTTTAACCATCGCGGAAGATGGCTGCTATGAATTCAGTCTCGCTAGTGACGACGGCTCCCGACTCTGGATCGATGATTCATTGGTAATAAACAATGACGGCGCCCATAAATGGAGGGTACGCCGGGATACCCAAAGCTTCAGGGCCGGGACCTATGCCGCTAAAGTCTGGTACTACAACGCCTACATCCCGATAATGGGCTTGGCGCTGAACTGCAAGAAAATGGAGGAAGACCATTTCTGCGAAGCGGAAAAGATCACACTTCCCGCTGATATGCTCTTCGCTTTTGGCGAAGCATCGATCAACTCCGCCGTCTCGGGAGTATTGGATACACTAGCAATGAGGCTTACTGAGAACCCCGCTCAAAAGGTGACGATCACTGGTCATACCGATGATGTAGGCAGCGCTGCGTTCAACCAGAAGCTGTCACTACTTCGCGCAAAATCAGTATTGACTTATCTAAAGAAAAAGCTGCCAGAAGATGTCTTCGATCTCATTTCATTTGCAACCTTTGGCAGCGGAGAGTCGGAGGCTATTCAGGATAATGCCACCGCTGAAGGCCGGGCGGAGAACCGAAGGGTAGACATTTTGGTTGAGTAACTGATTTAGTTATTTGTTCAAATCCACCTTTTAATCCAAGTAAACAGATGCGTTCGCCCTACCTGATTTCAAGCCTCCTTGCTCTTTGTCTTTTTCTTTTTCTTTGCACCAGCGTACTCGCCCAAAACTTCCTAACGGGCCGGGTGATTGACAGCTTGACCCAGGAACCGATTCCCTTCGCCACGGTCTATCTGGACGGAACGAGCATCGGTGAGATCACCGGAAACGATGGTATTTTCAACCTGAGCGGCGTGCGTCTGCCAGCAAGGCTAGTAGTGAGCCACCTCTCCTATAAAACGGTATTTCAGGACGTAACGATTGCTGGTGAGCTGGGTGACATCATCGTCGCCCCGAGCGAAGCCGTTATCGAAGGCGTAGAGGTAACGGACGGCAACCTGCGCAGAAAAACCCTGGCGGAATTCACCAGACTTTTATTGGGAAACGATCAATGGTCGGCAAGCTCATCGCTTTTAAATGATGAAGTAATCGAATTTGATCGTGATTATACCGAGAAAACACTGACGGTGAGAAGTGAGAAAATGCGCGAAAGACTAAAAAAACAAAACCGACCGGGCGTAAGTTGGAACGAAAACGAAACCCAATACACTTATGTAAAAGCCGAGAACCTGAAAGCTAAAACTCAAGGACTATTGAAGATTAGCCTTCCGCACCTGGGCTATACCCTGAGCATGGACTTGAATACTTTCCTGTCCGATTACAGCTCCGGTTATACCTCTTACCTCGGAACATTTTTCTTCGCAGATGAAAAGAAGGTAACTGACCGGCACCGCCGCAACCGAAAGCGCGCTTACTATGGCTCGGGCATGCACTTCGCACGATCTCTCCTCAGTGATAGTCTGGAAGAAAACGGATTTAGTGTCTACGCCATAAGCAAAGGGCAAAATGGTAAAGCAGAGCAAACTACTGAAGTAGACCTGACTAAATACCTGGCCAAGGGAGAAGATGGATTCAACCATCTCGTCGGTTTAGATGGAAAGCAGTTTGCCGTTCTTTATTACGCTGACGGTCGCTACCGCCCGCTGCCCAAAAACAAATGGCGCCGGGCACAGCCAGTACAGTCCCGGGTATTCGTGCGCGCCAATAAGTGCCTTATTCTGGATAGTGGTGTGTTTGGGGACACGAACCTTGTTTTCAATGGTAATATCGGAGCACGAAGTATGTCTTGGGCGCTTCCCGCAGACTTTGTGCTGGAGGAGGATTAAGCCAAAGATAGGAGATCTTTGGCAGTTAGATTGCCTCCTTAATCAATTTTCTTTGTCAGAAACAAACTTGCTTTAGATAAGCATAAATAGCTTTAAATGAGTTTGTTGTGAGGTCGAAGCGAAGTGTTAGTGTAGGTGACGAAACTAAAAAAAAAGTAGATCAACTAAAAAAATAGTTGCACGACTGTTTTTTTAGACATAGCTTTGCCGGTATGGAACCATTGACCCGCAAAGAAGAAGAAGTTCTTCGTATCCTTTTTAAGCTGGAGAAAGCTTTCGTTAAAGATATCATTGTTGAAATGCCTGGTAATAAGAAGCCAGCTTATACTACCGTCTCTACGGTTGTACGTGCGCTGGTAAAGAAGGGCTATGTAGACAAAGAAGATTTCGGTAGTACCCATCGCTATTACCCCGCGATCCCGAAAGAGCAGTTCTTTGGTAAAGACCTGAAGCGCGTAGTCTCAGATTTTTTTGACGACAGCCATAAGGCCCTCGTCTCCCACTTCGCTAAAAACAAAAAACTCAGCCGCGAAGACCTGGAGGATATCCTCCGGATGATTGATGAGCAGGAGTAGACTGGTTCCCCAGCCTTCAGGCCGTAGTTTTTAGTCTTCAGGCTGAAAACAGCCTGTGTCGCAGAAATAAATTCCTGAAACCCAAACTGTAATTGTGCTCCAGTTTAGCAGAATGCAGCGTACTAGATTTTAACACCTAATTCCCTATTTCATAATTTCCTATACCATGTCCACTTTATTAATCGCTTCGATACTGCTTTTACTCCTCTGGCCGGCCTACGCGCTACTGCTTAGGTATTCAGACCGTTACGCGCTGAACCGCTGCTTGCTTTTGCTGGTGATGGTGGCTGTTGCTATTCTTCCTTTTGTTTCGCTGGATAGCCCGGTTCCTCAGATCACGCAAAGCCTACAGGGGACGATTGAGTACGTGGAGCAATCAACTTACCAATCTCTGACCGTAGTACCTGAAGAAAAAGCGGTTTACGTTAGCAGCAACGCCGCGGAACCTTACGGCCCGGTGGAGCGCGCAGCGGCGCAAGTACCGACAAGATCGTTGGTGTATGCCGTTGGGGTAGGGCTGATGCTGTTCCTGCTTTGCGGGCGAATGCTATTGCTTTTGGTGTTGCATTTACGTTCGAAGGTAGATGATCGTGAAGGATACCGACTGTTGCACAAGGGAGCTTCCGGAGGGCAAGCTTTTACCTTTGGTAGCAACATTTACTTCAGCGAAGACGTACCGGATGACCCCGATTTTGAGCATATTCTGACGCACGAGCGCGTTCATGCACGGCAGCTGCATACGGTAGATATCTTGCTGGCCGAAGCCTTTCTCTGTCTGTTTTGGTTCCACCCAGTAGCCTGGTGGCTACGCACCCAAATGCGGGCCAACCTTGAATACCTTGTTGATAAGGCGGTGGTAAATCAGGGGGCTGACCGTCGTAGTTATCAGATTGCACTGGTCCGGCAAAGCGTGGCTGCGCAGGGCCTCGCGCTCGCATTACCGTTCTCGGAACCTAGCCTTAAGCGTCGAATTTCCCGAATGACTGGATTACCTGAATATCGGGTAGTCGGCATGTTAGCGGCGGTGGCGCTTACTTTTTGGCTAGGAGTAGCGATGTTGGTGGTGAACGGAAACGCCACTGATTTTACGAAAACAATTGGCATATCTAATGAAGTGTCTTTGGCCGTACCAGACCTCGGGGAACTCATTGCTGAACATACCCAACCTAATGTTTCGGGAATTGAGTCTTTCTCTTTATACCTACGTCGCCTACCGACGCCTTATGAGTACACCCAAATTCAGCAGATGCTGGGCGCGCTAGACCATACGGAGTTAAGTATCTACGAGCCCTGTGGTGCAAAGGAAGGTTCCTACGGATTACAGCTTAGCCACTGGTTGAACACTGAGGCACAGCTGCCCTTCTACCTTATGGAAGACGAAATATTGGACAACCACTACGTATTTAAGCTGGAACCAAACGGAGCTTTAAACTCAGTCCCCAAAACACCGCATGTTTCCGCTGGTTACTTCACGCCTAAAGTACTTCTTACTGTAATTGATGAGAATGATTCCTTTACCTTGAATATTCACCTTCCGGACTACCGGGACGACCTGGCAAACGAGGAAATAGCCGTTTTCATCAACGGTGAGCGGATGCCGCTGAAAAGCAAACCAGCGTTTATGGAAAAAATAAGCGGCGCGTATTTTGACAAGGTAACCAAGGTAAGAATCACTGACCGCGCTGTACCAACCTGGAGCCAAAGCTACTTTGCCAACTGGGGAGCAGTTGTAGCAGAAAACGGTCCTCCTCCTGTACCTGCTAATGAGCGGATGAATTGCCTACTGGGTATGTCTGACAACCAATTTGGACTGGTCCGCACTATCCGTAACGTGCATACCGGTAGCTGCCGCACCTGGTTTGAGCGAATTGAATTACCGAAGGGGCGTGAGGTGCTTTTCTACCTGAACGACGACCGAAGCACGGCCGAAGAAGTGCTTGATCGCGACTCCAAGTACGTTGACGTACAGGTAGGCTACAACAGCTATGATCCGGACGGCAAGATCATCGTTCAGGTGATCGATAAACAGGAGTGGTTTGTCACGCGAGTCGAATAGCCGTTCGGCAGCCTTCAGGCTGCGGGAACAGTATCGCCTCAGCAATAAACACCTAAAACATAGAAATTAGGGAACTAGGAACTAGAGAACTGGCTCCTAACTCTCTAGTTCCCTAATTACTAACTTCTAGCTCCCCAACTTATACACCATGTCTATACTGCTAACTGCCTCCGTTCTGCTCCTGCTCCTCTGGCCAGCCTACGCGGTCTTGCTACACTACTCCGACCGTTACGCGCTTAACCGCTTTTTACTGTTGCTGGCGATGCTTGCGGTAATTGCCCTGCCGTTCGTTTCCTTCGAAAGCCCCGCACCGGTGCTTACCGAAAGCGTGCAGGGGTCGATTGAGTACGTGGAGCAAACGGTATATCAGGCTCCGGTACCTGCCATGCTACCGCAGGAGATGACCGTTGATCTTGACGTAGAGAATAGGCTGGCAGAAACTGCAGTGCCAACGGTACAAACCACGGCTCAAACCCATCCGATCACGGTGGTGTACCTTGGTGGGGCGGCGCTGATGCTCTTATTACTGCTTGGCCGTATGCTTGCCTTACTCGCCTTGCACCTGCGTTCGCGCCAGGAAAAAAAGAAAGACTACCGGCTGCTGCATAAAGGGGCGTCTCTAGGGCAGGCGTTTACCTTCGGAGCTAATATATATTTCAGTGAGGATGTGCCGGAAAATCAAGACTTTGAGCATATTCTGAACCACGAACGCGTCCATGCCCGGCAGCTACACACCGTGGATATTCTGCTGACCGAAGTTTTTCTATGCGTATTTTGGTTCCACCCGGCAGCCTGGTGGCTACGCACCCAGATGCGGGCCAATCTTGAATACCTGGTTGATAAGACCGTAGTAAATCAAGGGGCGGACCGGCGGAACTACCAGTTGGCACTTGTACGCCAGAGCGTTGTCGCTCAGGGCCTGGCCCTCGCCCTACCGTTCTCCGAACCAAGCCTGAAGAGTCGCATTGCTCGCCTGACGGGGCTCCCCGGCTACCGGGCTATTGGCATCTTTGCCGCAGTGGTGCTCACCTTTTGGATGTGCGTAGTGACGGTGGTCATCAAGGGTGATTCGGGCGCGGACGCAGGTGCAAGGGAGTACCTTACGGCAATGGCGGGCCCCGGAGATCCTTACTATCCACACTATAATCTCGCGTTCTCCGAACCGGTAACTTCAATAGAGATTTACACCAACCGCATGGTGACCGGCGATGAGTACCTGCAATTGCGCGCACTACTGGGGCAGGTGCCAGGAGCTAAACTCTATGCTTTCAAGCAAGCACACGATAACGGCTATTCACTGGAAATGAGGATTGGAAATAATGAGCCAGCAACCATTACTCACCTCAAGCCTGCAGGTACCCAGAAATGGATGTACATGCTTGGCGTTGAGACAGGGGGAGTGGGAAATCCTATTCCTGTAGCGATGAACCTGGAGATGGAGAAGAAGTTTTCTGACGGCGATGCTGGTGGCATGATTCGGTACTTGACCTCAACGCAATCGAACTCCAAGCTCAACTTCTTCGAACTCACCCCTAATGAAGTTAAGGACGAGCTCCTTGTTCTGGTCAACCGCAAGCCTATATCCTTGAAAACCACCAGAGAAACGCTGGACGAGAAAAGCACCGCCCGCAGCGCCCAGGCCGTAATAAACGGTGTCAACGTCTTCGATGTTACTGCCGACGAATGGCCGAGCGTGGTCATGGAAGGCCGCCCGGTGCCTACACCGCGTGAGCGCCTGACGAGTATTCTGGGTAAAGGCTCTACGGCGAATAAATTAGAAGTCCACCGTACCAATGTTCGTACCAACGGCACCTATCGGCAGTGGTTTGAAGACCTGGAACTACCCGTTGGGGATAACTTAGATGAAATCGGAATGGCCCGTCGCTACAACGACCGCTACGCCCGCCTAGACTTTTTACTGGACACTGACTTCGGACCGAACAGCATGATCCAGGTGGGCTACCGGACGGATCAACCCGGTGGTATGATCCTGGTGCAGGTGATTGATGATACGCCCCAATCTGTAATAGAGGTTACCTTAAACAACTACCGTATGCACACCCTGAACATCTACCTGAAACGTTTGCCTACACCGGAGGAAATCGAATTCATCCGCCCTTACTTTTCCAATTTCCCCGGATACGACTTGCACCTTTATCAAAGCTGTATGGATCGCCCCGGAAGCTACACCTTGCATCTTGGTCGGGCAGATCAGACACTCACCGGTTATGCTGGCTGGGAGGCTGGTAGCATCTTTTCCCGTCCGAAAAAAATGAAACTAACCAGCTTCGGAAAAGTAGGTATCACTCCACTGATTTACGGACAAACGGACGGGCCTGAAGACTGGCCCGCGGGCGCAGAAAACCACAATGTTGTGCTTGAAGTCGATGGGAAGTGGATCGCTGTTCCGGAACGTGAAGTACCGAATTATGATGAAAAGAAAATGGATGAACCAATTGCTTACGAGAGCCTCCGTTGTAAACTTGGCTTGGTCCCATCCAGCGGGTTTTTCTCCGGCGAGTGGACACAAATTTTCCGCGCTACTGGCCCCGAAACGCTAGAGTATCTTGAGAATACACTGAAAGCCGAAGGTTTGGCAGATCGCAGCCGACGCTACTTTATTGGTGAAGAAGAAGTCTCTCGTCTGGAGTTCAATGATTTCCCCGAAACACCTGGTGCTTACGCGCAGGTTGGCGCGTTGAAGAAGGAGGCTGATAGCAAGGTCGTACTTCAGATAATTGAATAAGAATTAATAGCTGAAACGAATAATCTAAAACCTTATATAATGCTTGGTTACCTATTTACAGCGTCTATCCTCTTATTAGTTTTCGGCTTCGGCTACTACTTGTTTCTCCGTCAAGCTCCAGCGTTTGCCCTCCGGCGACGGGTGCTTTTGCTGGGTGTTGCGGGAGTTGTATTCTTACCGTTTTGCCCAGTACCTACGGTTCCTCAATTCGTATCCGGTCAAGTTTCGGCAACGCAGATCGTAGAGACATGGGAGGTGGAAACGCTCTCCGCCGCACCTCCCTTTGTTAACGTAAACGATGTTCCATCAGAGAATTCTACCGTCCGGATGGCTGTTGCAAGAACGCTTAGCCCTAAGGGCGTTCTTATCCTTGGGTACCGGCTTATTGTTCTCGTTTTTCTGGGACGTTTACTGATTGGTATTATGCGTTTGCTCAGTATTCACCGTAGCAGTAGATCATCAGGGGTACCGAATGTTAGGATAATTGCGGGGAAGGGTGAAGCCTTCACCTTTGGCCGAACCGTATACGTTAGTGAATCGGTCTACGACTCAATCGATTTTGACGTAATCCTGGCCCACGAAAGAGCACATGCTTCTCAGTTTCATACCATGGATGCACTACTGATGGAAATGTTCCGGGCTGTTTTCTGGTTTCATCCAATTGCGTGGTGGCTACGCGATCAGGTCCAGCTCAACCTGGAATACCTGGCTGATGCCGCCGTCCTCCGTGCTGGCTACGACCGTAAAACTTACCAACTCAGCTTGGTTGCTCATCAGCAAGGAATTGATTTCCGTACCAGTCTTCTGCCGCAATTTGCCGCAAAGGGGCTGAAGCGAAGGATTCAGATGATGGGGTTTCAGGCGGGGCCGCAGGTGCGAAGTTTGGTTGCGGTAGGCGGGTTGATCTTTTTTGGTTTTTTCGCTTTTGCTTTTACTACCGGTGAAACTGAAATCGCGGCGGAGGTTGACAAAATGGCGGAAGAAGCTAATCCTGGAATAGCCCCGCTCTTCAACGGTGAGGCAACGGAGTTAAATGTTTACTTCAAACGATTGCCCACACCAGCGGAGGCTGCCAAAATCCGCCCCTACCTAAAAGATTATTTTCAGAAAGATATTTTGATCTACCAACGCTGTTCCGACCCGATCGGTGTATACCATTTGCACCTTGGGAGAAATGATAAATCACTAAGTGGAATTGTCTCTTGGTCAGCTGACTATTACTCGGATCAGGCTGTTCGGTTTCACTTTACTAAAAACGGTCATGGGAATACGGGAAGCTCGACTTTTAGTGCTAAACTCCCTCCATCCGATGCCCCCGATGCTGATGTTTTCCTAAGTGTCAACGGGAATTGGACGATCATTGATGTGCCAGGCTCTGAGCCCTACACGAAAGCTACTCTGGCTCCACTTCCTGTCCAGGCTGAGCTGGCGTGTCAACTTGGGCTTACTCCGGAAACCAAGGTTGGTTTTAATGTGAGCACTAATATCTATCCTAACGTAAACGGCTCATATGTGGTGGGGGCAGTTGATGGAGTCGGTCATGCTGCCAAAGAGCAGGGCATCGTCATAAACAAAGCTTACTACTACGGTAGCGAGGAGGTCGACTACGAAACCTTCATCGAGCACGCTGAATCCTCTAATCACACATTTACCGTCGCCAAACGGGTGGGGGAGACCGAAATATTCGCAGTGCTTCGCCTGGACCCTACAGCGAAAAAGGAATGAACTATCCAAAAATGAGTCCTAATCCCTCCCCCAGACCCGGAGGGTCACTTAGCCTAACGAGGGGTGCAGCGCAGCGAAGCCCCTCGAAATAAACAGACAATGAAACACCTCCTAACAACCCTACTAGCCTTAGCCTTCCTAACCTGCGCTCAACCAGCCTCAGCGCCCGCCCCTCTATCCACCCTCCACCGCCTAACCCTACCCGAAATAGTTGATTGGCAGCGGGCAAACGGCCTCGACGTTGGCAATGCTGAATTTGTCAGCCTTCGGGACGAGCCCATCGGAGAGACAGAGCAAAGCTGGTTAGCTGGTGGTGTGGCGGGCTTCGACTTTTACTCCGATGGAGAGCAAATTCGTAAGGTGCTCGTCCGCCCACAAAATTACAACGACAACATCATCCGTATCCTTCGCTCGCATGCAGATTATCACCCAAGTGAAGGCTTCGAAATGACGGATAAGTACTGCGATAGCATCCCCGCTACCATCGCCGGAGTGATCGAACGCGACCAGGGAGTACGTACGGGCGAACTACCTGGCTCGATGCAAGCTGTTGATGCGGAGAACCAGGCGATCATGGTCTCGATCTTTGAAAAGTGCCCGGATGCCTTTACTAAAATGAGCAATAAACAAGTGAGCGATCTCTGGTTCGTTGCCCAGCACGCCGAAGCGGAATTGATGTCTTATTACTATCCGTGGTTTTACCAGGCTGTACAAGAGGGTAGGGTGCGGGAATCTCAGTTTGCGTTGATGATCGACCGGTTATTAATGTACCATGATTACCCTCAGGAATATGGTTCGCAAATCAGTAACGGCGCTTTGTATCCCGTGCGGGATTCCGCACGGTTGGATGAGCTGCGTGCGGGCATAGGGCTGGGGCCGATTGCGGAATACCTGGAACACTTTGACCTTTGACCAATAAGGGGAGGATTTCTTAACTTGAGCTTCCAACGCGCCCCTATTATGAAACATTTGCTTACGCTCTTTACACTCAATGTAGTTTTTTGTGCCTGCTTTCCCGCTCCTGGCTATCAGGAGTATGCCCGCAACAACAGCAGATTACCCGATAACCCCGATCCTGATAAGTGCTACGTTCGTACCGTCACGCTCGATGAGTACGAAGTTTGGACCGAGGATTACCTGACCTACACTATAGAAGAGGCCGCTAAATATCCGCACCGAGCGGAGACGCTAATCCTGAAGCCTGAATACAGCCAGTGGGAAACCACGGCCTATGAGGGCTGTGAATCCCCTGACCCAAACGACTGTCAGGTGCTTTGCTACCGTACTTATGAGGCCCAAACGGCGATGGTGTACCATCCAGCAGATTCTTCGCTCGGACAACCAATTTACCAGGAATACGAATTTGAGAGAGTAGTTGTCAAGGGAGGATTGGCGGCCTACGAGGAAATCGATTGTGCACTGACGAATTATGCTGCTCTGCCTTTGTCTTTCAAAAAGGGCTCTGCGGCACTTTCGGAGGTAGATCGGAAGATTGTTGCGAACGAATTATTAAGCCTCCTACGGGATAACCCGAATTTCAGAATTCAGGTAAATGCACATACCAGTAGCGTTGGTTCCGCCGCTGGTAACCAGGCGCTTACCGAACGGCGGGCGGCTTCTATTGCGGATTATTTGGTGTCGCGCGGAGTGAACCGGGGCCGAATTGTTACCAAAGGTTTCGGAGAGTCGCAGCTGCTGAACCGCTGCGCAGACGGAGTCAACTGCTCGGAAGCGGAGCATCTGGTAAATAAGCGCATTGAGTTTCGGGTGCTTAATATTGATTCGAAGTAGGGCGCAGGCGCAGGTGAAGCATAGTGGAACCCTCGACTCAGTCGGGGTGCATTGGAGGGGTCAGGCATCGTTTTGTATCTCGGATGTTTTAGGTCGATACTAAACAACATAACTAAGCCCCAAACATCCAGCCAGGCCTACCAAAGAGACCACCGTCT
>CAYPIM010000172.1:0-12265 GCA_964410795.1 uncultured Lewinella sp. | reverse complement strand
CAAGGCTGGTAGCTCGAGTGCTTCGTCTCGTCTACCTTACCCGTTCTTAAAAACGATTGTCATCATGCGCTTCCTCCTATACCTTCCCGTCATTGCCTGCGCCTTCTGCGTTGGTTGCACCAGTACCGAAGTCACCCCGCCGGCCAAGCCGAACATCATCTACATCATGGCCGACGACCATACGACCCAGGGCTTCGGCGTCTACAACAGCCGCCTGGCAAGCCTGAACCCGACACCGACGATCGATCGCCTGGCCCACGAGGGAATACTATTTGAAAATGCTTTCTGCACCAACTCGATTTGTACGCCTTCCCGGGCGAGTATCCTGACCGGGCAATATGGCCAGATCAACGGCGTGTACGACTTGAGTGGGGCACTGACCAAAGACGAGCAACACCTACCCCGGGAACTGTCCGCCCTCGGCTACCAGACCGCCATGATCGGTAAGTGGCACCTGAAACACGCACCTGAGGCCTTCGACTACTACAACGTGCTGCCCGGCCAGGGCGATTACTTCAACCCCACGCTCTACGCCTCCGATGGCAGCGGCGAGAAAACTGAAATGAAGTTTGAAGAAGGCCTCGTCCGTGAAGTAAACGCGACGACGTACGAAGGCCATTCTTCCGACGTGATCACCGACCTTGCCCTCGATTGGCTGAAGGCCAAGCGTGACAAGGATAAGCCCTTCTTCCTGATGCACCACTTCAAGGCACCGCACGACTTCTTCGAGTTTGCCCCCCGCTACGCCGATTACCTGGAGGATGCTGAAATCCCCGAACCAGCCAGCCTGTGGGACAACGCCAACAACGGCTCGGTCGCCACCCGGGGCTTCGATGATTCGCTGATGGATACGATTGGCTCCTCCATCGGCCACCGCAACATCATCCGCAATATGGGCATGCACATGGAGATCGACCCCGCCATCCCCGACCCCGAATACAAAAGACTCGCCTACCAGGAGTACCTGAAGCGCTACCTCCGCTGCGTCAAAGGTGTCGACGACAACGTGAAAAGGCTCTTCGATTACCTGGAAGCCGAAGACCTTATGGACAACACCATCATCGTCTACACCGGAGACCAGGGCTTCATGCTCGGCGAGCACGACTACATCGATAAGCGCTGGATGTACGAGGAGTCGATGCGGATGCCGTTCCTGGTGCGCTACCCCAAAACGATCAAGGCGGGCTCCCGCACCGATGCCATCATCAATAATACCGACTTCGCCCCGACCCTGATCGAACTGGCTGGCGGCAAAGTGCCAGAATATATGCAGGGCCACAGCTTCAAAACTGTGCTCGAAACGGGCGAAGAACCCACCGGTTGGCAACAGGAAACCTACTACCGCTACTGGATGCACATGGCCCACAACCACAATAATCCCGCCCATTTTGGCATCCGGACGAAGAAGTATAAACTGATCTTCTTTTATGGCCGCGACTACGTGGAACGTTCGGGCAAAGCCCAGGAGTGGGCGCACCACCCGCCTTCGATGTCGAGTTTTGAGACGCCCCCGGGGTGGGAGTTTTATGACCTGAGCAAGGACCCCAGAGAGATGAATAACCTGTATGGGGAAGAAGAATACGCCACCATTATAACTGACCTGAAGGTGAGACTCAAGGCGCTGCGGGCGAAGGTTGGAGAAGACGACACGGCGTTTCCTAAGATTGCCGCCGCCGTTGAAGCGCATTGGGGAGATTGAGAGGGCAGTAGAAGGGCTGCCATTACAGTGTAATTTAAGTTTTCCAATGATAGGTGCGGGGCTCGCCCCCGCACCTGCGCGGCAAAGAATTTGTTATTATCGTTCGCTGAGCGAACGATACAAGCGTTTCAGTGGCTGCTGATACGGGCGGAGGCAAGCCCCGCCCGTACAGATCAATATGCATAAACATAATTTAAACTGTATTAACTACCTAGGTAATTACCCCTCCTTTGCACCTGCGGCCGCGCCAAATAGGCGGCATAGTGTAACTAAACACCTAGGTTCAGAACAAAAAATATGTCGTTCAGAACATTCTGGACTTAATTTTTTGTAGCCCCTGATTTTGCCCCTGATCTTGTGTCCAGACTAAAACTGGTAGTGGTGCCTCTATGTCCTTCCCGCCCCAAATAAAATTCATCTCCGCTCGCCGGGCTAAAACCCAACAAGCATTTTAATCCAAAATTCGCAATGAAACAACTCTACATTTTACTCGTCGCCGGGCTCTGCATGGCCTTCTCTGCTGGCCTGAGTGGCCAAACTATTGACTTTTCAGTAATGGGTGATATTAATAACCGTACTGGATCACTAGCCTTAGACGATCAGGTTAATGGTAAAAATTCCTATTCAGGAACGGATGACATTAATGGCAATTGGACGGTTTCCTGGGTGAACAACCGTTGGGAAATCAAATTCCAAGGCATTTCGGTCATATCCGTGAGTGATGCCAACACCTCTCTCAATCCTCCGGATTTTACTACGGGTAATTGGCAAGATCTAACTACCGACATGACATTGGTGCGATTCGATGGCTCCGGTACGGAGGCCCTGAATTTTATCAATTTCAACAATGCCACAGGTGCTGCGGGGCAATTGTCGTTTGACGGAGAAGTCAACGGCCGTAATTCTTATGCCGGAAATGTGGCGGGATCTAACCAAACCGTAACCATCTCCTGGAGTGGTACTCGGTGGGAGATAAACGGCAGTATTTCCGGAGTGCTGTTTTTTAGCAACTATGACGTAGCTCCCAATCCTCCGGATTTTGCTACGGGTAATTGGACTGATGTAATAGGAACGCTCACCGTTCTTGATGGCGACGGTACCCAGGCCGTGGAACTGGCCCTCGACCTGACCGACGACTTCTTTAGCACAACCGATGGGGTCGTGACCGGCCTCGGTGGCGGTAGCCCTAATGGTGGCGTTTACTCCGGCCCCGGCGTAAACGACGACGGCAACGGACGACCTTCAGTTTCGACCCCACGGCCGCTGGTACTGGCAATATCACCATCAGCTATGGCGACGGCCCCGACGGGGCGAACAACGTAACGCAAATGGTCGAGGTACTGAACGGGGATGATGTGTGTGTACAAGAGCAGAGGTCTGCTAACGAGCAAGCTCAATATATTACGGCTGGTCACTTATTAGGTCAAAATTTCACAGCTTGTAGTACGGGAAGAATAAATTCCGTACGCTTTTTCGGCACAACTGACCCAATGACCACGATTCGTCTGAATTTCAACCGTGGCGTTGATACGGAGGGACCTGACTATACGCAGGAATTTGATATTGCTGAGCTTGGGCCTTATACCCTGGTGCTGGATGACCCATTCAACGTTATCGGAGATTCCGTTTACTCATTCTCGATTGAACTTGTTACGGGGACGATGTTTTTAAACTATAGTGAAACGGAGGTATTTGCCGGTGGAAATGCCTTCCAAAACGCCGGATCTGGAATTGAACAGGTTCCCTCCTTCGATATGGCTTTCCGCCTCATTACCGGGATTGATCCCACAGCCGTTTCCACTCGCCCTGAACTCGACGCGGCGGTGACTACCCTGACGGCTTCCCCGAACCCCGCTTCTGCCGACTTTACGGTTGCTTACGACCTGACGACGACCTCCGACGTAACGGTGATCATCTACGACGCGCAGGGCCGTACGCTGCGGACGCTGCCCCAGGGCCGCCAGCTCAGCGGTAACCAGCGGGTGAACGTGAACCGCGCAGGACTACCCGCCGGGGTGCTGTATTACGGCTTGCTGACGGAGCGTGGACACAGCGCCGCGAAGCCGATTGTGCTGCGGTAGGGTTGATTGGTTCCCCGGCATTTATGCCGTGAAATAAAGACCTGAAGGTCTTGTTACCCTCACGACATAAATGCCGGGCAACCACTCTGCACCTGCGGCCGCGCCAAATCTATAATCGCCTCTACTCCTGCCCGGCATAAACCCGCACCTTCCCATCATTGGCTACCACCAAAATCCGATCACCATCCAGCACGAGAATTTGTCGCGCATCGGACCGAACGGATAGACCGCTTACGGAAGCAGGTTGGGGCTCGAAACGCCCGTCTTTAGTGCGCAATAAGACCAGCCCCATTCCCGCATCCGCCCGGGGTGTTTCTACTTCAGACTGGTAGAGATTGCCCGCCAGGATGATGTCTGCCCGCCCGTCCTTGTTCACATCTTTAACGATGGAGGTGCGAACGGGGCTGAACTGCGCTTCCGCCGGAAGCTGCTGCAAACGAATGCTCCCCCCGTCATTGATGCCGACCATACTGCTGAAGCTGGCGGCCGACAAGCTCAAAGCTCCATCCAGCGCGAAGGGGTCAAAGACTTCGGTGAGCGTCGCTCCGGCAAATGCGTCGTAAGAAGGAAAGCTTTGTTTTAGCTCCGGGATTTGCTGGGCGGAGCAAGACCGGCCTCGGAGCGGAAACTGCTTGCCATCGTTGTAGTAGCTCAGCACGATGTCTCGCTTGCCATTGTCGTCGAAGTCTTCGTAGAAAACTTCGAAGGGTTCCGCGGGGGAGGTTTGGTATTTATAATTCTGGCCCAGGTTGCCGAAGACGAAGTCTTCGTCGCCATCGCCGTCCAGGTCCGTCTTGGTCAGGCTGAACCACCAGCCGGTGGTGGAGGTGTTGTTAGCGGCAGTGAGTGCTTTACGCTCGAAGCGATCGCCTTGGTTCAGGAGTTGGGTGATGGACATCCATTCTCCAACTACCATCAAGTCTGGTTTGCCATCGGCGTTGAGGTCGGTCCATTCAGCGGCGGTGACGAGGCCGAAATTGTTGAGGAAGGGGGCCAGCTCGGCCGTAACGTCGGTGAAGATGCCGCCGTCGTTGCGCAGCAGGTAGCTGTTGGCGGGGGCTGGATAGTCCTGTGGTTTCAGACGCCCGCCGACGAAGAGGTCCAGGTCGCCGTCTCCGTCGAAGTCCGCAGGGCTGATGCAGCCGCCACTGGCCGTCAGTGTAGGTAGGCTTCCCGCTGGCGCGACGGAGAATTGCCCCTCGCCGTCGTTCAGGTAGAGCCGGTCCTGATAAAACGGACTGTCAGCTTCCCACTCGTTGCCACCACTAACGACGTAAAGGTCCGGATCGCCGTCGCTGTCAGCATCGAAAAATTCCGCCGCTACGTCTTCCAGCAGGGAGGCGGAACGGAAGGTTTCAACGGACGATGCAGTGAACTGATCGTCTTCCATCTGTAGGTAAAGTTCTCCCGCCTGTCCGGAAGCACCGCCCAGGTAGAGATCGTCCCGCCCGTCTCCGTTTACGTCCGCGACGGCTGCGGCTGGCCCGTTTTGAGACTGTTTGTGGGGGATAAGAACCTGCGAGCGGTAATCGTCGAAGATGTTCTCGCGGTGGCGGTAGGGTAGGGCTACTTCGTCGGTAATTTCATTAAGGAGCGTATTGATTGAAGGGGAATCATGGTTTGCTGCGCTTCCTTCTCGGCTGAGCGTAATTACGTTGTTTGTAGGGACGTCATTAGCAATGTCCTTTGTTCCGTCAGGCCATTCAATCTCTAAACGAGCAATTTGCCTTGCAGGACCTACACCAAAATGCACAATATTTTCACTTGTAGAATACATTCCTCGCACGTTGGTTGTCTCGATGGACTGCGTATTCCCTCCTACTGTAAGTCGGATTTTAGCTCCGAAGGTAGATTTATGCTCAGAGTCCTCCAGTTTTACCCGTAAGTAATTGCCTGCTTGACCCTGGTTATGGTAAATGGACGCGGGGGCGTTGAGATTGTTGACCACCAAATCCAATCGGCCATCATTGTCGAGGTCGGCGTAGGCGGCTCCGTTGGAGAAGCCCGGTTTGTCCAGTCCCCAATCTTCGGCCCGTGGCGTAAAGCGATAATCTCCGGTGTTTTCGAAAGCATAGTTACTTAGTGGTTGGGAAGGAATAATATCAAGGGCTTCCTTTAGGTCAATCACGTCGTAGATGGTCACGTCCGCATCGTCCGGATTGGCCATGATGTAGGCGTTGATTTTTTTGGAAACGTAGGTAGAGAATTCCTGCGCGGCATCGGTGTTGCGGATGTCGCGTAGCAAACCGTTGGTGATGTAGAGATCTTGCCGTCCATCGTTGTTGAAGTCGGCGAAGAGGTTGGCCCAACTCCAATCCGTTGCCGCTACGCCGGAGAGCTGAGCGATTTCGGAAAACTTTCCTTGGCCCCGGTTCAGCTGCAGGGCGTTGAACATGTACTGGTAGTGGCCGCCGGCCCGGACGACCTGATCGAAGGCGGCCGGGTTCATGCCGCTCATGTTGGCCTTGAGGCGGTAGTTGTCTTCAGCGACCATGTCCAGCGTCATCAGGTCGGGCAGTCCGTCCTGGTTGATGTCGGCAGCATCAACGCCCATGCTGTAGAAGGAGGTGTGGCCGGTGTTGCTTTTGATCTGGTCTTCGAACTTGCCGTTGCCGAGGTTAATGAACAGGCGGTCGGGCGCATCGTAGTCGTGGGTGACGTAGAGATCTGTGTTGCCGTCACCGTTGAAGTCTCCGGCAATGGCGGAGTTGGGGAAGCCGACGTCGGCGAGGCCAGAAGCGTTGCCTGTATCAACGAATAGGGGCCTTCCTTCGGCGTCGTTGCCATCGTTGCGGTAGAGCTTGCTGCGGTATTCCGGGAGGGTGAGGTCAGTGCCGAGGAGCTTAGAATAGTTGCCAGGGTTGGGTGGTTGGTTGAGGACGTACAAATCGAGGTCGCCGTCGCCGTCGTAATCGAAACTAAGGGCGTGGCGGCTACGGCCTTCGTCAGCAATACCGCTTTCTCGAGCTATTTCGCGGAAGGTGCCGTCTTTTTGGTTGAGGTAGAAAAGGTTGGCGCGGCGGGTAGCGTCTTCGTCGTAGAGTTCTCGGGTGACGTAAATGTCTGGCCAGCCATCATGGTTGAGGTCTGCGACGACGACGCCGGAGGACCATCCTTTATCTTCAACTATCCCTGCATCCCGCGTCCGCGCAAACTTCATATTTCCTTCATTCATGTAAAGCTCGTCCGCAACGAGATTTCCCGCAAAAAAAATATCTTGTAATCCATCCTGATTAAAATCACCAATGCCGATGCCCGCCCCGCCGTAATAATTTGAATAAATAAGAATATTATGGGCGGGCTTGTCAACTACTTTATTTTCAAAGCGAACGCCGGTTTCACGGGGAGATAACGGCTTGAATATCAGCTGGCCTGTGAGCAGATGGGAGTAAAAGAAAATAAATAAGAAGGGAAGGAAGTTAATGAAGATTCGATGTCTATACATATACTTTAAATTCGGTAATTTGTAAATTAAATGCTAAATTTAGCAGGAGAAGCCCATAAATCGAATTATTATTTCAAAGTGCACGGCAAGAATTGTTGGTGCTTATCTGTCTTTTCGGTTCTAACCGGGCTTACATACCATTCTACACCCACTTTTCATTTTAACCATATTCAACCATGCTAAGAAGATATCTTCTCATTTGCGGCCTGTTGCTCTTTTGCGGAGCAATGGCCGTTGCCCAGACCGTCAGGGTCAGTGGCACAGTAACCGATGCCTCCGAGGGCACGGGGCTACCCGGTGTCACTGTTCTTGAACAGGGCACAACGAACGGCGCCGTTACCGATTTAGACGGCAACTATTACCTAACAGTTAACCAAGGTTCCAAAATACAGTTCAGCTTTACGGGTTTTGAGCGCCAGCTGGTCGAGCTGAATGGCCGTACGGTCATTGATATCCAGCTTGCCGAATCGAGTACCATTCTTAATGAAGTCGTCGTCACGGCCCTTGGGATGAAAAAAGACCAGAAAGCACTAGGGTACGCTGTAACCAAAATTGACGGTAACGAACTTGTTACGGCAAAGGAGGTCAGCGTTGCTGCCCAGCTTGCGGGCAAGGTTCCTGGCCTCGACATTACCCGGCCAACGACTGGCCCTGCGGGCTCTACCAATATCGTTATTCGCGGTTTGGGTTCCCTTTCGGGAGACAACCGGGCGTTGATCGTTGTTGATGGTGTTCCCATCAATAATACTAACCTCAACTCTGCCGGAATGTGGGGAGGTATAGATAGCGGAGACGGGCTGTCTAGCATCAACCCTGATGACATCGAGAGTGTGAACGTCTTGAAGGGCGCGGCCGCAGGTGCATTGTACGGTGAACGCGGTGCCCAGGGCGTTATCCTGATTACCACCAAGAAGGGCTCTGCATCCCCAGGGCTTAACCTTGAATACACCACCAACTTTACGATTGATCAAGCTGCCATCTTCCCGGAATTCTACCAATCTGAATATGGCCAGGGAATGAACGGTATGAAACCTTCAACCCAGGAGGAAGCGGCCCAAAACCCCGCCAACTGGGGTGCTCGTCTTGATGGGAGCCCAATGGTCTATTTTGATGGTGTCACCCGCCCTTATTCTGCCAAGGCCTCGGATGATTTGCTCAACTACTACGAGACCGGCCAAACCTGGATCAACACCCTGGCAATGAGTGGCGGTTCTGAAAAGATGAACGCACGCCTTTCGCTTTCCAACCTTACCAATGAAGGCATCGTCCCGAATTCAGGTTATGACCGTTACACGGTTAACCTTCTTACCTCCCTCAAGCTCAGTGATCGGTTCACCCTGGAGATGAAGGCCAACTACATTCAGGAAGAAGCAACCAACCGGATCAACCTCTCTGATAACCCGAGTAATCCGGGAAAGGCCTTCAGCCGATTACCGAATAATATCTCCGTAGAGATGCTGCAGCAACGCCGCTTTGAAGACGGCAGGGCCGTTGCATGGAGTGCGAATAACCCCTTTACGCTTAATCCTTACTGGGGGCCGTTTGAGCACCAGCAGCGTGATGATAAAAAACGGGTTATTGGTTACGCTCTTGGCCGCTATGAGTTCAACGATTGGATCAGCCTCCAGGCACGCTACGCGATCGATTATACGAATTTCGACTATTTTTACGCCAACGCCCCCGGAACTGAGCACCTGGTACAGGGTAGCATCAATCAGGTTAATTACGAGACCAATGATAATACCCGAGACCTGATTTTAAACCTAAGCCCTCAGCTAACGGAAGACATTAGCCTGAGCGTCAATCTTGGAGGGGTCCAGAACCCCCGGAGCCGTTATGACTACGGCGTGAGTGGCAATACGTTCATCGTCTCTGACCTGTACAATATCAACAATATGGCGGTTCGGAACCCTGGTACTTACCGGATCAACGAGCAACAAACCAACGGTCTATTCGGTACGGCCCTGATCGATTATAAAGGGGTGTTCTTCCTTGACCTTTCCTTGCGGAATGATTGGTATTCTACCCTTACGAACCCCAACGACCCCGATGGCTCTAATAACTCCGCACTCTACGGTGGCGCTTCGGCTAGTATCCTTTTCTCCGAAGCCTTTAAAATGGAGAACGAGACCTTTACTTTTGGTAAACTGCGGGCCAGCTACGGTGTAGCGGGTAACGGTGCACCGAATCCCTACCTATTACTGCCCACTTTCACCATCGAGAGTGTACAGTTTGGCGGAGCCTCCTTAGGGCGGATCACCAGTGGAACTTTCCCCGGTAGAGACTTGAAGCCGACGATTACGAAGTCTTTAGAAGTTGGAGTGGATTTGCGCTTCTTCCGCAATCGTGTCGGGCTTGACCTGACGTACTACCAGCAGAATACGGTGGATCAGCTCTTCCAGGCCAGCTTGCCCCGGCCAACCAGTTACGATCGTTACTTCCTGAACGCCGGTGATGTACAAAACTCCGGTATCGAGATGGCACTCAACGTTACTCCGATTAAGAAGACCGATCTGCGTTGGGACCTTACCTTCAACTTTGCCTCTAACACCAACACCGTTGTTGCACTTGCCGACGGTATTGACAACCTCAGCGGAGAATCTGCTCGCTTCAACGCGAACCTGCTCTCCGAAGTAGGTGGTCAGGTAAACAGTATTTACGGTACGGTACTGATGCGCGACGCCGCCGGGCAAATCATTCACGACGAATCAGGCTTGCCGATGATCGCTCCGGAGCGGGAAATTCTCGGCAACTACCAGCCCGACTGGTATGGCGGCCTTAATTCCAATCTCCGCTGGAGAAACTGGAACCTCGGCCTTCTTTTTGATACGAAGCAAGGGGGAGAAATTTTCTCCATCACCAACCAGTTTGCCATTGGCAACGGAAGCCACCCCATGACACTCGTTGGACGTGAAAATGCTGACTTTGAGATCGTAGGCGCTGGCGTAACCGCCACGGGTGGAGCCAATTCTACGGCGGCACCGCTAGACGATTACTACGGCCGCCTTAGTAATGCTGCTAGTGAAAGCATCTTCGATGCTTCCTACATCAAGCTGCGGCAGGCAACCCTTGGGTATACCTTCCCAACGGTTCAGGTTGGAGGTACTAAGCTGCGTGACCTTAGCATTTCTCTGACCGGGCGGAACCTGTTCTTCCTGCAGAATGGGCTGGACTTCCTGGGTCTCGACCCCGAGGCGGTGTACAACATTGGCGGCGGTGGTTTCGAGTACAGCTCGATCCCGAGCACCCGTTCCTTTGGCATTAACCTGAATGTGAAACTCTAACTCCCACCGTTTGCTCTGGCCGGTGAGTGCGCAGCGCGCGGTGTACGGAAAGCCAAGTTTCTTTCCACCGCACACGTGCTGGGCTCCAAAAGTTCACTACCAGCAAACGAACGTAAAACATAAACAATGATTAAGTTAAATCAACTACTACGCGTTCCTGCGGTCTTGTTCTTCTGTCTTGTTCTACCCCTCACTTCGTGTGACAAAGACTTTGCAGAACTCAATACTGATCCCCAGGCCGCCACCTCGCTGGATTCAAAATTCCTGCTGAACTACTCCATAAACAGGGCTGGTTCCAGTCGTTACGAAACCTGGCGGGGAAACCTGATCTATACCTCCCAGTGGTCGCAACAACTTTCAGGAAGTTGGACCCCGGATAATTATAATACGACCAACGAAGACTGGTTGTCCGCTTACTGGAATGAAGCATACGGTACCTACATGCGGAACTTTCAAACCATCATCAACCAGGAAGAGGGTACGAACGTGGAGGCCATGGCTATGATCTTCAAAGTGCTCATTATGCAACGGGTGACGGACATGTACGGAGACATCCCTTACGCTGAAGCTTTTCAAGGGGGCGATTTCCCACAGCCCAGCTATGATACCCAAGAGGCGGTTTACGGTGCTTTCGTAGCTGAATTACGTCAGGCCATTGGGCAGTTGTCTCCGGGCAACGGGCCAGAGGTCGGTAACTCTGATCCACTCTATGGCGGTGATGTAGACAGCTGGAAACGTTTTGGTAACTCCCTGTTGCTGCGCGTAGGCATGCGAATGTCGGAAGTGAACCCCGGGTTGGCCCAGGAGATTGCCAGCGAAGCTATTTCCGGAGGCCTTATGACGGAAGCAGCCGTAATGCGTTTCGACGCAAGTACGAGTGCCAACGGAGGCCCACTGAATAGTGGTATCGGCTCAGTATTTAACGACTTTGGCGTCGGCGGCGGTGGTTTTGCCTTTAGCGATGAGATGATTATGCGCCTTCAAGCAGCTAATGATCCCCGGTTGCCAATTTTAGCGCGCCAGTACAACAGCGACGGTTCAGAGAATGGCTCGGTAGCCCCCGATGAATACCTCGGTAAAGCAAACGGAGCAGACATCGCTACTATATATGACTTTGCGCTGCCGAATCACGATGTGATGGTCGCTTATGATTCGCCGATTATCTTTTATTCCGTAGCCGAAGCCGAGTTCAACCGAGCAGAGGCCATTATGCGGGGTTGGGCCTCCGGCAGTGCTCAAGATGCGTATGAGGCTGGCGTTCGTGCCGCCTGTGAGCAACTGGCTTTTTACCCGCGCGCTGCTGCAATTACGGATGCTCAGGTTGATGCATTGATTGCCGAAGATGCCGTTGCATGGGACGATGCTAATGGTATGGAACTCATCAATACGCAGAAGTGGATCGCGCTGCTATTTGACGGTTTTGAGGCTTATTCCAACTTCAGGCGTACAGGCTTCCCGGCAATTACGCCCGGACTCACGGCTGGCGAAAGCCCCAATGCCGTACCCCGACGGATGCGTTATCCCATCAGCGAGGACCTAACGAATAAAGCTAATTACGAGGCTGCTGTTAGCCGTCTTTCTGGTGGCGACGTGATCACCGCATCGGTTTGGTGGGACGCGAATTAATTAGTCTGTTTGGGCGGTAAATGTCCGTACAGTTTAAACCAGATCATTATAAGAATGCCTCCGTCACGATTGTTGTGGCGGAGGCGTTTCTTTTGGCGCGGTCGCAGGTGCAAGGGGAGGTTTTAAAAAA
>CAYPIM010000171.1:0-12338 GCA_964410795.1 uncultured Lewinella sp. | reverse complement strand
TCCTACCATAAGCGCCCCCTTACCCTGCTGGTTCCCGCAGGCCCCAACATACCGCTTTCGCTCATCGATGCCAGAGGCGAGATTGCCGTCCGGCTGGCGATGGACAGTTTCGTATACCGCCTATGCGAAGATATGGAAGCCCCCTTGGTGTGTTGTATGGCTATTGGCCAGGGAGCCAGCCAGTTACCTACTCGTTTCGGTAAAATACGCTCCGACGTTTTACGCGCTGCCGACTATACCGTTAAACGACGGCAACGAGACGACCTGGGCCACTTCCGTGCAGTTAGCGCACGGTACGAGGGGAACGGAGAAATTGAATTTCTTTTGTAGGGCCAAACCGATCATAATTTCCCGTCTTATTCTTCCAGGTAAATCCCCGCTGGCCCGTTGTTATTAGCGATCACCCATCCGTTCTTACCATCGGCTAACCTGACCGATGTGAGGCGCCGGGCATCCAGGCTAGCCCAGAAACCATGGGTGCGGTTAGGTGGTACGTTCCATCCGCCTTTGCCGTCGTTCAGTAGCAGGACTCCATTACCAGCATCAATTCTGCCCGTTTCTACGTTGAGCGAGTAATCGTTGCCTACTAACAACAGGTCGGGCTTACCGTCTCCGTTAAAATCTGAGGTGCGCATAGAGCGAATGGGAGCTACCTGGGCCTGGCTTGGTAATGGTTTTGACTCCCAAGCATTTCCTGCACGACGAAAAACCATAGACGCAACCATCTCAAGATCAAAAGTGATTGCTTTAGAGAGTTGGTCCGAAGTGAAGATATCCTCGATGGAAGCGTTCGCGTAGTTGCGGGTACGGACAAACTTCTTCTTCATGCCTGGTAATTGCTTCAGAAATTGAGCCTTTGTGGTCATCGGAACCATCAAGCCGTTTTTATTCGCAACCGTCAGGATGGGGTCTATCATACCATTATTGTCGAAATCGTCTGCGTAAAGGCGAATAGGACGATCAGCGGAAGGTTTAAAACGGCTGTTGGTGCCCTCATTTCCAGCAATAATTTCGTTTTGCCCGTCACCGTCCAGGTCAATGATTAGTAGGCTTTGCCAGTTACCGGCGGTGCCCGCCGGGCTAGTAGTAGTGGCGTGATAAGCTTGATCTCCGGGAGTGAAGATTGTGATGGGCATCCACTCTCCTGCAACAACGATTTCCGGACGATCATCTCCTTCTAGGTCACCTACCGCAATGCTGGTCACCATGCCAATATTGGCTAGCTCAGGCGCAACACTAGCCGTTACATCCTTGAATACACCGCCATCATTCTGTAGTAGGTAAGAACGTGGAGCACGCGGATAGCCCCCCGGTACGGAGCGGCCGCCAATCAGCAGGTCCAAATCACCGTCAACATCATGATCAATGACTGCAACGGAACCTGTACTCGTAGGCATGGTTGGCAAGGCAGCCTTCTTAAACGCGCCTCCGTCGTTTAGGTAGAGCCGATCCTGGTACCGGTCTGATCCGTTGGGGAAAGCACTACCTCCGCTAGTAACGTAAAGGTCTTCATCTCCGTCGCCATCCGCGTCAAAGAGCAAAGCATCTACGTCTTCGTAGCGTTTATCAGCAGCCGGTAGTTGATCCTTAGCAGCCTTAAACGTACCGTCGCTTTCTTGGAGAAAAATAGCCGAAGCGCTCCCGGCTGCCCCCCCGAAGAATATATCCTCCCGGCCATCTCCGTTAATATCTCCGCTCACCAGAGCAGGCCCTTCTTTGCTCAACATTCTTGGAATAAGTGCCTGGCGATCAAAGTCGTCAAAAGCGTTTTCCCGGTGCCCGAACTTAAGCCCCCGCTGATCCGCAGGGTAAGAAAACAACTTTGCACCTGCGGCCGCGCCCCCTAATTTTCTGCGGCCTGCATTTTTATGGTCAACCTTAAGGCGTTGGTTCACAGCAATGTCCTGAAGAACCTGAGTTTTCCCATCTGGCCAGCGAAGTTCGAGACGTTCCACGTCTTTCACCGCTCCTAGCCCAAATTGCATTACCGGGTCCACAGAACCAAGGAAGCCACGAACTGGTTGCAGTTCACGCAGGAAACGCCGTCCATCCGCAACAACCGTAGCCGTTAGCCCGTAACCAGCAGGATTGAACTCCGAGCCTTTAGCACTGACTTGCAGCCAGTTACCTCCTGCGTTTTTTTCAATCGCCTGGTTACGATATACCAAGGGGGGGGAGTCTAATGTCGCCACTACCAGGTCAACATCTCCATCATTATCAAGGTCTCCATAGATGGCGCTGCTTGAATAATTATTCCCGCCAACGCCCCAGGCTTCAGCCGTCTTTTCAAACTTCAGGTCACCAAGGTTGCGGTACAGGTGATTGGGCTGAGGAGCCGTTGGAATCAACGACAGGTAAGTTTTAAAGGCCTCAACGTTCGCCTCGTCTAGCATTCCTGTAGCCGTAAGAGAATCGGAAGTAAAAGCGATGAAGTCCATATCTGTTATGTCATAACGAAATCCATTAGAGATGAAAACATCGGTATTCCCGTCGTTATCAAAGTCGGCTAATAAAGGCGCCCAACTCCAGTCGGAGGCGGAAATTCCGGCCATTTCTCCTACTTCAGAAAATCCACTACCATTATTGATCTGCATTTGGTTGCGCATCATTTGGTGTCCGTAACCAAGCCGTATGAGTGAATTATAGCGATCGGAGCGCATACCGTTTTCCAGGCTTTTCTGGCGAACGAGATCGTCGGCTAGCATATCCAACGAAACCAGGTCGGGCAAATCATCTCCGTTCAGATCCGCCAGGTCACTCCCCATCGAGTTGAGTGATGAGTGGCGAAAATAGTTGGGCGCCTGGTCTGTAAACTGGCCTTTACCGTTATTGATGTACAACTTGTCGGAGTCGATATAATCGTTGGCGATGTAGATGTCCAAACGGCCATCTCCGTTAAAATCATGGATAAGCGAACTGAGTGAGAAACCATAGTTATACAGGCCCGCCGCCATTGTTACGTCGGTGAAGTGAGTGCCGTCATTGCGCAACAATTGATCAGATTCGTAGTCATGTGCGGGTGTGGTAATGCGCTTGATTCCGTTTTTGGTTTGCTGCGCACGTGCCTTATTGACGGCACTAAAATCTGTCGGAATATTCAAAAGGTAACAGTCCAGGTCACCATCTCCGTCGTAATCAAAAAAATTGGCGTGGTTGGTAGCGCGGTCGCTGTCCAATCCGTAGCGCGCTGCCTCCTCCCTAAAGGTTCCGTCTTTCTGGTTAACGAAGAGTTCGTTTTTGCGCTCAGGTTGGGGGCCGTCGTTTTTCTGTAGTCCCGTTCTGGCCAGGTAAATATCTGGGAAACCATCAGCGTTTATGTCCACAATTGTCACTCCGGACTTTAAGCCACCACTGGCACCTACTCCGGCACTCGAAGTCACATCTTCAAACTTCCAGTTGCCTTTGTTGTGGTATAGCTTGTTATCTTTTTGGTTACTGACAAAGAAGAGGTCCATTAACCCATCCTGGTCATAATCCAACATCGCCGTTCCTCCGCCGTTGAAGATATACGCGTAGTTAACGTAGTTCAACTCCTTGCTGACTTCTACAGAATTGACAAATTCAATTCCCGAGGCCGCTGGTTCCTGTAGGGCAAACAAGTTCGTTACAGTCTCATTAGTTGGGCTAAAGTTATTGTTTTCTATCGCTGTTTTTTCCTCACCGTCGCAACCAACGATCAGTAATATTAACAACAAAAAGATACAGACTCGGATAGTGTTCATCATAACTTTGCTTGTGATCGCGCAAAGGTAATGATGTTTGAATTTCTTGTTTTTGTGGTTAAAGCCAGGTGATTACAGCCGTATTGGTAAGGACCGAAAAATATTTTCAATACATGTTTCATACTTACAAAACCGCACGTAGCTTTGTAACCTTAACCATACACGCAAGTGATCCAAAACAAACCCGTCCGGACCATCACTCCGGGCAGCTTCGAGGCCGAAGCACACTGGTACCCCAAGGCGTTGAACGCCACCATTCATCCGCTAGTAAGTTTTTTTCTTAACCTCTCAACTGAACGCATCGTCAGCAGGTATTGTCACCTCAATCCAATGACGGACCGGGAGAAGTTACTAGAGCTACTAAAATACCAATGTCAGTACTTTCTGTGGAGTGGCACTGACCTCATCCACGCCACTACGGAAAAGGGCAATCGCAAGATGGTCGTCATCGAAAACAACTCCTGCCCTAGCGGGCAGAAATCGATGCCGCTACTCGATGATCACCAGGAAGAAGGTGGCTACCGTCGCTTGGTGGAGCGCACCTTTGTTCCCTTAGTCAAGCGCAAAACGGGCGGACCTAAAGTGGAGGGAAAACTAGCGGTACTCTACGATAAAAACCCGATGGAGACCACTGGCTACGCTGCTGTCATCGCCGATGTTTTCAACGAAGAAGTTCTACTCATAACTGACTACGAAGGAGCCGAAACGAGAAATCTTAAGCTCGAAGGTAACCAGCTTCACGCCCGGATAGGTGAGCAGTGGGTACCCATCCGTGCCGCTTTCCGCTACGTTACACAGAAGCCGTGGACGCGCCTGCCGCTGAACTGTCGCACTAAGATTCTGAATCCTATTGTCGCTTGCCTAGCCGGTGGACGAAACAAGATGGTCGCCGCCAAAGCCTACGATTTCTTCAACGGTGAACTCAACGGTTCCGGGTTGAAGATCAACGCCCCGGAGACGATTCGCGACGTCGCTAAAAATGAAATCCCCCTTTGGATCGCTCGCTGGGGCGGTCAGGCCGTTGTCAAGATTCCCTACAGCAACGCCGGCCAAGGAGTTTACACCATCACCAATGCGCGTGAACTAGAAGCCTTCATGGCGACCGATATCCACTATGATCGCTACATCGTCCAAAGCCTGATCGGTAATTACCAATGGAGTTCCAACAGCAGTACCGGCCGCTACTTCCATGTTGGCACCATTCCAAACAAGCAAGGTAAAACCCACGTTTGTGATATCCGTATGATGGTGAGTAGCACCACCGATGGCATCCGCCCGCTGGCTTGCTACTGCCGTCGTGCTCGTGCTCCCTTGGCCAACGAACTCACCGGCAACGATGATTCTTGGGCCATGCTCGGCACCAACCTCTCCGAGAAACTGGGCGATAACCAGTGGTCCAGTGACGTTAACCGACTAATGCTAATGGACCGGCGCGACTTCAACCGCATGGGAGTGGGCCTGGATGACCTTATTGAAGCTTACATCCAAACAGTGCTCTCGACCATCGCCATCGACAAAATGGCCAAGCAACTCTACACTAAGAAAGGTAAGTTCAGTATGCGACTATTCAAAAGCCTCAACGATGACGCGGCCCTGATCGACGAAATACTATCATGAGAAAGCTCAAGTTTCTGATCCTTACGGATCATCTCGGCCATAGCAAACAAAACTCGCTCTACTCCCTCACCCGAAAGCTGGTAAAGGATAGCCGCACGGCTTTTGTCTTTATCGCAAGCAGGGGAGATGACCGCAACAATGCCTTCTTCACGGGAAAAATGAAAGCCGCCATATATGGGCTGACCGCGAAGGAAAACTTTAGTTTTGATCCTTCTGGCAAGCAGTTTTCTTCCTCTGCTGATCACTTACAGTATGGTGAAGCAGACGTAGTTTGGCTACGATTACCTCCGCCGGCAGATCAGAATTTCTTTGCTCATCTAACTCCCCTTTTTCCTGCGTCCGCGCCAGAAAACTTCAGCCTCTCTGAAGATGAAGAGCGCCCCCTGGTCATCAACCATCCCGCCGGAATAATTGAAACGGGAAGTAAGGCATACCTACTGAATTTCTCGAACTTTACGGCGGCGGTGCGCAGGGTGCAAAGTAAGTTGGAAGTGCAACGTTTTGCAACGCTACATCCCATTGTACTTAAGCCTTTACAGGAATACGGTGGCCGGGGCCTCGTCCGGATAATGAACGACCAAGCCGAAGTTGGCGGCGAACAGTTTCCCCTTCATAAATGGCTGGACACCACCAGCGCTGATATCGAAGCGGGGAATTACCTGGCCATGAAGTACCTTAAGAACGTCTCTGAGGGCGACAAAAGAATCCTTGTCGTCAATGGCGAAATAATGGGTGCCAGCCTCCGAATTCCTGCTCCCGGCCAGTGGTTATGTAACGTCTCCCAGGGAGGGACTTCTGTACCTACCGAAATAGCCCCCGAAGAAGAAGAAATGATTGCCGCCATCGCCCCCGTACTGTTGGAGAAAGGCATCGTCATCTTCGGGGCGGATACACTAATGGATGACAGCGGGAAACGCGTCTTATCCGAACTTAATACCAATAGCATCGGCGGATTCCCACAGGCAGAAGCCCAGACGGGCCGACCAGTGCTACAACAAACCATCAATGGCATCTACAACTACCTCCAGGAAAGGATTTAACGGCCTACCGATCGTTTTGGAGTTCAATCTCGAAGACACTCCCGTCGGCACCATTCGCCATTACTGGCTGCGGCTAACAAGTGACGGGATGGGTAACCCCATGCTCATACCGCTTATGGTTGCTCGAGGGAAAGAAGAAGGCCCCGTCTTAGGCCTGACCGCCGCCATCCATGGCGACGAGCTCAACGGTATCTCTGTCATCCAGCGCTTGTTTGCCGATATTGACGTTGAAGCCCTGCGCGGAACGGTCGTCGCCATTCCCGTAGTCAATATCCCTGGCTTTACGCGCCAGCAACGATTCCACGCCGATGGCTCTGACCTCAACCACCTCATGCCTGGCAAGAAAAATGGTAACGCCAGCCAGGTCTACGCCTACCGCCTGGTGAATCGCTTTCTCAAATTCGTCGACTATCTACTTGACCTCCATACCGCCAGTAGGGGACGCATCAATAGCTACTATGTTCGCGCGGATATGAGCATAGAAATTACCCGAAAGCTCGCCCTGCTACAACATCCGCAACTCATCGTCCATAACCCGCCCAACGACGGCACCTTTCGGGGAACTGCAGACGCGATGGATATCCCCGCCATCACCCTCGAAGTCGGCAACCCTGGCGTCTACCAAAAGAAAATGATCCGCAGTGGTCTGGTAGGGGTGCATAACGTCTTAGCCTACCTGAAAATGACGGACGACGAGGAGTTGGACCCCAAAGAATTCACGATTCTCTGCCGGAAGAGCTACTGGATTTATACCCAGACGGGTGGCTTACTGCAGGTTCATGTCGATCTGCTGGAACGCGTCGTAAAAGGCCAACTGATCGCTACACTGCGGGATGTGTTTGGGGAGGTAAAGGAAGAATACCACGCACCGGAGAAAGGCGTAGTGATCGGTAAATCCACGAGCCCGGTCAATCAAAGTGGAGGGCGGATTTTACATTTGGGAGTTGAGTAAACAGGTGTTTTAATTCTCAGAAGTTCGTTAATTTGTGATAGCTGATGGCCCAATTTACTGCCCAACGAAATTGTAGAAAAAGAGCTAATGACGGCCACTTACCCTTATGAGGCACAAATAGTTATGAAGAATATTAACTCCTAACAAATTCACACTACCACCGCTTACCCAACTGCACATTAATGAAGAGGTTAATATGAAGTGGACTATTGGTCACCCCCGGCGTAAGATCACTTTCAATCATGATGTCACTATTACCAAGGAGGAAATCAGCAGAAACACCCGCTTCGAGGGATTTAGCCATTTCGTCGTATGCGCCAAAGGCAAAATGAGCAGAGGCTTTTACGTGAACACCGGGGCGGATGGAGAGTTCGCTGATCCCTTGCGTCCAGGCAGAGGCTCCAAAAATCCGGTCTTGATTAAGAAACTCCGCAGTATTGATGCCTGTATGCCGAATATCAACAATTCGGTTGTTGTTAGGCTCTCCGGCGTCTACTTCGAGGTAATAAGGTTTCAAAATACCAAGGGTTGGGCCAAATTCATAAGAATAACCAATGGCCACACCTCGTTGGCGTGCTTTCTCACTCAGGTACTTACGTTTCCCGAAACCGAAACGTAAAGCGTACAATTGGTTCTGTTTACCAAAGACATAAGCCCTGCTAACCCTGTTGGTTAAAAGGTTGATCCGGTCTGGGTTTTCCCGGCGTTCACGGCTGTGGCGAAGGTCTCCGAAGGAAAGCGACCAATACTTCATTTCGTCAAATGATATCAGCTTACCAGAGCGCATCCCAATTAGAAAATTTCGAGGCGTAGCTAAAGAGACATTAAAAGACATCTCATTATCATAAACGAGCCCTTTCCCCGTAGCGCCGTAGATATTGCTGTTACCAGGCAACCGTTGTTGAGCAGATGCAATACCTGCCATCAGGAAACAGACTGTCAGAATGAATAGAGTACGTATCATGGATTGGGAGATAAGAAAAGCGTTTGATGCCTTAGGAATACCGTATAAATACAGTGAAAGGTAAGGCTTTGTTGCCTACTACCACTGTAGAACGAAGATTTGCGTTTCAGACGACGGTTATGATGGTTCCGCTTATCTTTGCTCCTCCATGGCAACCGTAACTGAAGAAAACTACCTTAAGGCCCTTATTTCCCTCGCTGATGCGGAAGGGAAAGTGGCGGTTTCTGAACTGTCCCGCTCCCTTGGTGTAAGTAAGCCATCCGCCAACAGTATGGTCCGAAAGCTTGCAGAGTCTGGGTTGGTACACTACGAGAAGTATAAGCCCCTTCGGCTCACTGCCGCTGGCCGCAAAGCGGCCGCGCTCATCGTACGCAAGCACCGGCTGACCGAGATGTACTTAGTTGAGCAAATGGGCTTTGGCTGGGAGGAAGTTCACGCCATTGCCGAGCAAATTGAACACGTTAATTCTCCTGACTTGTTCTCAAGAATGGATGAACTCATGGGCTACCCCACGGTAGATCCTCACGGTTCTCCCATTCCCGATAAAGCGGGGAACTTCGTAAAGACCAACCACCGACGGCTTAGTGACTGTACCAGTGGCCAGACGGTCACCATCGTAGGCTTGGCCCATAACTCCAACGACTTCCTTCATTTTCTAAACGACCGCGGGCTCAAGCTCAACTCAGTAATTACTGTCCATCACCGGGAGGCATTTGATGGTTCACTGACCATCTCCTATTCAGCGCACGATGAAGTTGTTTTCAGCAAGGTTGCTGCCGATCGAATCTTAGTGCGGTAAAACCCGACAAGGCCCTGCCTACTACTTGGTTGTATCTTGCTTCATAGAAGCAACTGATGCACTTATGAATAACTCAACGTTAAATATGCTACAAGAAAAATGGCTATCTTTTTGGGAGAATGAGAAACAATTTGAAACTCCCTTCACCCTCGTTTTCTCATTACAAATTCTTTTCATCCTTGCTATTTTCTTCGTCGTACGTGTATTTTTTTTCAAATACACTATGCTTCCAAAGCAAGCTTATTTCGAACCAGTACTCTACTTAGGCTTTTTAAAACGAATTGCGACCAAGGTATATATTCTACTTCCGGCAATAGCAGGAGTATTACTTTTCAGAAAGCGATTATTTGTACAATGGCAAAATTTCGAAAACGGTATTCAGCTGCGAAATGTCATTTGCTTCCTGGTTATCAGTTTAGCCTGGCGTCACGCCTTTTACGAATACAACACCTTCCTAGACCAGCTGCACCTATTTGACCGGATACTATTAATAATATTAGCGGCTTTAATTTTCTGGCGACCAGTTTTCACCATTCCCTTTTTGTCCTTGGTCCTCATTATTATCAGTCAGTTTGAACTGTTAAATGGATACTCTCTTGCCGATTCTTTGATGCCGCTTCACCTCCTGATGATGTTCATCGCCTTTTATCTATTCTGGCTATTGAGCAATAAGTTTAGCTTCCTCAACTTCATCTTCATGGTAGGTTGTGTCATTGCTTCCAATTACTTTTTTTCCGGTCTCGGAAAGCTCAGTTACGAGTGGATGTTTATTGATCGAATCAGTAATATCCTACCAAATTCCTATGCATATGGTTGGAATACATTTTTAAGCGCAGAGATGCTTCAAACTCTAACCAAATGGATGGCCTACGCCAACCTTCCGCTTAAGATACTGACACTTAGCGTTGAATTAGGAATGCTATTCTTTTTCTTCCGGCTTAAATGGACACGTAGATTATTACTAGCAACGCTCGTTTTCCATTTAGGTATTTTCTTCAGTTCAGGGATATGCTTTTGGTACTGGGCAGGTATTCACGTCTTCCTACTGCTTTACATTTGGAAAAAAGACACCGCCAAAATAGAGCAGTTATTTAACTTGAAACGCATGTTATTCGCAATTATAGTAGTATTATCTGCGAGCTACTGGAGTAATCCCGTAAAATTAATATGGTTCAGCAGACCTTTTGAATACATATCCTTCATCTCTGCAGAAACAGCAAAAGGAGATGCTTATCGCCTTTCGCCAGATTTTTTTGGCTCATATGATTACAACTTTACTTTTAATAACTTTCACTACATGCACGCTTCTGAAGAGAAAAATAGATTTGGATTCGGTGGTACTGAATCAGCAAAAAAAATTCTTTACTTTTTCACGGAGGAGCGGACTGACCAGGAAATTTTGCAGTTCGAGAATCAATATGGTTCGAGCCATGTAAACAATCGAAAAAAAGACCGCCTCAATGCGTTTCTGATAACTTACATCCAAAACTTCAACAGTGGAGAACAGCCAATAAAAAGGTGGTTTAACTTTCTTGAACCTCCTGATCTCCTCTGGCAAGCACGCGGCAGGAGTGCGCTACCGCCTGGAACAAAAATAGTAAGACTGACCCTGCATTGCACTACAAATTACTACTCCTACCAATCGGGCCCTCGCGTTGTTCGAGATGAAAAAATTCACGAAATTCTAATTCCTGAAACAGAAGAGTAGCGCCTGACTTAGTGTCTAAGTCAATTAGGGCTTCATCAAGGAGCTCCCGTACTTTGACGAAGTAACAGATTCGAGAATAAAAGCTCACTAAAGTTCTAAATTTCTTACCTTTGCCCTCCGAAAAAAACCAGATAAAACTATGGCTTACGACCTCATCGTTATCGGCAGTGGCCCCGGCGGATACCCCGCCGCCATCCGTGCCTCCCAGCTTGGCATGAAAGTCGCAATCGTGGAACGCGAAAACCTCGGAGGTATCTGCCTCAACTGGGGCTGCATCCCCACTAAGGCGCTCATCAAAAGCGCTCAGGTTTTTGAATACATTCAGCACGCTGAAGACTACGGCATCAAGGTGGGTAAGCCCAAAGTTGATTTTGATGCGGTAATCGGTCGCAGCCGTGGTGTTGCCGACGGTATGAGCAAAGGCATCAGCTTCCTGATGCGTAAGAATAAAATTGAAGTCCTAGAGGGCACCGGTAAGCTGGTCCGTGGCAAAAAAGTTGAAGTGACTTCCCCTTCCGGTAAAGCGACGACCTACGATGCTGAGCACATCATCATAGCCACCGGCGCCCGTGCACGTGCCCTGCCTAACCTGCCCATCGACGGCGAAAAGATCATCGGCTACCGCAAAGCGATGACCTTGCCCAAGCAACCCAAGCGAATGGTAGTAATAGGTGCAGGAGCCATCGGCGTTGAGTTCGCCTACGTATACCACAGCATGGGCACCGAAGTAACCATCGTTGAGTTCATGCCCGAAGGCCTCGTTCCGCGCGAAGACGCTGATGTCTCTAAGGAACTGACCAAGATCTACAAGAAAAAAGGCATCAATGTACTAGCCAACACCAGCGTAGAGTCCGTAGACACCAGCAGAAAAACCCTCAAGGTGACCACCAAGAACCGCAAGACGGGCAAGGAGGAAATCATCGAGTGTGACGTGGTACTCTCCGCCGCCGGCGTGGCGCCCAATACCGAAAACATCGGTCTGGAAGACCTCGGCATCAAAACCGAACGTGGCCTCATCGAAACCGATGAGATGTACCGCACTAACGTACCTGGCATCTACGCCATTGGTGACGTAACCAAGGGCCAGGCCCTTGCGCACGTAGCCACTGCCGAAGGCATCACCTGTGTGGAAGCCATCGCGGGGCACCACCCCGAACCTATCGACTACAACAATATTCCCGGTTGTACCTACTGTATTCCCGAGATCGCAAGCGTCGGTTACACCGAGAAAGCGGCCAAGGAAGCTGGTTACGACCTCAAAGTGGGTAAGTTCCCCTTTAGTGCCTCAGGTAAGGCGAGTGCCGCAGGTGCAAAGCAAGGTTTCGTAAAAGTCATCTTCGACGCGAAGTACGGTGAATTCCTCGGTGCTCACCTTATCGGCACCAACGTAACGGAAATGATCGCTGAAGTGGTCGTTGCCCGCAAGCTGGAGACTACGGGAATGGAAATCGTTAAGTCGGTCCACCCCCACCCCACCATGTCCGAAGCCATCATGGAGGCCGCCGCCGCTGCTTACGATGAGGTTATTCACCTCTA
>CAYPIM010000170.1:0-12411 GCA_964410795.1 uncultured Lewinella sp. | reverse complement strand
CCGCCAGGACGGACAGTAAACGAAAGATAGTTTTCATGACACGGTTTTTGGTAATAACTAGACGGGAATAAGCCCGCCACTCAAAGCACTTTTAAAACCTCAATACCCGTCTTAAAAATTGCGGTATAATCGTTAAGTATATGATAAAACATAAAGTGACATCTTATCCTAATAAGGTCTTAAATCACCCCACCAAACCAACTCTATTGTCGTATTCATTGTCTTTAGCCCATGCGGAAATCAATTCTAGCCTTTCTCTTCTTTTTCAGTTTCCTTACTGCCTTAGCAGCCCAGACCCCAATGCTGGCCCAAACACTCGACAAAAGTTGGGAGCAGCAGGCCCGCTGGGCGGAACGCAATGATATTGACGGGCGGTTCAAGTTGCTGGCCCCTGCCGTTCTTACGCACAAAATCGACACGGTTGAAACGGGGCTCGGTCAACAAGCTTACCACACCTTCTTTCTCCAAGCACCCAATAAGGACGAGGCCGAGAACATTATTTACGCCATCAGCTACGTAGATTACCCTGAAGGCACACTACACCACGATAGTCTGGAGTTGGTGAGTGAATTCCTGACGGGTACAGAAGAAGAAGCCGCCATCGCCGTTGGAGGGGAAGTAATCTACTCTTCCGACAAACAAATCTCCGGTTTCCCGGCCCGGCAATGGCGCATTGACTACCCCAGCAAGGGAGGCACCGCCAGCGCACGTACCCTGGCCGGCGTTGCCAATAATCGCTACTACGAACTCAAGGTTTTTAGCCTTCAAGCCTCCGGGCTCAATAAGAGTGCTGATCGGTTTTTTGACTCGGTTAGGTTGTTTTAGGGGGTTGTTTTTTTTAGCCTGTTAGGGAATAGCTCAGAATAGCTGATTTTTCTAGTTTAGGTGGTTACGCTTTTGGGGAAGGGGGCAAGCGTACAATAGCCTATGGCATCATATCTATTGTTAGCTGTCGGTTATCTATTTTTTAGGAAGTAATCTACATAATAGTATAACTCTTCTAATTTCTCTCTTCTTCTAAATCTTGCAATTAGATTTGCCATTTTAGCTTCATCTGTTCCACCCTTAAGATTTCCTTCGTTCTCTGCAACCATAAGATCTAAGAAAATTCTAAACTCATCATAATCCATAGATTTATTCATCTTTTTATGGAGTTCAAAAGCAAAATTTGGATCATGTTTCTTTACTAGTTCTTTTATTGTCTCATTGCTTATTTGGATTGCACTTTTAAAATTAATTTCGATTGGATTATATGGCTTTGATCTTATAAAGGAGTGAGCCCAAATCGCTGCATTCTGAATAGCAATTTCTCTGAAATCATTATTTTTATCTGGATCAGCATAGTCACTAATTCCCCTTATTGTCAGAAAGCCAAGTTGATGAAAATGTGAAAAAACTGTCGCGGCAACTCCCCAGCTTTCCATTTCAACACCGAGAAGCTTACTATGTATTTCGAATAACTTGTTCTTGAAAGTATTGTCTGTGATAACCTTTTCACCTGAAACTATAACTCCAAAGTGAGCCTTAGGTAGAACTATATTAGGGTAATTTGATAAAGTTCTAGCATGATTGTAAAGTTCTCTATCTGATTTTAACATGTCTGGTCTGAACTCGACTTTGCCTGCTTTTAATTTCTGTTCTTCAAAATATAAAAGACTATCAGCAATAATGACCTCTCCTAATTTTTGATGTTTTCTTGAGAAACCTCCGGCTATACCAATTATCAAAATTCTTTCAGGGTTCCAATTATTTACCATATCCATCGTGCAAATTGCAGATTCAACATTTCCCATTTGATTTAAAAGCGTCAAAACAACATTAAATGATGAAGAGGCATCAAAGGTTGGAACCTGAACACGATAATACGTTCGAGTGGAGTTTTTCGGTTTTACTATTTCATACTCTCCAAATATTTTTAGTAGTCCATTTAATTCTTCTAGCAATGGCACAACTATTCCAATGTTGCATAAATGATTTTTTTTAGATATTGTATCCATATAAGTGTTAACGTTTAATTGGTCAATATTAGATTCACTTAAATATAAAGTTATTGCTTTGTCTATAACATTGTTTCCAACAATAATTTTGTCTGCGACATTAATATGAATTTCTTTCTCGTTTAAGCAGATTAAATTTAGAACGTCTTGTAAATCTGGTAGTTTTTTTCCTGTGCTGTTTTGTATTCTTTCAAAAATATGCATCTTTTGGAGTACTAAATCAGACGGAATTTCAGATGATGAACTTTTGCTTTTGAAGATTTCAACTATACTATCAGAGTATTTGGAAATAAAGTCATCTGGAGCTATTAATGATTTCGATTCAATCGTTATTTTGAGCTTGTTCTCTGTAATGTATCTTTCGAATCTTATTGTAAGTTTATTGTTAAATAAATGTTGAAAAAATCTTGTCACAAGTGTACAAACGTCTTCAATTATATTTTTATTTATGCTCCTAGTTTCAATAAAATGAATAGACTTAAATCTTGACATTTTATTTGATTCGTTTAATACTACCTTCTCACTTTCCTCCCATTCTGTAAGTTTTCTAAGTAAATTTTCGCTTAGATTTAATATATCACAGTAATCGAAGACGATTCTTGATACATTTGTTTCAAAATTTTCAGAAGAGATTTCTAATACTGTATTTGGGTTGAAAAGTAAACTTTCTGGATTTCCTTGAAATCTAATTTCTCCTAATATTGAATTATTCGAAAATTGAAGACTTGTTGAATTCGATAAATTAAGTATTAGGCTTTGTTCTAAAAATCTAGACTCTTCAACGTTAAATAATCCAATATTTAGATTATTTCTAAAAGAAGCGCCTTTGTTAAGTACGCAAGAGAAAACATATAATCCTTGTTCAATCAAAAATCTATTCTCATCTATAAATAGTGATCCTTGAAAGACAGCAGTATCAATATCCAAATCGTTTCTAAAATCGCTGTTAACTATATTGACATTACTATAAAATAAATTTTGGTTGTAGAAAGATAATTTTTCTTCAAACCGACATGTATCAAAGATATTTAGTTCATTAAATAACGTACACCCATTAAGGGTTACTTCATTTTGGAAAGTGCAATTGATAAAATTCACTGAACTTTTAAAGCTACAATTCTCAAGTTCAATCTCTGCACAAAAGGTACAATCATAAAATGTTAGAGTGGGCAAAAAACCCATTTTGTTGAAATATAAGAGATCTTTATTTTCATGATTCCCTTCAAATTTTATACTTTCTCCAGTGAATACAAAATCATGAAATCCAAATGTGGTTAATCTGTTTTGTCTAATACTGTTACTTAATGTAGTCAGGTACTTTAAAAAGTTGTTTTTTATTTTCCATTTTAATTCTTGAGAGTGAAAAATACAATATCCATTATGATCAATTGGAACGTTAGGAACGAAATCATGTAAAGTACATGATTGATCTTTTCCTGAGATTTGATATGTATGTTTACATTTCATTTTCAAGTCAACTGACAGCTAACGGGAGTCTATGTAATAAGTCCACCCCCAAACCCGATTTTCAGGCCCGACTTAAGGTCTGCAACACCAGCCACCGTGGCCGATCACAAAATACATAAAAACACCAGCTTCCACGGAGCCTCCCACGGGAAAAAGAGATAAAACAGCGGCAAAACGCCCATTTAAGCGCTCAAGGAGGTTGGAAACGCCCAAAATCGACATACTCCTCCTGATGTTATGTTTTAGCAGCAGGCAAGTAAACTGAACTCCCCGTCGACCTTTTCAAGGGCCCTGAGCCGTAAGCACTCGCCCCCATCGAATTAATTTCATTAAAGCCTAATTCCTGTAAATTAAGCTGGTCGACGAAAGCCGCAATGACGCGAACCTCGGCGTCGGGGGCAATCATCGCCTCCAGTGGTGTGGCAAAAAGGCCGAATTGGGCCGGGGCGCGGCCGGCTTTTTTAGGAATTTTTCTTGATATCGGTAACTGACGTTAAGATACGACGTAAATGCTTGAGTTGGGGGACTCTTTACACGGTCTGACGGTCTCGCTATGCACCGTAGCCGGCGTTTCGCCGCTATGGATGTATAGCGTTTGTTGTGCTTTCGTTTTCTATTTTTCTTTAAACATTTTATTATATTCCTTCACGTGATATGGAATTTTATTTCCATTTATTTTGTTTTTTTATTTTAATGAAGCCCAACATACTTCTATTCACCCCTCTTACACATAAAGCCACTATCTGGACCGATAAGTTGTGCATACAGCCCCATATTTAGCCGGTAAAACACAACTCCCAGAGAAGGTGAGGTTTACAACACAAGATAGGCATACAAGTCCATATTCGGTACTGTATGCACAACGCGCTCTGGCTCGCTTACATGGTTTCTACCCTGAAAATCATTATTTGTAAGTGTCCAAGCGATCCAACGGACTAATGCCCGTCCCATTCCTTACCAACCAGTATCTTTTCCATGCTGACAAAGAGAAGCTTCGCAGGTGGTGATAGTCATTTTTTAAACGTGTACTTACGTATATATGCGTATATAAACGGACAAAAACGACTAATCGAGCCCGACTTCCTTCCCGTAGGAGCTCAAGCCTCGAAAACCTCCCCTGCACCTGCGGCCTCGCCCTCAATAGTCAGGAAGCCACGTAGTAGAAGCGCGCGATGAACAGCCACCCCAAATTTCCTGTTAACCCCAAAGCCGTTGTAAGCAAAGCTGGCATTCCCGCGCGGCAGCCTTAAAAAACAATCCAAAAGACTAAAACTATGTCTAAGCAACTCTACCTGATCGCCAAGTTTGAACTTGATGATGCCGACAACTTCGCCCCGATCTTTGCGAAACACGCCCTGGACAGCCGCAGAAAAGAAGGCTGTCTGTTCTTCTACCTGATCCGTGACCAAAAAGACCCCAGCCAGTTCGCCACGATGGAATGCTGGGACACCTACGCAGACTTTGAAGCCCACGTGGCCGACGAAGAGCACGCCGCGTTTTTTAAGCAGATCCAACCGCTCTTCCGGAAAGACCCAGAAGTAATGGAGGCCGACCTGGTGGCGGGGATGGAGTAAGATAGTAGTGTAGTACGGTAGTAGTGTAGTACGGTAGTTGCTGCCGCACGGCTCGGGTATGAATGCTCACTTCGTTCGTGAGGCCTTCATCATTAGAGTACGTTTTCGCTCCAAGGCGAAGCCGCACGAGCGAAGCGAGCATCCCCACTCCAAAATGCGGCAGCGACTACATTACTACCGTACTACAATACTACAGTACTAAATGCGGCAGCGACTACATTACTACCGCACTACATTACTACACTACTATACACTTTCCCTATCTTCGCGCCCATATGGCAAACGAAGTATTCGACCGCGTAGCGGCCCTCATCACTGAAATTGAAAACGCTACGGCGGAGACCCCCGAAATGGTAGAGGCATTCCGTATCCGTTACCTGGGTTCTAAAAACATTCTCAAGCCCCTGATGGGCGAGATGCGCAACATCCCCAACGAGAAAAAGCGGGATTTTGGTCAGTTGGTCAACCGTGCAAAAGCTGCTGCGCAACAGAAATTTGAGGCGCTTCAAGCGGCGACCCAGGACAATGCGGGCGCGGACGCGGGTGCAAAGTTTGATTTAACGGCACCGTCTGAACCCATGCCCCTTGGTGCTCGCCACCCGATTGCACTGACCATGCGCCGGATCATCTCCATCTTCGAACGCATCGGCTTCACCGTTGCCGAAGGCCCAGAGGTGGAAGACGACTGGCACAACTTCTCCGCCATGAATACGCCGGAGGATCACCCCGCCCGGGACATGCAGGATACGTTCTACGTAGCGGCAGGGATGCCCGCCGGCCCCGATAACGCGGAGATGCTTTTGCGCACCCATACCAGCTCCGTCCAGGCGCGGACCATGGAGACCAATAAGCCACCCATCCGGATCATAGCTCCCGGTCGCGTTTACCGCAACGAAACCATCAGCGCCCGCAGCCACGCACAGTTCCACCAGGTGGAAGGGCTTTACATCGCTGAAAAATGCAGCTTCGCCGACATGAAAGCGACCCTGCTACACTTCGCCCGCGAGATGTACGGCGACAAGACAAAAATCCGCCTTCGCCCCAGTTACTTCCCCTTCACCGAACCGAGTGCAGAAATGGACATCTGGTGGGGCCTGGAATCCGAGCACGATTACCGCATCACTAAAGGTACCGGCTGGCTGGAAATTCTCGGCTGCGGAATGGTGGACCCCGAAGTGCTTAAAAACTGCGGCATCGACCCCGAGAAGTACACAGGCTATGCCTTCGGCATGGGCATTGAGCGCCAGGCTATGCTGCTCTACAACATCACCGATATCCGGCTCATGTTCGAGAACGATGTCCGGTTCCTCAAGCAGTTTTCAGGAGTGGTGTAATTGGCCGCAAGTTTAGTCTGGAAACATTCTATCCAAGATCACGTTTTAACCATTAACTGTCAATCATTTAGATAGATAGTTAGGGCTGCTTCTGTGGCTCTTAGGTACGCCGGATTAATAATTTAAGCTTTTTCTTTTACGGAATTTGCAGATTTAGAGTACCTTAGGCCTACCAGAGCCGTTGCACCGGCAGAAACGAACTCCAGTTTACAACACATGAATCATAAGAATTACGCACCGTAACGACGGCTGCGACGTATGCTTTTATTGTAAACCATCAACACTATACTGTGAGTTCTACTACTTCAATGGCCGCTCCGGTAGTCGCCAGTGGCCTAGCTCCATATGCTGGCCCCTGGGGCTGGGATCAGGCTTCACACCTTCTGCGACGCACCCTTTTTGGTCCCAAAAAGGAAGAAATTGTCTCTGCCCGAGACGGTGGCCTGAATGCTACCCTAAACCAGCTTCTTGCTGCACCTTCCCTCCCTTCTCCTCCCGTAAATCACTATTTCCCAAACGACCCTAAGGTGCCGGTTGGAGCTACGTGGGTTGAAAAGTCCCATGACCCCGTGGTCAATGTAGGAGAATACCGTAATCAAAGCTTGCGGGGTTGGTATTGGCAAAACCTCATTCATCATGATTTCAACATCATGACCAAAATGACCCTTTTCTGGATCAATCATTTTGGTATGTCTGATGTAGGTGAACACCGGGCCGAATACCAATCACTAAACCTATTCAACGAAAAAGGTACCGGGAACTTCAAGACCATGATCGAAGAAGTGACCGTGCTCCCTTCTATGCTCAAATTTCTCAACGGAAACACTAACAACAAGTGGACCCCAAACGAGAATTATGCACGGGAACTACTGGAGCTTTTCACCATCCAGAAAGGCGATCAGGTTGCTACCGAAGACTATACTAATTATACGGAAGACGACGTCCGTGCGGCAGCTAAAATCCTCACCGGCTGGCAAAACAATGGAATGTGGAGCGACGGCGTAGACGTTGTGGAAAGTTACTTCAACCCCGACCTCCACGTTGTTGGGACCAAGACCATGAGCCATCGTTTTGATAACGCCGTAATTGGTAGTGATGACCCCGGTTACGACGCCTCCCAGGAATACAAAGAACTCATTAACGTTATCTTCGGAAAAGCAGAAACCGCCAGGGCGTTCTGCCGCGAGCTCTATCGCTTCTTCGTTTACTACGACATCAACGCTTCCGTTGAAGCGCAAGTCATTGAGCCAATGGCTCAGCTAATGCTCGCCAACAATTTCGAGATCAACCCGGTTTTACGCGCCTTGCTGGCTTCTCAGCATTTTTACGACATGGCCGTTCGTGGGCCAATGATCAAAAGCCCGTATGAATTCATGGTCTCCATGGCGCGGCCACTCGGAGGGTTCAGCCACCTCAACCTGGACCTGTCGGGGACGGACAACCTTCATACACGTTATGACGTGGGCGGCGCGCACCACTGGCAAGGGCACCTTCTGGATATGGACTTCCTCTTCCCGCCTACTGTTGCTGGCTGGAAAGCCTATTACCAGGTACCCACCTTCTACCGCAACTGGATTGGGTCAGCAACCCTGAAGCGGCGAAAGGTAATGGCCAATATCTATACCGGTCAGGGCATCTACACCAGAGAAAACGGGAACAATAACGATTACCAGCCACGTCCGTTCGACTACTTCGCTTTCGTTGCTGCGCTAGAAACGCCTCTTGATCCGAATGAACTCATTGCGGAGTCTATACAAATTTTTCTACCCCGCGGACTGGACCCTATCCAGCTGGACGCACTTAAAGAACAGCTTCTGCCAGGTCTGCCTGATTTTGAATGGAGCCTCCAGTACGGCGAATACCTGGCCAACCCGTTTAACCCTGATTTTGTGAACCCCGTACGAAATAAGTTACGGGATTTCTTCCGGGCCTTATTCAGCATGGCTGAGTTCAACTTGCAGTAACCACCCAGATTATCTGGTTTCTATTCCAGATGATTTTTCCTATTTACTGCTCCTTCTTCAACTATCAGAATGCCCAAACGGGTGTTCATAAAAATATCATCCAATCATGGATCGTAGAAAATTTCTTCGCCGTGCGGGAGCCTTTAGCCTCCCCTTCATTGCCGGCGTTCCTGGCGTTCGCGCTGCGGGTTCTTCCGTTTTCAGTGCCTTATTACCTCCGGACTCAGACAAAGTGCTCGTCCTCATTCAATTGGCTGGAGGAAACGACGGGCTTAACACCCTCATTCCTACCGATCAGTTAGGTGCCTTACAGAGTGTCCGGACCAACATCTATTTACCTCCTTCAAGCCTTAAGCCCATTACGAACAGTCTTTCGTTCCATGGCAACATGGGCGGTATGCAGACGATGTTCAACAGCGGTCAATTAAGTATTGTCCAGAGCGTCGGTTACCCCAACCAAAACCGGAGTCATTTCCGGTCTACGGATATTTGGACGACAGCTTCGGATGCTTCCGTAGAACTGGAAACGGGCTGGCTTGGCCGGCACTTAGAGGTTGATCATCCGGGATTTCCGGAGGGTTACCCCAACGATGAGTTTCCCGACCCACCCGCCATCTCTATGGGTAACGTGGCCAACGCAACGTGTCAAGGTCTAGTTTCTAACCTGAGCCAAACGGTCAACAATCCATTTGACTCTACCACCCTTACCATCGGTGGCAATACGCCATTACCCAATGACAACTATGGCGACGAACTAGGTTTCCTACGGGTAGCTATCGAGCAAACGAACGAATACGGAGATCGCATCCGAACTGCGGCCAACAATAATGCCGACTATACCGACGGGAACTATCCCGCTTCCAGCTTGGGCAACCAGCTCAGCAATGTTGTTCGCCTCATCAAGGGCGGCCTCCAAACAAGCGTATACGTTGTCACAATGGGGGGATATGACACCCACGACAGCCAGACCAGCGGCAACGACACCACTTCTGGCTGGCATGCCGACCTTATGGCCGACCTGAGCGATAGCATTGCTGCTTTCCAACAACACCTTGAAGCCAACGATCTCTCCGATCGAGTAATGGGCATGACCTTCAGCGAATTCGGCCGCAGGATTCGCTCTAACGGAAGCCGAGGAACAGACCACGGCACTGCCGCTCCGCTCTTCGTATTTGGCAGTTGTGCCTCTGGCACTATTCTGGGAAACAACCCAACCATAGATACTCAAGTCTCTCAGAACGAGGGGATCCCGATGCAGTATGATTTCCGGGACATTTACGGATCATTGCTGGTCGATTGGTTTGAGGTAGATGAAGCGTCGGTTCGTAGTTTGCTCTATCCAGGTTTTGTTTACCTGCCTGTAGCCAACGGCTGTGCAAATGCGCTACCTGTTGACCTGATCAACTTCACCGCCATTGGTCGGGAAAAAACAATTGATCTAAGTTGGCAGACCGCGACCGAAGAAAACAATGATGGTTTTGAGGTAGAACGTAGCCAAGACGGGCGAGACTTCAGCCGCGTTGGCTGGGTTCCGGCTGCCGCCAGTTCCGGAGGCGTCCGCAATTATGAGCTTACCGACGAAAACGTACGCATTGGCCCGCTCTACTATTACCGTCTGAAGCAGACAGACCGCGACGGAAACTTCGACTACTCCCCCATCAGAACCGCTCGCCTCGAAGGCTCAGCCATCGGCCAGTGGTCCTTTGGCCAGGCTTATCCCAACCCCGTCGAGACGGAGACAAGGATTCAGGTCTATGCGCCTTCAGACGGACGGGTCAGCTTCACTTTGTACAACAGTGCTGGCCAGCGCCTCTTATCCGACAGCCAGACGGTTTACGGGCGGCGTGACAACCAGATTACGGTACGCGTAGGTAGAATCCCCGCAGGGATGTACACGCTCCGCCTAACTTCCGGAGACGGAAAGTACACCAACCGAAGCCTGGTAGTCCGGTAACTAATAGGCTTTGAGACCTAAACCTTCCTCAACGCCGGGGCGGTCATCCTACCTGGGTGGCCGCCCTTCCCTTTTCTGTAATGACTCTAGACATTTGGGGTTTTCTGCCGCTCTCCCCGCTCTCTCCTACATGTTTTGCTGCGCAGTACTTCGTGCACGTCTCAGGCCCAACGGACCAACTCAGGCAGCCCCGAAGCAAAAAGGAGCCAAGTGTCTAGCAGTAATGTAATCTGTATGATTTGTAACCGTTAGTTACTTGTTTAAGGATGTAGAGAAGAAAAGTACACGTCTAAACACGAACTCTAATAAATGGGAGTACCAGGGACAGGCCCATCTCCTCCTCACTCAAAGCCTCCAGAAAAGAAAGATCAAGCCATGAAACGAAACTTTCCAGTATAGTAGAACATTGCTAATAATAAGCTTTCTTTGCACCTGCGCTCGCGCCTTCTTCCCGAGAAGTTACGCAAGCCCGAAATGGCCCTACCGGAACTCGGAATCCTGCTCGGAAAGAACGAACGAAAAAAAGAAGAATAAGCCGCCGCGAATTCGGAACCAAACCATCTCCCTATGATCAGCTACTATGCCTCTCGCAACGGCCGTCTGGAAGAGATGGAGACCCTGCCCAATGAAGGCTGCTGGATTTCCCTTACCCCACCCTTCGAAGCGGAGGAACTGGCCCAGGTAGCCAATGATTTTGGCCTTCCACCTGATTTCTTAACTGACCCACTGGATACTGATGAACGCTCCCGTTACGAAAGGGAAGATGATGCGCGACTCATTGTCTTAAATACCCCTATCCTCTCGCAAAGTGATGGTGACAACGAAGGTATTTACATCACTGTCCCCATTGGTTTGATCCTAGTTGAAGACCACCTTATCAGTGTTACCTCTTCGGCTAATCACCCCGTGTTGAATCTCTTCAAAGACAATAAGGTGCGCAACGTAAACCCGTCACGTCGCCAACACTTTGTCCTCCGCATTTTCGAGCAGACCGTGTACCGTTACCTCACCTGCCTGAAGCGCCTCAACGTGAAGCGTAACATGATAGAGCAGGAGCTGTACGAAAGTAGCCAGAATAAGGAGCTCAAACAGTTACTCAGTATTGAGAAGTCGCTGGTATATTTCATCAATGCACTCAACGGTAATGAACTCTTGAAGATGAAGATGAAACGTACGGATTTCCTGGCTATCCGCCACGATGAAGACCTCGCCGATCTATTTGAGGACATTATTATTGACAACGGGCAGGCCCTGGAAATGGCGAACATCTACACCAACATCCTGAACGGAACAATGTCTGCCTTCGGCTCCATCATTTCCAACAATCTCAACATCACCATCCAGCGCCTTACGCTCATCACCATCATCCTTACCGTCCCGATGGTCATTGCGAGTTTCTTTGGCATGAACGTAACCGTTCCTTACGAATCGGGCAGTCTTTGGGCTTTCTTCGGCATCATTTTAATTTCCATTGCCATGAGTATTGCCGTGATTGCCTATTTCCGACGCAAGCGGATGTTTTAGGGCGTATACTTTTCTAGTAGCCGGCGCGGCCGCAGGTGCAATGCATGGATTAAGAAGCAAGGTAAGGAGCGTACACACCTATTTCCCGCAAGCTTGCATCTAAGCTAAAACCCTGAGCCCTTGAACCCAACACCACAGCATCTTGATAAGATCGTTCTTTTAGGCCTGACAATCATTACCTTCTGCACCCTGACTGCTGAGTATGACCTGAGTTGGTACGGCGACCCCGTCATCAGGCCCGGCCGAGGTTTCCCCTTTCCGTTCATCAAAGATGGTTCCTGGACCTCCATGAGTTTTGAGCTTGCTCCGCTCTGGCTACTGGTTGATTTTTCGGTCTATCTGGGACTCAGCGTTATATTTCTTCGTCATTTATCAACTTGGATCAGTAGGCGCCTCTATCTGGCGATTCCTCTCCTTGTAATCGCTAATTTTTTAGTGTTCTCCAATGTGTTCATGCTCTCTGGTTTTGAAACTAAGCTTTCGCTGTTCGACTTCCAGACAGAATGGCAAACCATCCGCTTCAAATTTTTCTGGCTCTAATAAAAAACCGCCGACTCCCTTTATTAGGAACCGGCGGTAATTGACCGAAGTCATTAA
>CAYPIM010000169.1:0-12443 GCA_964410795.1 uncultured Lewinella sp. | reverse complement strand
TACTAGCTTTGTGTGCTTGCGCTTTCTAATGGAGACGACGTCAGAAGCGTAATAACGCCTCCATACTGCGCTATCCCGAACAGTACCCCGGAAAATAGAAGGTTAGCCAACAAGCTGTTAAGCAAAAACGGAAGCCCGGCTGTGTAGGCAGCAACCAAACCTGCTCCGGATTTGGGGTACATCATCCCCGAAGCCCAAACACCGAAATTGGTAATGAGAAAGAAAACCAGGGTGGCACTTATCGCAGCTCCGCCAACCTTGAGCCAGGAAAACTTAGTATTTCGGAGAAGCCCCATGCCAAGGACGACCATAAGCACAATGGCGCCGGAGGTCCAGTAATTCATGCCCCAGTGGAAACCTTCGTAGTATTCGGCGTAGAGCGTATTGTTGAGGATCAGATCGCTAAGGTAAAAGGCCAGCACTGGTACGATGATCGCTAACCAACGCTTGGGTAAAGCTGCTGCTCCGAACAAGGCCATTGCGCCTACGGGGACGAAGTTTGGCCAGTGGGGAAGCAGTCTGCTGGCGGCAGCAGCCAGAATCAGGCTGATTACTAAGAGAATGTTTTTTTTGTTAGTGGATACTGACATGAAGGTTGGCTTTTCGGTGGGCGAAGATACGTCAGCTAGGGGATACTCGGCCTTTTGGTTTCGAGTTGATTTGGTCTGGAATCTTCAACTTTCACAGTCGGGTTTGTTGAGGGCCTCGGTAAACGGCTTGGTGCTTTAAGGTAGGTCCGAATCTTCCTGACTAGTTAAGCTCCTAATAATGTGAATCAGGGACTAAAGCTAAAATTTTCAATTAAAACTCTCGTCAAAGTATGCCCCAGTCGTTCTTAAGGGGGCTGAAATTTTCTACTGGGGGGCTTAAGGGTGAAGCCTTGTAAGATAAAAACGTAAACCTTTTACTTGGAACCTCGTTTAACCCTCATCTCTATGATTTGCCTGCTTATAGGTGGTAATTCTTACCTCATTGGGTTAAATAGATCAATGATGAACTCAATGTCTATAAGTAGGCTTCATAGTCTTCTGCTCTCGCAGAAAACGAAAGAAAAGAGTGAGAAAATAATTCTTGGGGTCTCGATACTTAGTTACGTTATTCATTTAACTTTAATCGGATTTGCTAATTATGGGCTAATAAATATTGAGTCGAATTTTCTGAACAACCCTATTGCCGCGATATATACTCCTTTTTCTTTTATCCTTCTGTATGAGGTTTTTTTATTAATATTTTACCTGCCTAAGTCAATTTCGATTTACATAGCTAAGCAGTATGAAATCATAACACTGATTGTGATAAGGAGGATTTTCAAGGATATTGCTAATCTGGAGTTAACGTTAAATTGGTTTCAGTCCACGTCTGACTTACAATTCACTTACGATGCGCTGACTTCTCTACTGTTGTTTGTAATAATATACTTCTTCTATAGTAATATCAAAAGGAGTAATCCTGCTGAAGGGAAGGTAAAGAAGAAGAGTACTAAAACTTTTGTAAACCTTAAGAAAATAATCGCATCTCTTCTGTTGCCCATTTTGTTGGTTCTGGCAGTCTATTCATTGGGAGAGTGGGTTTTTACTTCAATTTCAAATTTAAAAGGCGGTATTAGCGCATTCAAGAGTATTAATAAAATATTCTTCGAGGAGTTTTTTACTATCTTGATCGTAACCGATGTTCTATTGTTGTTGGCTTCGTTTTTTTACTCGGATCAATTTCATAAAATAATTAGAAATTCAGGCTTTGTGATATCGACTATTTTAATAAAAATATCATTTTCTGCTGAAGGAATTGTGAATAATGCACTAATAATTGGTGCCGTGCTGTTTGGACTTTTGATGTTAATGATCCATAATAAATTTGAAGAAAAATCACTTGTTCAGGATAACGTTTGATCGTGTGAAACCATGCTTTAAGCAGTAGGTCGAGCAGAGCAATGATCCCTGGTGATTGATTCGTGTGTTTAGTTGTTGGGACTTTCTACTATCTTCCCGGTCTTAAAGCTTCTTGTTGGTAGTAGTGTGCCGGCTTTTGAGAAGCTCATTTTAGTTGATTTTTGCAAAACTCGAATTGTAGTGAAAAACCAAACTCCCACCCGGGCAACCTACGCCCTTTTGTCATTGCCCGCCACGGCGATGGGCTTTGCGCTCTGTGTCCAGATTGCCGCCTTAAGTTGGATTCTGAACACCAAATACGGACTTAACCTTGAGGAGATCGGTTACGTCTGGCTAGCAGGACCGGTAGCCGGTATTCTCGGACAGGTGATCATTGGTGCCATCTCGGACAACGTCTGGTTTATGGGCGGACGCCGTAGGCCATTCATTGTCATTGGTGGTATCATCGCGGCACTGATGATACTCGCGTTGCCTAACCTGGGGGTGATTGGTACAGCACTGGGGGTAGAGAGTATCATCGGTATTGCTATTGCCGTCGCACTTACCCTGGACCTGGCAATCAACATCAGCTTTAATCCTGCCCGCTCCATCATTGCCGACGTAACTCCAGGGGGGGATGCTCGGACAAAAGGCTACACCTGGATGCAGACCATCTCCGGATTCTTCGGCGTGCTGGCTTACCTCATTGGAGCTTTCGTAAGCAATTATTTCCTGATTTACACCGGCGCCATCGTTGTTTTCCTTTTTTCGGTTTTTCCCACCTTCTTTATCGCAGAGCCCCGTGAACTGGAGGGAGAAAGTCTTGACGATGGGGTCGCGAGCGCTGCCGACATTGGTGTGGATGCAATTGACGCGCACGTAACCGATAACGCAGTCCCAATCGGCGGAACAAATTGGCCAGCCTTTCTAAAAATTTGCTTGGCCCATGCTTTTACCTGGGTGGGCGTACAGACGATGTTCATCTATACCTTCGGCTACATTAAGGAGGTAATTATGGGTTATGATTCTAACGCTACACTCACGGAGGTGCAAAATAACGACATTGGCTTCACCATTGGTGTGGCCTTTGCCATCCTGAATACCGTCGGTTTCCTGCTGCCCGCACTAGTATTGGAGCCTGTTGCTGAGAGAATAGGCAGGGTTCGCACGCATACAATAGCCATTGCCGTAAGTGCAATTGGCTACCTGATGATCGTATACTTGGGGCAAACGGTTACTTCCTTCTTTGTGCTTATGGCTGTAGTTGGTGTTGGTTGGGCGGCGATCGTTAGCCTGCCCTTCGCGATTATGTCTGAAGTAGTTGACCAACGCAAGATGGGGCTGATGATGGGACTGTTTAATCTATCTGTAGTCCTGCCGCAAATTGTGGCCTCTAACCTGGGGGGCTACATCGAGCATACCGCCGACAAATCCTTGATCTTCTGGATTGCGGCGGGGACACTGGGCGTTTCGGCATTGCTGTGGTTGTTGGTCAAGGAATCTGGTGAATACAGCCGTTAAGGGACGGGGGTGTAATCTATAAGAAGTTTGACTTCGCCACTTTAAACCGGTAACGGATGATCATTGACAGGTTAGGTAGCCTACCTGTAAAGGTACATTTTAATAGCGGTGGGTGGATCCAGCCGAAGGCTGACATCAGCCCTTCGCGTGGGTTGGAACTCAGCCTGGAAGGCTTCGATCAGGGCTCAATCGAGACTCCCCAATTCCCGCCTCCCTAAAGCACAACGATGCGCTTTGTCAGACTTCCGGCCCGTAGGAGGTAAACCCCCGGCTTTAGCCCCGCGAGTGAGACCTGTCCATCAATGCTTTTCAACCCACCTTGCACCTGCGTGCCCGCCAAAGTCTCGATGCTGTAAGTCACGTTCGTACCGCTGGGGTGACGTACGTTGATCCAATCGCTTGCCGGATTAGGGAAAACAATGAATTTGTCCGTACTGATGTTGATTTGCCGAATCGGAGAGAAGGTGAAAGCTCCGTCAAGGTCTACCTGGCGGATGCGGTAATAACTGGTGCCGGAGAGTGGCGATTCGTCGTAAGCCAGGTAGTCTAAATTACCCGAACGACCACCAGCAGGGCTACGGCTAAGTGAGGCCCAGTGGGTGAGATCTGAGGTACGTTCTACAAGAAAATGGCTCGTTTCTTCCTCCCTGCTTGTACTCCAGTCTAGTCGAACACGCTTAGCCCCCTCAGTTCTCGCACTGAAACTCTCCCAGGAAAGTGGCAATGCTGCACTGATCTGCCCTTCGGTAAGCTGCAGCGTCTGGTTTGCCGCAACGTTGATCATTTTTTCTTCCAGTCCCATTGGCCAGCGAATCACGACGCTATCAATCACCGTTTCCGTACCAAGGCCGAAGTGCTGGGTAAGTGAATTCATGATGCCGTAGCTTTCGCCAGAACGAACCTCACGAGTCTGTACACCCCACGCCTGATCGTAGATCATGATGCGGGCACCGATGGCATCCGGATTAGAAACTACTCCGGAGAGATCCAGTTTTAAATGATTGTTGCCGGTGTTTTGGTTGAGGAGCAGAATATCAGGGCTGTCAGGATCAGGATTGTTGAATCCATTGGCATAAGCCCCGTAAATATCGATGTAACCATCGTTGTTCAGGTCGCCGGTTGCTGCGCTTTGAATAGGCCAGTGGGCGGTGTTGGTGATAACCTGGCCAGCAGTACGGATGCTCATGCTGGTGCCATTGTTATTTAGGTAAACCTGAACCGGAACACCATCACGGTGGGTCAGCAGTAGATCGATGTAGCCATCATTATTAAAGTCTTCGAAGTTGCACTGAATACCGAAGGCGCCGAAGGCGAGAGATTCATCAAGGCCCATCGCTTCGGTGACATCGGTAAATACACCACTGCCGTTATTTTTGTACAAGGCACTGGACTTATCGTGATTTACGATGAAACAATCCAAATCACCGTCGTTGTCGACATCAGCAAAGTCCGCAGCCCAGCTTTGAGCCATGGGCATCAGGCCAATGGCTTCGGCTACATCGGTGAAATTTCCATTGCCGTCGTTTTGCCACATTTGGTTAAGCCGACGACCATCCATTTCTACCCCAACGCCAAGGCGGCATTTACTGAGGTACATGTCAATATCTCCGTCGTTGTCATAGTCTGTCCATAAGGAAGCGTAGTTTCCTGAATTGTCCGAAGGAAGGGTAGAGACAGGGTTTATCAGTGTCTCATCATAGACCAGGGCCCCGTCATTGCCAATATGGAACGCTTTGGAGAGGACGTTGTCGTCGCAAGCGAAATATTCTACGGCACCGCCACCGGTGATGGGAGCAAAGTTAGACCCTTGCAGCAAGGTGATGTTATGAGAAGCTGGCTTTGCGGTAAAGCCGTAATTAAGACCCGTGCCGAAGGCCATTAGCATCTGGGTGTTGTTGTATCCGCCCAAACCAATATCCCTTAGTCCGTCTCCGTCTACATCCGCAACTGCGAGGCTCCAGACACCACCAAGGGACTGGGGATAAAACCAACTGCTAAAGGTGCCATCGGCCTGCTGAAACTCAATACGCATCGTGGTGGCGTTTCCGAAGCGAACAATATCATCCAACCCGTCTCCATCCATGTCAACCACCGCCATGGCAACGCCGCCGGAAACCGTTCCTGTATTAGGGAGCAGTGCAGATTGGTTGCTGAACATTGGCTGTGCCCCAAGGGCCCCTAAACTAAAAAATATGGCAAGTAGGAGATGGAAGCGGAGTCTCATTTAGTAGGATTTGGGGGGTGTAACGCTCGTAAATATGCATAAAAGCTGAGACTCTTTGTGTTATGCATGCAAATAACTTTCTGTTGTATTAGAAAAATTATTAGAAGAGAAAGCTGATAAATACCTGCCTGTCTTGTTTAATGGGGGCGCCGGTGCGCAGGTGCAAAGAGCGTTTTAAAAGGTGAGGTCGGAGGCTGAAATACCGTAATGAACGTGGTCATAGTAGGTGCCGTTTTTCAGAATGTTTTGCTTTAGAACGCCTTCTTTGATCATTCCGATCTTTTTTAAATTCAAAAAGTTGCCTTCACCTCAAAGCTAATTCCCTTCTTCGTAGCAGGATGGCTAAAACTAATCCACTCCGCATGTAGGTGCAGCCGGTTAGCTGGTTGTCCGTACAAATCATCTCCAATGATGGCGGCGTTCAGCCCGTGAGGGTGAGCACAATGGACGCGGAGTTGGTGTGTTCTCCCGGTCACCGGCCAGAGGTGAACGCGGGTGCGGCCGTTTGCCCGGCCGACGACCTTCCAGCGTGTCCGGGAGGTTTTGCCATGCTCATGACAGACAATCTGGCGGGGGCGGTCTTCGATGTCGCCGCGCAGCGGCAGATCGATGATGCCTTCGTCTCCGGAAACTTCGCCGTCGAGTTCGGCGACATAACGCTTCTTCACCGACCGTTTGAAGAACTGGTGCTGGAGCAGTTTATGTGTATCCTTGGTTTTGGTGAGCAAAAGCAGGCCGGAGGTGCTCATGTCAAGCCGATGCACGATGAGTGGGCCGGTGGCGTCCGGATAACTCTTCTTGATGCGCAGATAGACGGAGTCTTCGATGTTACGACCAGGAACGGAAAGGAACTCGTGGGGCTTATTGACGACAAGTAATTGCTTGTCTTCGAAGATAATGGGGAGCTCTTTGCCCTCAGCCGGGTTTTTGAGCATCGGGTTAGGGTCAACGTTCAGGCCCCGAAGCATATGCCCGAGAATGGGTTCACATTTGCCCCGGCAGGCAGGGTAGAAATGACCGTGTTTCCTGATCTCCGAACGGGGAGATTGGCCCCACCAGAATTCGGCCATCGCTACGGGGGTATAGTTGTGGAGGTAGGCAAATTGTAGAAGCTTGGGGGCTGCACACTCTCCGGCACCCGCTGGCGGAATTTTAAAGATGGTATCCTTAAAGATATCGGTCAGGTCGCGGATCTCACCGTTGGCATCGAGGAAGCGGTACTTGGCGAAGATCCGGTGCTGGAGGTCGTTAGACATCGTTTTTCGGAGGTCCTTCAGGCGGGCCATCTCGTCGGTAATCGCGGCCAGTGCTGAAGTAGCGGTTTCCAGGCGTTTGTCCCAGGCTTTGGTCAGGTCTTTGAGCGCGAAATGACGGCCTACAGACTCGCGGGCAAGTTGTTCTTCCAGATCGGATATTTGTACTTCGGACATGGATGCCCGGGCGGCTTCACGCTGGCGTTTTCGGTCTTGCTTTGCTGCTTTAAGGTCGGCTTTTTCCTTTGCTATTTCATCCTTTGCCTGCACCTGCGTCCGCGCCAGATTTTCCTTTGCGTGTTTGAGTTCGACAGATTGCTTCAGCGCTTCAAGTTGCGTACTGACAGCATGGATTTCCCGCTCGCCTTTTTTGTAAAAACCTTCCGCCAACAGGATGTCGAACACCGGTGGCACAAATCCGGGGAGGTGGTTGGAGTCGGCAAGTTTACCTGAATAAGCCGCAAGGTAGCCGAGTTGGCCGGCACTGTTTTCGACAACCATGACGCCGAACATTTTACCCTTTGCTCCAACCTTTACCTGACCGCCCTTGCCAAAATCGTGCTGCCAATCGGTTTGCGTTTCGAGGTGCCGCTGAAGGTCGGCTGCCGCCCGGAGGGCGAGCGGGTGAGGCACGTAATGAAAAGGGAATGTGAAGCGCTTGGGCGCGGACGCAGGTGTAGAGAGAGGATGAAAGAAATGGTTGAAAGTTGTCGGCATTAGGGCAAAGGTAACGGTCGAGGAGTTGTACTCCGAGCAGAGACGTTTTGAATACTCGTCTCTGCTCGGAGTACAACTCCTCGACCGCAAAAAGTACCCTCGCTACCCACCAAAACTTGCAAGTCCCGCATCTTGGGTCTACATTTGTAGAACAAAATCTACAAACATAGACTATGTCCTTGTCAAATACCGAAGAACAACTGATGAAGTACCTCTGGGAGTTAGAGCCCTGTTATATGAAGGATCTTCTGGAGGCACTGCCTGAACCGAAACCGGCTAAGACTACGGTTGCTACGCTCATTCGCCGAATGACGGATAAGGGAATGGTTGGCTTTGAGTTACGGGGCAATAGCCGGGAGTACCGGTCTTTGGTGAGTAAGCAGGCTTATTTCGGTAAGCAGGTAAAGGGGATGATCTCTGACTTTTTCGCGGACTCGCCAACCGAATTTGCCTCTCTTTTTACCGACGGGGCAGACCTGACGCGGGCGCAGCTGGAAGAACTTCAGCAAATGATCGATGACCAACTAAAGAACAAGAAATGATCTGGTTGAGCTATTTGCTGAAAACTATACTGATTCAGTTTATTGCCCTTGTGGGGTATAAGCTGCTGTTGGACAAGGAACCGCTTGGCCATTTGAAAAGGGCTTACCTGTTGGGGAGCTTGGTGCTGTCGCTTGTTACTCCTTTTCTTACCGTTCCCCGCATGTTTGTCAATACGATGAGCCTATTGTCTTCACCAGACGAATCCGCTTTGAGCGAATGGGCAAGCACGGGGCTTGCTGATACGCCTGCTCTTCTGGCGTCTGCTGAAGTGTTTTCCTGGAGCGACCTTTTGTGGGCATTGGTTGTCGGCTTTTACCTGATTGGTTTTTTAGCTTACCTGACCCGTATGCTTAAAGGGCTGTGGTCCGTCCAGCATCGCCTTGGGCGATGCGTCAGTACCCGACGGTTGACCCCCCGTATTTGGCTGGTGGGGCTGAAAGAGCCAGTAGCGACCCATACCTTTTTGCATTGGGTTTTTTACGATGAAACCAATCCGCCCTCGCAGGAAGTCATCGCGCACGAAAAAGCGCACGCCAATCAGTGGCACAGTCTTGATCGGCTTTTCGTAGGCGCCCTACGAGTAATGTTTTGGTTCAATCCTTTGCTTGGCTACTACGAGCGGGCCATTCGGGTTAATCACGAATTGCTCGCAGATCAGGCAGTGCTCCGCCAGGGGGTAAACCCTGCGTTCTATCAACAACAACTACTTAATGCCCTACGCCGCCCGGCTTCGCCCGCGCTCAGCAGTGGGGTAGACTTTTACCTCACCAAAAAACGATTTCAAATGATGTATTTATCAGAATCCAGGAGTTCTCGTGCCCTGGTTAAAATAGGCGCTGCCCTCCTGCTTTGGGTGGTACTGTTGTTCAACTTTGGGCAAGCAGGATACGCCCAGATTCCGCCTCCGCCTCCGCCTCCTCCGCCACCCGCTCCGGAAGTAGCGAAAGAAACTTACATGCATGATATGTCCGTAAAACAGGCAATACCCACCGCAAAACAATTGCTTGATTGGAAAAGCAATGACGAAAATGATATTTATGTAGACTTCAAATTGTTGAAAGGCGCTGCCTTTGATAGCTATAAGCCGGAAGATTTTAGCCAGTTTTATGTGTTGAATTCTCCGGAATACAGTGATAAGCGTGGCATGCACGTTTATTTGTTTTCGGAGAAAAACTACCCCTGGCCGCAAGTCCCACCGCCACCTCCGCCGTTTCCGGAAGCGCCACCTGCTCCGCCAGCGTCACCTGCAAGTATTGATTTAGTCGCTCCACCAGCACCGCCTGCTCCGCCTGCGCCACCCGCAAGTGTTGGTTTAGTCGCTCCACCACCACCGCCTGCTCCACCTTCAGGACGTGATATACCTCCACCTCCACCGCCAATGGATTGGAATGAAATCGAAGAAAAAACACCTTCCGCCGCGCAGCTAAAAGAGTGGCAGGACGGCGATAGATTTGGTGTGTGGGTTGATCTGAATCAGGTGAATAATGCAGATCTTGCTAACTACTCTCCCAAGAACTTCAGTTACTTCAAGGTCAGCAAGCTGATGAGAAACGCAAAGCACTACGGAGAGTATACCTACCAGGTTAACCTGATGACAAAAGAGCGTTTGGCGGAGCTGCGAAGCAAGCAACGACAGCGTAATTAGCGCTTCTTTAGCCAGCTATCCACGGTGTCAATAAGCCTCTTTAAATCGAAGGATTCACCGAGCCCTGACACACTTTCTGCTCCCGCAGACTTACTGAGCTTTGCTCCGGCTGAGCCTTTGAGCAAAGGATGATGTAAAAAGAGGATTCGCTCGAATAAGTTTCCGTAGCCCATAAGCTCAGAGAGTACCGCCTGCGCCGCCGTACTTGGTAGTAGGTCTTGCCCCCGGCCGATGGTATTGACGCCAAACAATCCATCATCTACCACACAGGCCGGCTGATAACTGGGCCGACCGTCTTTCTTGCGGACGACGAAGTCGGGCATGGCAGCGTGGAGGTCAACCGAGAAGGGCTTGGTTTGGACTAGGTCCGGAATTTTTACCGGAGCGAGGTCGCGGGTGTTGATGCGCCAGGCGACCTTCTCTGTGTCTGGGGAAACTTTACCCTGAAGACAACCGTGTTGGTGGCTACCCGTGGCGAGCTCCCTGCGGGAGCAGGGGCAGGCAAAGAGCAGGCCGGAAGCACGCAGCTGATCAAGTGCCGCCCGGTAGTCCTTCATCCGGTATTCCTGGCTCCAGGTGGAGTGAAAGTCTTGCGGAGAAGTAGGACCATCGGTAACGGTGATGCCCAGCAGGTTGACGACGCGGAAAATGTCTTCGAGGTATTCCTCACGAAAACGTGCACGGTCAAGGTCGTCCACCCTAAGCCATATTCGGCCGTTTGCTCCCGCCAGCTTTGCGTTGAGGAGGAAGTTGGCCGCGTTACCCCGGTGGAGGTAGCCAGAGGGGGTTGGGGCCAGCCTGACGGTTATCGGTTCTTGATGCTTGATGCTCGCTGCTTGAGTTGGGTGGGCTAAGATAGTGGGAAGATGTTTTACGCTAGTATTCGGTTTTTTCTATCCAGGTTGATTTCTGTTTTTTACATTTGTGCGAATCAGAATTATATACCTCTCATGAAATATTGTAAAAACTTCCTTTTGTACTCCTTCTTTGTACTCCTCTTCCTTACGACTTTTACCTCCCTGCAAGCACAAGGACAAGACTGTTGTTGTGAAAATGGGGAAGTTACAAGTGCGGGTTTTGACGATTGTTCCAACGCCTGTTTCTTTGAATTCGGTGTGTCTGGTGAGGATTGTGTCGCAGCCCCCGTAACGTTAGCGGAATTTAGCGGTGCGGCAGACAAGTATAATCACGTTTTACTGGAATGGGGAACAACTACTGAATCTGACAACATGGGCTTTGAGGTAGAACGGGCTGATGCTTCTTTGGGGTGGAAAACAGTAGAGTTCGTTAACGGGTCTGGTACACGAACAGAACGGACTACTTACAGTTTTTTAGACCGTACACCTTTTATCGGCACTAATTTTTACCGTCTCAAGCAAATTGATTTCAATGGAGAGTTTACTTACTCTGAAGTGATTGTCGTTAGTGCAGAAGGTAACCGGGCTGGTATTGCTACGGTATTTCCTACCGTAACGCGGGATGAACTATTTATCCGTTATCATTCAGAGCTGGAGGCGTCTTCCGTAGTTGCAGCTATTTATAATGTAAACGGGAAATTGGTACGTAAACTAAAGACTACTAATGCAAGGCTTGATGTTTCCGATCTGGAGACAGGGCATTACGTCGTTGTCTTTACGTATAAAGGGCAGACCTACACCGAAAGGTTCTTACGTAGTCGGTAGGCTTTTGGGACAGCTATGAGACGGGGTAGTCTTGCGAATTACGTAAAAGCAATCCAACGACCGTTCCGTAAACCGGGCTGCACGGAGCAAACGAAAGGCTATGTTGTGAGCGTTAGATCCTTGTCTTATTTCATCAATCGATCTTTCCTGCTATGAACCGTGGTCTTCTAACCTTGCTTTTCCTCTCCCTAATTTGCACCTGCGCCATCGCCCAACAAGGAACCTACGGCAATGCCAATAAAGGCAATACTACCGTTATGGGACTGGAGGACGCCGCACTGCTGGATCAAATGATGTACTACATCCCAGGAGTTGGCAGTAATAGCCGTGAAGAATTGATTCGGCAGAACATTAAAAGTTACATGATGCCTATCCGGCAGGCACCGAGCCAACAGATGGAGTGGGCCTACGCCCTGGCTGGTGCGGTGGAGTTTTACCAGAACCTGAACAACAACTACAAGGATAATATGAGCCCCGATTACCTGACGCTGAACCTGGCCGCTCAGGGCAAGCGCCCGTCGATGGAAGATGGGCTGCGTTTTCTCATTCAGCAAGGCACGGTTTCCGCCGCAATTGTACCTTATGGCAGTGCCACCATACCTACGGCCGTCTATTCTGTTCCTAAGTATACCATTACTAATTTTGGTTACCTGTTTCGCCCCGAAACCCGGCCCCGAAATCGGATCTTTGAAACCCGTAAGGCCCTGAGCCGGGGTAACCCCATCATCGTAGAGTTAAGAACGGACAATACCTTCACGGGGCTAAAAACAAATACCTACAGCACCGCAACTCCATCGGAGGAAACGCATTACCTTACGGTTGTCGGTTACGACGGTAATTCTAATACCTTCGAGCTGCGCGGCATCTTTGGCCGCCATTGGGCGGATGCAGGCTACGTACGCATCAGTTATAGTGACTTTGGACGCTTGGCTAAGACTGGCTATGTGTTGATTCCGAAACCGTAGGGCCAGTGGGTCGGAGGTAGCACTA
>CAYPIM010000168.1:7673-12675 GCA_964410795.1 uncultured Lewinella sp. | reverse complement strand
ACTTCTACTGCTGTCTTCATTATCACTGTATGGCCAGTCAGATAGCCTCCTGAATTGGCCACCACCACCACCTCCTCCTCCCGGAGTCTATCCAGAGCTAATTATTCCTTATTCAGACCTGGCCGAACCTCCCTTATTTCCGGGTTGTGAAGACCTTGGAGATTATGCCGAAAAAAAAATATGCGCTGAGAAGAAAATGCTGGGGTTTGTATACGGGAACCTCAAAATTCCGAAAATGCCACCTGAAGTATCCATAAGCGGAATGGTTGTGGTTACTTTCGTTATTGAGAAGAATGGCAGCATAAGTAGTGTGAAAGTAGTCCGTGATCTTGGCCATGGGCTGGGAGCAGAAGCCAAACGTGTCGTTGAACTCATCAACGAGAAGGGGATAAAATTCAATCCAGGCAAGAGTGGAGGACGTGCTCAACGTGTCCGCTATAATCTCCCCGTCAAGTTTCACATCGGTTGTACATAGTGCCGTTAAACCAAATTCGCTAGATGTTCTTATAAGCAGGTAACTACTTACTGCTTATGTCTGGAACTACCTCTCCTCCGTGGATGAAAACCACCCTCAAACTAGCCGCCATCTACAATATCCTATGGGGTGCCTGGGTGGTACTCTTTCCGAATCAGTTCTGGGAACTGGTGGGGATGGAGCCGATGCGGCACCCGATGGTGTGGCAGGGGATGGGTATGGTTATCGGCGTCTACGGACTCGGCTACTGGTGGGCGAGTTATGACCCCATGCGGCACTGGCCCATCGTGGCGGTGGGCGGACTGGGCAAGCTGTTCGGCCCGGCTGGCTTTTTAATGAACTACGCTACCGGCCTGGTGCCCTTTGGCTTTTTCTACACCCTGATCACCAACGATTTTATCTGGTGGGTTCCCTTCGGGCTTATTCTTTGGCGAGTACATAAAGTTTACCGATGGCGACTGACTTCCTAGACACACAGACAATACTGTCGCTTCGGCTGATGTTGGATACCGCTGCGTTGGTGTTGATCTGGCTCGTTCAGCTGGCCATCTATCCGGCCTTCCTTCATTTTCGTAACGAAGACTTTAAACGCTGGCACTCGGTTTACACCCAACGGGTTACCTATGTGGTGATGCCGATTATGCTAGGTCAACTGGCGCTGTATGGCTGGCTGGCGTTGACTGACCTGACCTGGGAGGTTACGCTCAATGCTTTACTCATTCTCCTCGTTTGGGGCATTACTTTTTTTCGAGCGGTGCCGTTGCATGGCTCTTTGGATATTGATGAAGACCACCGGCTCTTGTCGGAACGCCTTATAACCGTCAACTGGTGGCGGACGGTTATCTGGACGGCGGTTTGGGCAGTGTCTTTTTTTGGGCTTTGGTGATTAGTCGAGGTAAAGGCTTTGAGCCGAAGAGTACGCTACTTGGCATTTTTGGTTTTCTGCCGTTCCCCCCTCCCTCTTTCACATGTCTCGCCCAAGGCCCGACGGAGAGGGTGCCAAACCTTGAAGAAGCCGCGAAGCGAAATGCTCAGTAGTATGGCCGGAGAGACTTTTTTATGCTTAAGGTTCAGGCCCGAAACATTCATTGCACCTGCGTGCAGCGCCCTAATGCCCTGCGCTTTAAAACGGAAAGCGGGACACCCGAAGAGGTGCCCCGCTCCGGGATAATTCAAAGCGTAGTTTATGCGCTTATTTGCTCAACATAAAGTCTTGCGGGGCATAGCCGTTATTGAAATTGATATCGGTCATGGTCTGTACGAGTTGCGGCGCGTTGGGCAACTTGCCGTCGGGTCCGGGCTGGAAGATGCGACGAGTGACCGGAATCTGAAGGCCATTGATTTTTTTGTAATCAACCTCCATCAGGATGACGGGTGCATTGACCCCCATGGCGGGAAGAGAAAAGAAAAAGCGATCGACAAGCTTCGTCTTAGGGTTCACATAAAAAATGTACTCATCATTGACTTCTTTACCGGTTTTAGCGGGGTCGTAGGTGACGTGCACAATTTCGTACGCCTTGCCGTCCACTGATTCCTTGCCCTTAGAAGTTGCGATAACACCGGGGTTGTCCATTTTGAAGAACATGGTAAACCAGAAGTAATTGGCGCTGCGCAAGAAGGACGTTCCACCGAGCATTTCAACATCGTCCATCATCTTTCCAGCTACCTTGATGTAAGGCTTGCCGTTTACGACGGACTGTGTGACTTCGCCAGGCATTCCGGGAGCGACATTGATATCGTGCTGGGTGTATTTGGCCCAGGAGTGCTCTCCATCGAATAGGTAGCGCTCAGTACTCAGGTCACGTTTTTCAGTACCAGCGTAGTGGTAGTCGTAAGTGTAGCTGACGTCTTTCTGCTCCCATAACTTTTCCCACCCGCCAGCGGCTTTGCCGATGTCTTGGAGTAGCTTTTGCCCCCGAGCGTCGGATTGCGCTGCGAGGCTACCAGTGATGAGGAAGAGGAGGACAAATTGAATGGCTTTCATATTGATTTTTATTTGCACGTAAAGGTCTGTTCTCCCGATGAGATTAGACGGACCAATTGTTCCCTCTAGGGAGTCAATTTTGCCCGTCTGGGCAAACAATGGGTTATTGCTGTACACCAAAACAGCAGGTATTCACATCTCTTGGGCAAAGGATATCCGATGTTCAGTCCAACGACTCCGCACTTTAGAATAAGTTTGTTTGCTGCCTTGCTCACGACCACTTTCATATGTTCTCGACAAGGATCAGCGCAAGCGCCTCCAACTGTGCCGGAAAGACCTGAGCTTGAGGAGCGCAAGCCAACCGAAATGTACGGGCTCATCCGCGAAGAAATGCCGCTCTTTCCCGGTTGTGATGATGGGGTGAAGTATGCCGCTCACAAAAAGTGCTCGGACAGTCTTTTGCTGGATTTTATCTACGGGAACCTTCGCTACCCCTATCAAGCCTGGCAAGACAGTGTAGAGGGTATGGCCGTAGTCAGTTTTGCGGTGGAGAATGACGGGACTATTGCCGACGTGAAAGCCGTCCGAGACCTCGGGGCGGGCACTGGTGCTGAGACTGTCCGTCTTGTGAACCTTATGCGTAAGCAGTTCCCAAAGTGGGTGCCGGGCACCCAGATGGGAAAGCCGGTGCGGGTGAAGTTTAATTTGCCGGTCAGGTTTAAGATGGCAGATTATGATGTTCCGCCATCGCCACCCCCACCCCCGATAAATTGCTCAGACATATTTAGAATAGTAGACGAAATGCCCCGCTTCCCTGGGTGCGAAGATATTGATGATGAGTACGAGCGAAAGCAGTGCTCTGACCTAAAATTTATTCAGTACTTACACGATAACCTAAAAACAACACCGCTACAGCGAGAAACTTGTGGTGCTGTTGGAACCAACATCATTCAATTCGTAATAGAAAAGGATGGCACCATTTCCAATGCTAAAGTCATGCGGGATATTGGGGTAGGCTACGGTCAGTCTGCGCTCAAAGCAGTGGAATCAATGAACGAAAATAACATCTGCTGGGAACCGGGGCGGCAGCGCGGAATCCCGGTCCGCGTGGAATATAATGTGCCGATCAAGATCAAGTGGGAATGAACTTTATCTAGTGAGTGTTGACGCCAAGCGGAGAAGGGTTTAATAATTATTTCTTTTCTTACGGAATATTATTACCCTCACGATAAAACCTGTTAACATGAAAATTTTAGCGTTTACGCTACTTTTATTTGGTGCAAACTTCCTATTTGGGCAAAGTGCGATCCTACTTGATGTATCTGGCCAAAAAACGGATATTCCGTACAAAAGCTACGCGGTTAAGGCGGGAGAACTAAGCCTGCTCGATGATCGGGGCAAAGAAATTACCATCCCCGCTACGGTAGGCAGTGAAGTCTTAATCAACGATCGCCTTCGGTTCACCTTACTTGAATATGCTGAGGGGAAACTGGCTAAATCCGGCTTGTTTCAACAACTGAATAAAGGAAGCCTGGAAGTTTTTGATTTTGGAAAAAACGGCCTGCTGGCCCGAGCGTCCGGATCCGGCAAACTGAGACTTATTCCGCTAAGTGATAACAAGCCCGTTCTTACCTACTTACTGAAGGGCTGTATTGAGACCAACGCAGAATCGCTTGAAGCTAATAACACGAACGGCCTTAACAACTTACTACAAACAATTCAGCAATACAATCAATGTGTAGACCCGGGTACGGCGGAGATCCTTTTTGAGAAGAAAGTTTATGCTTCTAAGTTTAGGGTAGGCCCGTTAGTGGGGGTGAAGCTCAGTGAGCTCTCTCCCAAAAACCTTGAATTTTCGATAAGGGAAGCTGAAGGTAGTTACGTGGGGCCGGTTTTAGGACTGGAAGTTAGAAAAACAATTGGCCGGTCACCTATAAGCCTGCAGGGGCAGCTCATGATCAGCCAAACTATAAGAGAAAACGATAGTCTTCCGATAGCTTTTAACGACTTCACCTACGAGAAGTATAAACTTGAAAGCTTGGACCTGCAACTGAATGTGTTCGCTGCCTTCCGGCTGCGGGAGCAAGGCTTTCTCAATTCTCTGAAGGTAGGGATCAGCCCCCGCTATAATTTGAACTTTGATTTATCCCGCGAGGTATTCGGTCCAATAAACTTGACCAACGAGGTCACAAAGGCAAAGAATGTTGGTTTCGGCTTAGTAGGAGGAATTGGACTCTATGAAAAAAAGCTTTCTAAGGGCCAAAGCTTATCGTTACAGCTGCAAGTAGATAGTTACCGACAGTATCTGGACTTTTCCGATGGTACGGAAGCAAGCTACCGGATAATACAATGGAGCGTACTCGCGGGCTATTTATTTTAATTGAAGGCTCACCCACCAAAAACGCTCCGTGGGGCATCACTATCCTAAACAACCCCACTGTATATGTCTTCACCTTACCTGAAAATAGGCCTCGCCTGTGCACTCTTTGCCACAATGGCTGGCCTTGGGTTCTACACCTTTATGCCCGTTGAACCAGCAAATGATTACCACTACAACGGCCTGAGCCAGGACGTGCCACCACCGCCACCACCACCCGCTCCTA
>CAYPIM010000168.1:0-7573 GCA_964410795.1 uncultured Lewinella sp. | reverse complement strand
CACTACAACGGCCTGAGCCAGGACGTGCCACCACCGCCACCACCACCCGCTCCTACAGCACCTCCTCCGCCGCCCGTTATAGTGGAACAAGAAGAGTTCTTTAAGGTGGTTGAAGAAATGCCTATGTTTCCTGGCTGCGATGGCAGCGATACTTATGAGGAAAGAAAAAGCTGCGCTCAACAAAAACTCATGTACTACGTCTACAACAGCGTAGAATACCCTGCTGAAGCCAAGGAAAAGGGCAAAGAAGGTGTAGCTGTAGTTCGTTTCAAGGTCAGTGCTGAGGGCAAAGTTTACGGAGAAGAAATACTCCGTGACCCTGGTGCTGGGATGGGTGAAGCTGCCCTGAAAACGGTGAGACAAATGATCACTGATGACATCCGTTGGGAGCCGGGCCGCCTGTCCGGTAAAAAGGTTGCGGTACAGTTTCACCTACCGGTTAGGTTCAAATTAGAGTAAATTCTTTGCATCAAACGAATACATCTTCTGGAGGCCGGTTTTACGGTTTCCCGCCCCACTGTGCTCCTAAGCAATACTTTAACACTTCTGTCAATCCCTGCCAATGCTACGCTACTTTATTGGACTCGTACTTTTTTCCGTGATGGTTTCCTGCGCACCACAGTCAAACCTAAAGGACCAAATCTCTGGGAAGTGGAAGATGGTTGGTGTACTGATCTTTAACGATGATGCTTCGCCTACACTCAATCCAATGCAAAACCGTTGGCTCAGCTTCAGTGCGGATGATTCTTTTACGAGTGGTAGTGGAGAAGTGCAGGAAAACGCCGGCTCCTATAAACTAAACGATGCTGAAGCCCGGCTAGACCTAGACAGCGATGCTGGCCCCGGAGATGATAGCAGCTGGAGACTTACCTTTCGGAATGACACCTTAGTAATGCGAGGCGTCGGTACGGAACGGCAGGAGAACTCTGAAGTCCTCATGGTTCGTTAAATTTACCGGAGACTTACTTCTCCGGTCATGCCAGATTTTATTTTCACAGACAATCCCATCGGTATCCATTATGCGATTCCGGGCTTCATCCTCTTGCTATTGCTCGAGATCGGCATAGCAGTATACGAGCAGCGAGATTGGTACGAGACCAAAGATACCATCAGCTCTCTAAGCATGGGTATCGGGAACGCTATTATCCGGCTGTTTACCAAAGTACTGATACTTGGGGTCTTCTTTTTTGTTTACCAGTTTCGCTTATTCGATCTAGGCGCGGTCTGGTGGGTGTGGATTCTTTGCTTTTTTGCTGAAGACCTGAGTTATTACGTCTTTCATCGTGCCAGCCATGAGGTACGTTATTTCTGGGCTAGCCATGTGGTACACCACAGCAGCCAGAAGTACAACCTTTCCACTGCGCTGCGGCAGACCTGGACTGGGGAGTTGTCTGGTGCTTTTATCTTCAAACTTTGGCTTCCGCTACTTGGCTTCCACCCCATCATGGTGGCAATTTTTGGGAGCATCAGTCTGATCTATCAGTTCTGGATCCATACCGAAGCGATCGACAAAATGTGGCGGCCCGTTGAGTGGTTATTCAATACCCCGAGCCATCACCGGGTACACCACGGCAGCGACGTGAAATACCTGGACCGCAATCACGGAGGGGTACTCATCATTTGGGATAGGTTGTTTGGCACATTTCAGGAAGAGGAAGAACGGCCGATTTATGGTCTGGTTTCCAACATAAATACCCACAACCCGTTGCGCATAGCTACGCACGAATGGTCGGCTTTGGGCAAAGACGTTTGGAGTGCACCTGATTGGCGCAGTCGGGTCGGTTACTTGTTTGGCCCGCCGGGATGGAGCCACGATGGGAGTAGGAAAACCAGTATGCAGCTGCGGGAGGAAGTAGCAGCCGCAGAAGGACAAAAATGATTTAGCGACTGATACTAATAAGGGCGCGGCCGCAGGTGCAAAGAAAAGTTAAGGGGAAGATTGGGTGCTTTAATCAATGATCAGATCGTCAACGCTGAATTCGCCCAAATGCAGAGTCTTGAAAGTTTCACCGCTCTTGAAGATTTCCTTTGTCTCGTAAGTGGCGCGGTCTGGTACGGGCTGGGTGAATCGCTCTACTTGCTTTTCGTAGACATTAATGATCCAGTATTCCTGAATGTCAGCGATGGCATAACTGAATTGTTTGGCTCCCCGATCACGGTTTAGTGTGCTATCGGAGACTTCTACCACTAATAGTAAGTCTTCAGGATAAGGGTGATGATCGTAGGATTCAAGGTTTCCTTGAGCTACAAAGAGGTCTGGTTCTGGCTCAGAGTCATCAACTAACGTAATAGGGTCTTGAACACCAACCGTATAACTTTCCTCAGGAAAGCGATTAATGAATAGGCGGTTTATTTTTTTGACAATTTTACCGTGCGCAATTCCAACTGGAGACATAGGGACTAATTTTCCGAAGAGTAACTCGACCTTGTCATACTCGGTAAGTATGCCCGCTTCGATAGCGGCATGGTACCGCTCCAACGACCACCGAAAATCGGGGAGTTTGAAAATGGCTTCCGCTTCGGATAATATCCTGGTCATGATGGTAAATATAAGAAGTGTTCTTAAAGGTAACGCTGTTGACCAACAAGACGTTGTAACTCACCCCGAGCTCAAGTTTTATTTTTTTAAGGCTCCGGCTGAAGCCGGGCCTACTGACCAGCGTTCTGGCGCTGCTCTCTCCTCAACTTACCCTGCATCCTGCGGCCGCGCCCAAGTAGTAAGAGCAAGAATGAATAAATGATTGCACTACTACTTGATTATTTACAAACAACACCGTACCTTTGCCCCGCTTTAGCGGAATCCCCTCCGTAAAAGTCCTCCCTTGCGGGTGTGGTGAAATTGGTATACACGCTAGATTTAGGATCTAGTGCAGCAATGCGTGAAGGTTCGAGTCCTTTCACCCGCACACCAAAACTTCCCGGAACTCTCCGGAAGTAATTTGGCCCGTCTTAACCGACGGGCTTTTTTTATCCGATCCCGAACGGGGTTCAACCAGTAAGTTATGCCTAACGTAACATTTGAAAAGACAAGCAACGTCACCGGTCGCCTCGCCCTCGCCATCACTAAGGACGAGCTGAACGAAAAGATCGTTACTGAACTCAAGAAGCAAAAGCAGAAAGTGAGCATGAAGGGCTTCCGTAAAGGGAAGACCCCAATCTCTACCCTACGCAAGATGATGGGCAACCAAATCCTGGGCCAGGAGCTGGACGCTATGATCAAAGACAGTCTTTTCGGTTACATTGAGGAAAACGACATTAAGCTGATCTTCAGCCCTCAGCCTATTGAAGACAAAAGCATGCCGATGCTGACGGCCAACCGCCTGCAGGACGTAACCTTCGAGTACGATCTCGCCCTGGAACCCGAATTCAAACTTGAATTGCCTAAGGAAACCTTCGATAAGTACATTCTTGCTACCACTGATGAGTTCATCGACGAGCAGATCGACCGGATGCTGAAGTCTGCCGGAGAAACCGAAGACGTTACCGAAGGTAAAGTGGAAGAAACCGACATCCTGGATGTCACCTTCACCGAAGTTGGCCCAATAGAAGACAAGATCACCAACACGACCAAGCTCTACGTTGACTCGCTCAGCGAGGCCGGTCAGAAAATGGTTAAGGGTAAGAAAATTGGCGCTACCATTAAGGTGAAAGACATGGCGGCGATTGAAAAAGAAAGCTCTGCCACCTACGTAAACAAGTACCTCCTGGAACTTGAAGACGCAGATACCGACATCAGCGGTAAGAAGTTTGAAATGACGATCAACTCCGCCGGCCGCGTAACCAAGGCCGAACTCAACGAGGAGTTCTTCACCAAGTTCGATGCTTCCGGAGAAGTAACCACCGAAGCCCAACTCCGCGAAAAAATCGCCGAAGACAACAGCCGTGGCTTCAACAGCCAGGGAGAGATGATGGCCAACTTTGAAATCCAGCGTGCACTCGTGGAAGGTAGTGACATCGAGCTTCCACTCGATATCATGAAGCAGATCAACGATGACGACCCATCGGACAACGACTTCGAAATGTTCCAGCGTGGCGTAAAGTGGATGCTCATCCGCAACAAATACGCCGAAGAAGCTGAGATTAAACTCGAATACGCCGACATCAAAGAAGAAGCTGTCGGCAGCCTCATGGGAATGCTTGGTGGCCAGCGCCCCGACTTCTTAACCGACGAGTTCATCGAAAACTACGTAGGCCAGATGCTACAGGACGAGAAGCAGCGTGAGCAACTCTCCAGCAACGCCATCGAAAAGAAAATCATGGCTTCCCTGCGCGAGAAAGTTACTTTCAAAGAAAACGCACTCGACGCCGAGGCTTTCAACGACCTCATTAAGGAGTTTAATGAGAAGAATACGCCGGCTTCGGAAGAAGAGTAGACTCGTCTTGTAGGGCTACCGCACGAGGCAGACAACAGAGGGTTTAGGATGATTAGGGTTTAAAGGATCAAACAGGATTGGCGTCGCTCATTCAAATTAATCCTCAGAATCCAAATGATCCTAACCCCTTTATCGTGTGCGGCAGCGACTAAATTACTACCGAACTACACTACTACCTTACTTTCTCCCAGTAACCAATTTCGTTCCACGACCAATTCGGTTTCCGCAACGGTAGCGTTCAGCGCCGACATTTTCTTCTGGTAGGCATCTTTGGCCATGAAGTCTCGTTGGTGCTTAAGGTTAACGAGTGATTTAGTGAAGCGGGTGTAATTGATGTAACTCCGTTTGTCTTTGGTGCTCATTTTTCGGTTGCGGCGTACGTAGAGGCGGAAGGTCTCCAACAGATTTAGACTGTATTCCTGATCCTGCTGGTCGTAGGCGATGCGGACTTCAAGAATAACGCGGGCAAGGTGATAAACGACGTCGGAGTCGGTAACGGTGACAAGTAGTTGGGCGGCTTCTTCGAGGCGGCCGAGGCTGTAGAGAAACTTGGCTTTGTTGAGGGCGTAGGCGTTGTCACGCTTACTGACGTGGAGGCGTTCGCGGTTGTCCTCAATGAAACGTTCCGTCCAGGCAAATTCCTTGGTGGCCGAGCCTAGGGTAACGATGTTTTTGTAGTCGTATTCGCTGATTTCGTCTTTCTCGTAGATGATGCCATTTTTCAGTACACGTCGGTAGAGACTCATCAGTTCATTGAGGTACTCGGGTTCTTTACGGACGCGGGCGATACAGTAATTACTGGCGAAGATGTAAATGTCTTTCTGGTGCCGGAGGGGCAGTTGCTTGAAGCCTTCGTCCAGGTAGTGGAGCATCCGGTCGTAATGGCTTTTGTCTTCCGGCTCACGGAGGCTCATCAGGATGTGGTAGTAGGCATCAATGCTGGGCTCTTTGCCCGAGGCGCGGAGTTCCTTGCCCGTGTCGGAGTCGAGATAAGCGAGGATGGGTTCAAGGAAGAGCAGGTCATAATGCGTACTCAGCATCATCATATTGGCGGTGAGCTGACAGGCGTGGCGAAGCTTTTCAACGAGGTAGAAGCGGTCGAGATGGTTGAGCATGGCCTGCATCTCGCGGGTGTCGGTCCGGTTGGTTTCACCCTGACGATAGCCGTTGATGCTTTTCCATTCGTAGGCGGCCAGGTGGGTGTCTGCATCGCGAAATTTGTGCTTGGCCACTTTGGTGTCCAACCTTTTGCCGCGGTTGTCCAGCAGTTTATAGCGGTGGAGCTCTTTAGTGCGCTTCAGGGTAAGCACCTCTTCGCGAAAGGCCTCGCTTTGTAGTTGCTCGACGGCCAGGAAGCGATTGATGAGTTTCATCAGTCCGGAGAGCAGGTCATTCAGTTTTTGGCCGGTGCCCGACCCCTTCACGGCATCCTGCGCCCGCGCCTCCTCCAACTTGGGTTTTGCCTTGCTCAGCTCCTTGAGAATGAAGTCGAGTAGCTTTGTGGTCGCCGCGTGACGGTTGAAGTAGGGGCTGCGCACGAACTGCCGCAGGCGCTCGCGCTCGCGACCGTCCATGGCGGAAATTTGCCTTACTACTTTGGTGTCTTGCATGAGAGCGAAGATAAGGATTCTCGATTCGTGATTCTTGATTCTCGATTCTTGATTTGGCTGCCGCAGTTACCGTTCGCGGCGCTACGCTTGCTCACCCAAGGCGATCGAGCGAAGCGAAGTGAGTGGCACTTGCGGTAGCTAAATCAAGAATCACGAACCGAGAATCGAGAATCAAAATTCCCTACCGCCAAACAATCCGGTAACTCAGCACCGGAATGAGGCCCAGCTGAAAACGCTCGTTCGGCCCCTCCAGGAAGGCATCGTAGTAGACGTTGGCAGTGTTCTGTACATTGGCTACGTTTTGCACGTCGAGGGCGAGCGTAGTCGTGGTTTTGGTACGGGTTTTGGTTTTGTAGAGACGGAGATCGGGTCGGAAGTAGGTGCTGGTGGTGTTGATGAAACCGTTGGTGAAATCTTGCTCAGCGAAAAACCTTGTAAAGCTGCTAAGACCAGGGGTGACTTCACCAAAACGCTCTCCGCCATGTACTATAAATGCTGCGTTAATACCAAAGGTGACTTCTCTTTTTTTACGGTTTTTGCGGGCCCATTCACGACCTAGTGTTAGTTTGAATATATAATCAGAACTATATCTCTCTTTTGCCCACTGTCCATCTAATTGCTTCGCTTCTGAACGGAGTAATGTGAGGCTACTTCTGTAGTAAAGCCCGTTTTCTTTGGTCCCTCCTGCGGCTTCCAACTCTAGCCCGAAGCGTCTAGTTGGTGTGCTTGTTGAATTTTCAGAAGCCAGTATGGAACTTGGAAATATTTCTAAAAAACTATTACTCGTCAAAGTATGATCATCTAATAATACACCATAGTCTTTTGGGGTGTGTTGAAAGAATGAGGTTACACGAGAATTTATACGCCCTAATTTCTTACTTAAGGCTATTTCCAAATAGTTGGTTTTTATCAAAGGGACTAAAATCGGAAAATCAGGTGAAATTATAGCTGCTGCGGCCGAAGGGAAACGACTATTTGTTCCGGTACTAAGTTCAAGAATGTGTTTTTCTTGATAGTATTTAAACTGGAATCTTGGCTCTAGAGAGGCACTTTCATTAAAATCCACGATCATGGGTCTTAACCCAAAATTGATGTCAAACTTCTCATTTTTAAACTCGTAATTACCAAATAATGCTATTGATGCATTCGATTGGTCAAACGCTAATACGGATCCAAAAAAATTTCTTGCAAATCCACTTAATTCTTGACGAAAATATTCGGTTCCGTAAGTGAATTTTCCAAAATCACCCGATTTCCTTATCCATTTTAATGACACATTGGTTGTCGTCGTTTTTAATCTTGCTTTTGATTCGATATCGCCAAATGAATTTTGCTGCAACCTATCGGTAGTAAGTGTTGATAGCGCTGCACCTAAATAAAAAGAATTTCTTCCACGGGGTCTAAAAGCATAATTCAAACCATAAATCTCCACCCCACTCTCAAAATCAATATCAAACAACTCCTTTTGCTCCGTAATCTCCTGCTCGGTAGAGTCCGGACCACGGAAGATATTTGAACTCTGCCCCAGAACTGCAAACGCACTAAGCTCTCCGCCATCCCATTCGTGGTGCAAATGCGCATTGATGTCCG
>CAYPIM010000167.1:0-13056 GCA_964410795.1 uncultured Lewinella sp. | reverse complement strand
GAGGGTGTCTAAGTCGAATTTTTTTTGTGCGGGTTGCTCAGCCATTTATTGAGTAACGCGCTTTGAGGGATAAAGATGAGTGAAAGGGAAGGTTTGAATTGCGGATTTTAAATGAATGGCATAGATTAACACGGCTTAGACACGTCAGATAATCCGTGAATATCTGCTTAAACCCGCGATTTCATTTTTTTGCGCGGCCGCAGGATGCAAGGAAAGTTTATCACTTGGTCTTTACGGCCGTTAGGGTTTCGTTACCGTTGGACTTGTAGCATACAACCTGAAGGCTGGGCAAACAGAGTTTACCGCTTCACCACCCGGGCTGTAACTACATCTCCGTTGGCTTTTCGGGCTTGCAAAAGGTATATGCCCGCCGCAAACGGACTCAGGTCAATACTGATACCGGGGGCAAGCCGCTCACCGGAATACATCAGCCGGCCGTAGGTGTCATAGACCCGGACGGAGAATAATTCTCCGGTGATGTCGGACAGGATTTGTAGCCGCCCATCCGTAGGGTTGGGTTGAAGACTAAGGGGCATTGCCGGTGCGAATTGTTCCACGGGAGTTAGGTTCCAGATAGCTCCGTCCATCCAGGAGGTCCGGTCTTCGATCCAACGTTTTAGGTAGTCGACTTCCTGTTCGTAAGTAGAACCGAGGAAGACATTTGGCCAGATTAATTCTCCGATCACGGGCCAGCGTTCAAAATTACGTTGTGGTGCATCATCCATCACTGCTACTAAGGAGTCGATGGTAGCGTTGAGTCGGTCATCAGAGAATTCGCCTTCACGTAGTTCTTGCCAACGGTCGCCGAGTAGCGCGATAAAGTCGGGATCTTCCCGCAGGCGATCCCACCAGAAAGGGAGCTGCCAGAAATCATCGGGGCAAATGAGACCAAAGTTGTAGCCCCAGCCTTGTGGTGCTGCGCCGCCGCAGTAATCTGCGTTGCCGAAAGCAAGGTTGAAATCCCAAACCGGGCCCATGTGGAGTTTGCCGCCATTGTCATCCCGCTCTTTGTACATGTACGTGCTCAGCCGGTAGCCGTCTACGTTGCGGGAAATTTCGTTGATGAGCATAAAATCTACGAAGGATTGTAGATCTACGTACTGGCGATAACCGGTATCTGGATCCAGGAAATTGTCTCCCGCAAGCACCCCTTCAAAATTGTGCATCCAGCTTTCGATATAGTTGCGCTGCTGGCCGTTGATGTTGATAGGTTTCGGGTAGTGGTAGAGAAAACGAACCGTTTGGTCTGCTTCTGTATCCGCGTTGAAGTTAGATTCAAAAAGAATGGGTTGATTGAAATCTTCACCCGTGAATTTGTCGAGCTTCAGGATATAGCCACCGGTGAGTTCGTTGCCCGTGACGTCTTCGGATTCCAGTTTTTTTATGTCGACTCGGTTACGATCTCGTTTTATCTTTTCGGTGAAGAGGTATACGCCCCGGTAGTCTCCATTAATCACGACTTCAACCATCTGCACGCGCGGAGCCCAGGGCATAAGCTTACCCGCAAGGTGGTAAGCCAGCGCGTTACGAATCAGACTTTTGTCTGAATATGGGCCGTTAAGTACGAAGTCTTCTTCGATGGGAAAACCGAATAGTTCTACCTGATTGTCCGTCCCGTCAGCAAACCGTGTTTCCAACCCATAACCGATTTTTGGAAATACGGTTTGGGAAGTAGAACCCCTCCCTTCAATTCCGATGAAGCCGTCGTAGGCGTTGAAGTCATCCGTTAGTTCATTGCGTTCACCCGGGCCGTTATCAATGATGCCCATACGGGCCGTTATTTTTGGTTCATCTACGATTTCGACTCCCTCCGTATTGATCACGATGATGGGAAGGGTGGAGGAGAAATTGTCTTGGGCAAATGCCGGAGCAACAAAAGCAAATAACAGACAGGAGAGTAAAAACCTTTGCATATCGACTGGGTTAGACCGCAGTACTCTTTAGCAGCTGCGCTTTCAGAAAGAACGAAGCGAAGGTACAAAGCGCTTGCTGCCTAAAAACAAAATTCTATTAGGACTATAGACAAGAGCTGCCTGGGAAATTTATTGAAAACGCTAAGATGTTTTCAGTTACTTAAAGACGGGAACAAACTATTTATACGGCGTCACTTTAGTTCAATACCTCCGGAGCGACATGCACAAACTTGGGCACTTCTACTTCAAAAAGAGCTCCACTATTGAAGCGATCCATCCGTTGCATGATGTAGTTACCGCACATAGCACCGATGGGCGTTTCGAACTGAACCCAACTGGTGTACTCATGAGACTGCCCCGGTTGAATAACCGGTTGTTGGCCCACTACGCCTTCGCCTTCAACGACTCGACGGTTTCCCGTACCATCAATAACTTCCCAGGTCCGGCTGAGTAGCTTAACGGGAATATTGCTTTCGTTCCCAATACGGATGCGGTAGGCGTAAACGAACTGACGCTTAGCGGGGACACTGTATGCACGCTGGTACATACTTTCGGCGCTGACGCGAATCTCCTGAGTGATAAGACTAACCATAGACTTAGTTGTTGAGAACCTGCAAGTTAAGACACTTAAGCCAGTAATAAGTTCCGTCTTGGAAAACATTGCCTTTTATGTCCACCATCTTGCATCCTGCGGCCCCGCTAAAATGGTCTGTTCTTTATGCACTAGTATAGCCAACCTTCTTGCAGAATTTCGAAAGATTGTCCTTTAAGTTCGGTACGTTTCAGCCATTCAATGTCTTCATTGTTTAAGCTAGGTAAAACCAGAGCAGGAAGCCCCTTAGGAACTTTATCTTCGTACTTAGTAATTATTTCAATACCCTCTATTTTAGCGTGCCTATTTCTACCTAAAGTAGTTAAGTTGACGAATTGTCCAATTTCGATAGCTTGATGATTGAGAAATTCAGCAACGAGAACCGGGGCTCTGTTTGTAATGGAGATAAGGCCATCGAGCTTCATTGTCGTAACTGTCAGGTGATGCCAACTATAACCACAATGTCGACATTGTTTGGCTTTTGGGGTGCGCGCCAGTTGATTGCATTTCTGACAGAAATTTAAAAAAATACGATCAGGACGTAGTGCAAGCGTTCGTTCTGCGAAGGCTGTCTCTAAGGCATTAAGGTCTTTGACCAGTAAGCCAAGTGCATTGTCTTTGTTAATGAAGCCTCCTTCAATGAAATGCTTGTGCCAACGATCCTTTCCGTAAGCTTTAATTGCTTCTGGAATTGATTCAAGACATACCGCTTCTCGTTCACTTTTAAGGAGGAGGTGAGAATAATATCTTCTTATATAACGAGTAGTCTCCTGGTCCATGACTTTAGCATTTATGTGGCGCCTGAACAATGTTGCTTTATCTGCTAAAGGTTCCGGGAAATGGAACTATAATTTTTCAGCATCGCTTTAACCGGAAGGTTAAAGCGATGCTGAAAGTTCGTCTTTTTGCGCCCTCAGTCAAACATAATCTCCACCATCCCATTCCGAAACAACCGCCGTGAAGCATCGTCAACCTCCCCTCCGGAGCCGTTGATGAAATAGATGATTAGTTTATCCGCAGCGGGCCAGTACCACATTCTAGCTTTGCGGCCCTGGTAACCGCCGTTGAAACCGATAGCGGTCCCTTCGGAAGTCTCCAATGTAATTAACCCTGAGCCGAAACCAAGGTTACGAATCACACGGTCATTGGCACCGTAAACGAAATCTTCTGGCTCGGCGAAAGGAAGTTCGGTGTTTACGAGCAAGGCCTGCCTTGCTTCCATACTTAAAATAGGCCCGTCACTAAATACCGCACGGGCGAATAGCAGCAAGTCTTCGGGAGTGGAGACAATACCTCCGGCCATTGAAGTCCGAATGGCGTTTGTTTCCGTTGCGTCCGTAAACCGCCCGTTACCATAGCGGTCATAGTAGGCACGGCTGATGCCCACGGGAATACCTCCGTCTTGGTCGAAGAAAGTATTGTCCATGCGCAGTGGTTCAAAAATTCGTTCACGGTAAAGTGTTTCTCCCCGAAGGCCGGTAATGCGTTCGGCGATCATGCCCAGCAGTGCGTAGTTGGTATTTGAGTAGGCCACCTTTGTGCCGGCGGGAAATTCTGCATCCAGAAAACGTGCGTAGCGGACAAGCATACTATCCGTAAACGCGAGTCGAGGGTTCTCCGTCGCCGCCAACGAAAAAGGGATGTTGAGAAATTCTACGATGCCGCTAGTGTGACGGAGTAGGTCATTAACCGTTGCTGTTTTTGCGTTGGATAGCTTATCCACCAGGCCGGCGTCCAGGTAGTGAGCGATGGAATCATTCGGGCGCAACAAGCCTTCTTCAAAGAGCTGATGAATCAGTACGGCGGTAAATACTTTGGTAATGCTGCCCACCAGGTGTTGGTGGCAAGTTTCCATTTTAATTTCGTTCGCAACGTCGGCTTGGCCGGCAGCCCCTGACCAGTAGCCTTCCGGCGTTTGGATCAGCATACTGATTCCAGGAAAACCGTCGGCTACTTCAGCCTCCAGAAAAGCCTGGAAACGTTCAGCGTCCGGATGGGTATTGGAGCTTTCAGTTGTACAATTGTAGTCTGCCGCCGGAATTACGGGCGGGGCTTCGGTACAACCAGTGAGAATGAAGAGGAGAGTAATCGTAAAGGGAAGAAAAAAAGCGGTTTTCATTAGGTGGCTTTTAAGGGGTTATTGAAAGGAAAACGATACGCCCAGACGAGAGAAAGTATGTGCAGAAGGGAAGAGTACGAAGCTTTCGTGCCGGGCGAAAATGGTAACCGGAACGCCAGTGAGACTGTGCAGTTTGAGACCGAGACCTACGCCTAGAGAAGGCATGAAATGGCTTTTGCCAGGATGCTGAAATTCGGTGAACGATTCGTTTCCCGGGCGGTAGCTCGGCCCGGTGGGGAAGGTGCGGGCGTAACCGAGGCCAGGAACGAAGTGAAGGTCTAACAGATCAGCGAAGACGAATTGAAAGCGAGGTTTTAGGGCCAGGTAGAAAGCCTGCTCGTTGTCTTCGTGGTAATAATAGCCCAATTCAATCGCCCGACTGAATTGGTAGATGCCAGAGCGTTGTCGGCTGCTCTCAAAAGTGATGGCTATGCCGGGGTTTACCTTGTCCGTATCAAAAACATCAAGGTGCTCAAAAGGTAAGCCAACGTGCTCGTCAAGGAGTGAAATACTTAACGAAGAGGTGAATTCCCGTTGGGCACAGAGGCTGTTTGGGGCGAGGCCGCAGGTGCTATGGAAGAATAATAAGAGCAAGGCTAATTTGGTCAGGTTGTACATCAGGGTTTGGTTTTCGAATGATTGATCTAGACCACACTGCTGGACATTTTTGGCTCCCTTTCGCTGCGCGGCTACCTGAGGCGAGACGTGTGGGATAGGGCGGGGGGAGAGGCGGAAATTCAAACCTCGAAGAAGCCGCGAAGCGAAATGTCCAATAGTGTGGATAATTGATTTATTTCCGGGACTTTTCTGGCTTGAAGTCGTATCGCCCCACAGCGTTCCATATCCGGGTCATAGCTACGTAGGATTTCTTGGTCGCCTCCACGTTGGTAAACATGATCATGGCGCGTTTGCGGGTGGCGTTGTAAGACAGGTTGGTGGTTACGCCGGGGTCTCCGCCGTCGTGTCGGAAGCCGCCCGAAGCACCAAGTTCCCAGATGATTCCTATGGATTGTCCATCTTGATTGAATTGTTCGGAGAACATTGTTTTGAAGCTTGCTTCGCTCAGTAAAGGGCTGTTGCCTTCATGACCACGGATCATTTCGATAGCAAAGAGCCTCAGGTCCGAAACAGTAGTGATAACGCCACCGTCCGCTCGGGTGATGAGGTGATAGTCTGGGATGGTGGCTGCCCGGTTATAGTAGCGGGTGGCCATGCGGCCGGTGGGTACCTTGGTGTTGTCCCACCAGGTTTCGTTCATGCCAAGGGGCTCAAATATTTCTTTGCGGGTATAATCTTCGTAGCGCATTCCTACGGCTTGCTCTATCACCAAGCCGGCCAGGGTCGCGGCCAGGTTGGAGTAATTGAAGTTTTGGCCAGGAGCATTTTCACTACTGAAGGCGTCTGATGAATAAAAGTGTCCGTTTGGGGTCAATGCTGCTTTCAGAAGTTCGGACTCATCAAGGGGCTTGTTGCCGATTAGCATTTTGAAGTACCTGCGAAAGTCTTTAGGAATGTCTTCTTTTGTTAGGTTTGCTGCGTTTGGGAAGTAGTAGGCGTGGGAGTAAGCATCGAAATCCTGGATGGAGGAAGTATGGGTAACTAAGTGGCGGACGAGAATTGGCGTATCGGGAAAGTTGGGGTTCACCACGGGAAAAGGGAGGTAATCATTGATCTTGTCTTCAAGACTGATCTTGCCCTGATCAATGGCTTTCATCAGTGCAACAGCGATGAACGTTTTGGAAATGGAGGCGATGTTCATCACCGTATGCTCATCAAAAGAGCGTTGGGTTTCCAGATCGGCATAACCCATAGATTTCTGGTAGAGGAGATCATTTTCGTCGAAGGCGATGATGGTGGTGCCTGGAAGGCCACCTTCTTTATAAGTAGCTTCTACAAAGGCATTGAGAGCGGCTTCGTTGGTGTGCTCTGGAGTGTTGCCGAAGTCGCGAGGTAAACCACAACCAGTAATGAAAATAAAGAGAAGGGGAATCAGGTAGCGCATGTTTTATTGCTGTTGATGAATTAAAATCGGTACAGCGGCAAAAGAGCGGTTCTTTACTGGTTATGGAGTGTCAACGGATGCAGTGGGACGGTTTTTAACCATCTATTGAGTCTTTTCAGCGGTCTTTTCCCGAAATAGACCCGGCGTGAGGCCTGTCTGCTTTTTGAATACCCGGTTGAAACTTGATTTTGATTTGAAGCCACAGGCGTAGGCAATTTCGATGTTGGGCCTACGGCCGAAGCGATCATCGGCCATCATTTGCTTTACGGCTTTCACGCGGTGTTGGTTGATGAGATCATAGAAACTGGTCGCTAAATGTTGGTTGAGCAGAAGAGAGAGTTTTTTATCGGTTGTTGGGAGGAGTTCGGCGAGCTTTCCGAGGGTGAGGTCTTCGTCTAAATAGGCTTCGTCAATGAGTAGAATTTTTTCGAGGCGTTGGGTAAGTTTTTCTGCCTCCGGAAGCGTAGGGGGTGGGGCAGGAACTTTGTTTTTTAACTCACCTTGCACCTGCGTGCGCGCCACCAAAAAATCTGGCAGTAGCATCCTTGATTGGGATACACCGTGGTAGCCAAGGTAAGCGATCAGAAAAATCATAGCTGCCACCGTGAGGTAACCCGTATCCCAGCTAAGCATACCAAACGTGAGTTCATAAAACGAAGTAGACATGTCTACTGCGATCACAACCAGAATACCGTAGAAGAAACGTCGAATCCAAGTAAAACCGGCGTTGCCAAGATCAGAAAAGTAATCCTTGATCGCTTCCTCAAATTGATTTAGCCTGCGTAAAGACATTAAGGTGTAAATTAGCAAGAAAATCATGTGGCTTAGAAAAACATAGTCGCTGTTGATCAGATAACGCAGGTATTCAAACACGAAGCCTTCCTGAATGATGGAAACCATCAACGGTAAGGTGATAAACAATAAATAGGCGAGTAAGGGGAGGAAATGAATAAGGTTGCGCCGAACCAGCCCCCGTGCGGGTTGGTATAAAGACTTGACGTAAAGGAGAAGAGCTGGCCCCAGGAAAAAAGCTACGGCATCTTCAAAAGGAAAGGTGAAAAAGGTAAGTATATCGAGACCGTGTAAGCCACCGTAAAAGTGAACGGTTTCGAGAAGCATGCACGAAAAAATTATAATCAGCAGCCACTCTGGTAAACGTTTTGTTCCCCGCCGCCATAGCAGAATTAGGATGATCACGTTGAAGATCATACCACAAACGAGGATGAAATCTATGAGTAGTTTCATTTGGCGGAGGCTGAAAAAATATTGCGACAAAGATAATCCGGTGAGAATACTGCGTTCGCTAAGGCCTCAATAGAAGGATGTCCGGGTGTGAATTTCATTATTATGGTCAGCGCTTTAGGGGGGCAAGAGGTAATGGCCTTGTATTCATCTGATTTTCCAGGATGCTAATAGAAAAAGATGTGTGGATAGTTAGTTAAGGAGCAATTTAGCAGTGCAATAGCGCATTGCCTATACACCTCATCATCAGGATGCCGGAGAGCTGGCTTGCCCCATTTCTGAACGGTCCCTTTCCTACCCGAAAGCCCACTTGTTCACTAACTAAGGCAACATCCCTCCCGCACCCGCAAAATTATTTGCTATGTCTTCACTAAAAGATTTTTTCCTTTTTTGCTCGGGCGCGGACCGGAGCATTCTCGCCCAGGTCCCGTCGGACGAGAACAAATACCTTGGTATCGGGGCAACAATATTTTTCACCGGCGTGCTGGCTTTTATTTCGGCTGGTTATGCTTTATACACTGTTTTTGATAGTTACATCTTGGCCCTGTTATTTGGTATTGTTTGGGGCGCAATGATCTTTAATCTGGACCGATACATCGTTTCCAGTATGAAAGCTCGGGGTGGTTTTTTGGGCCAATTCATGGTTGCGATGCCCCGGCTTGCGATGGCTGTTTTGCTCGCTCTCGTAATTTCTAAACCGCTAGAGTTAAAAATCTTTGAAAAGGAGATTAACGCCGAACTTATAGTAATGGAACAGGAAAAGTTTAAGACCCAGGAAGACCGCCTGAGTGCTCGCTTTACCGGCCGCCTTGCTGACAACGAACGGGAAATTGCTGGCCTGCAAGCTGAGATTGACGCGAAGACTACCGCCCGGGATGCAGCAGCAGCTGCTGCCCTTGCTGAAGCAGATGGCTCCGGAGGCTCTGGTGTCCGGAACATGGGACCAATTTATCGGGCCAAACAAGCTACTGCTGCTCAGGCACAGGAGGAACTCACTACCACCCTAGCCGCACTGCAGCCACAGATTGATGCCAAAAGGGCGGAAGCCAGTGCACTGCGTTCTGAGATGGCCACCCAGGTTAGTAACCTGGAGCGTGGAGCCTTCGGCGGTATGGCCGCACGCATTGAGGCACTGAACCGCTTGGGAGAAAATAGTGAGGCTATTTTACTGGCCAGTTTATTTGTAACCCTATTGTTTGTTACCATCGAAACTGCACCGATCATCACGAAACTGATCTCCCCTTCCAGCCCTTACGATCACCTATTGCACGAGCATGAGCACGTATATGCAATGGCGACCAAGGAGAGTGTAACTGCCCGGGCCGAAGACGTGAAAAACCGCTTGCGGAAACACACAGAAATTGGTATTCACCAAACGACCGCTGATATCTCCGCCAAGAAAGCAGAGATCGATGCGGAACTGGCGAAGCACCGCAGGGATCTTCAGCCATTGAACTGGGGGTAAAGCTTAATTTAGGAACATTATTTTATCGGTTTGCCGGATAACTCTACAGGGTTTTCGGCAAATCTGTTTATTGAGTACTTGTTCTTAAATTAGCAGGAACTTAATCGTACAAAATGCCTACCCCTTCACCAGAAATAATTGCAGAGCAGATAAAAAACTGCTGATTTTAAAAACCAAGGTCATCCGTTTCAATCACTGCACCTACCGCTAAATTTCCAAGGTGTAAATGCCCGATCCGCACCCTGATCAGCCGAATGACCGGATGGCCTACCGCGGCGCACATTTTTCGAACTTGCCGGAATTTTCCTTCACGGAGAATCACGGAAACCCAACTTGTAGGGCCATGATTGGGTTTGTGCTCGCGCCGGGGAGGAAAGGAAAATTCGGGAGCGGGAATAAGAAGGGAAGATTGGCAAGGAAGCGTTTGGTAGCGCTTGCCGTTGAAACCGATTTCGACCCCTTCGTTCAATCGTTCTATTGCAGCGGCGTTGACCTCGCCGAGCACCTGCGCGTAGTATTCTTTCTCGACCTTTTTGCCATTGACTGCGGCGCTCACTTTACCATTAGTGGTGAGCAAGAGTAAACCTTCCGAATTTTCGTCTAACCGACCAATACTCATCGTTCCTGGAGCAAAGTTGTACAGCTCGCCAAGCATCTTTTTATTGCGGCGGGTGGTGTGCTGATTAGTGAACTGGGAGAGGTAGGAGTGAGGTTTGTTTAGGAGGTAATGGTGGTGCATGAAGGGGAGAAATATGAAAACCGTTTAAACTTTTTTAATCGACCTGCGAGCGTTTGATTTTCGCAAAGTCTTTGCAAAAAACGAATAATTCTTGGCCGGATTAGAAAAGTTTAAACGAGGCATCATAATATAACCTACTTGCCGCGTCCGCCAAGTTTTCTTAGTAGGCCCATGAAAGCAACGCCGGCTACGGCGATCAGTTTCCAGGCTTTAGCTAAGAATATACCAAGGCCAGCCAGTAGGCCGGTCTTCGCCAGTACCTTTCCTGCAATGAGGGCACCGATACCGTAGGCGGCTACTTCATCAATACTGGAATCAAAGTCTTCGTAACGGTGTCCTTCGGTGTACTCGACACTGCTCAAAATACCGTCAAGGTCCTGGTTCACTTCAGCAAGGTCTTCCATTCCGCCAATCACGTTCATGGTGATATAGCCACGGCGGCCGAGGAAGAGTATGTTGTAGTTGAGGGTGTTTTCTTCTTCCCCCTCGAAGTTGAGTTCTTTGGCCCAGTGAAGCCGCTTGTTAACGGCGTCGTAGCGAGGGCTGGCAGCCCAGCCAATCAGTTTAATGGCAAGGTATCCTTGCTCGCGGCGCATTTCGTTGCTCGCTTCCGTATCTTCCTGAAGTGCTTCCAGGAGTTCGTTGTAGTCATAGTCCGCGGCATCGTCATCTTCTATGTACCCGTCTTCGGTAAATTCCAGGTCTATACCGTAGCCGTCGATACTTGCGGGGCTGTACTTTTCGGGGAAAAGCATCCCCATGGAGCCTTCTCCGTTTCCAGGAGGGTTGCCCCATATATCGACCAAAACAGTGTAAGCATCCTCCGGACCTACAAACTGATAACCTTTAGGTATGGTGAGCAGTGCCAGGCCGTCGCCGATCAATACCGAAGTATCAGAATAAAAGGTGAGGGTGTTCTCCAGGCTATCTTTGTAGGATTGGAACAAGGCCTCGTAATCAGCATTGGTTAGGGTATCGACGGGGTCCGTATCCAAGAGTTGAGCGCGGAGGCCGAAGGGGAAAACCAAGCATAAAAAGAGGATAGAATGTAAGGGAAATCTCATTGTTAATAGGGGTTGGAATGTGTGAATATGATACAGAAAACGACTTCTCTACCCGACAAAGTTGCGGCGTGCAGAAGTATTTTGTGGCAGTAAGCGATATAGTAAAGTTAAGCTACAGCTTATAATGCAAACGCATTTTGCCCAATTAAAAACCGAAAAAGCAGGATCTACCCCTTTTATAAAACGCCTTTGCACCTGCGGCCGCGCCCGTCTGAAAAAAAGGAGTGAAGGGCGCGGCCGCAGGTGCAATGAAAGTTTTCGTTTGTACTGAATACCTAACCGAAAAGCTTATGCAGGTAAACGTTGGACACCGCCAAAACAACTAGGAAAATAAAGTTGAGCACATTAAAAAAGAAAGGATCTTTATGTACAGTGTGGGCAACAATGGCCATGATCAGAAAGAAGCCGATGCCAGCATAAGCCCACTCTTTTACTTGTAATGGTACTACCGGAAGCATCAGGGCGATGACGGCAAGTACCTTCATAACGGCAAGCATAATACGGAAGTGATCGGGGAACCCAAGTGCCTTTACGCCATCAATCATGGCCTTTTGAAAAAGGTATCCGTAGGCACTCCACAACATAATGGCCGAAATCAGACTAGTGGATGCCCAGTATATTGTTTTCATGGTTTGAGTTTATGCTCCGAAGAAAACTCCCCATACCGGTGTCTGCGGCTTTAGCGATGACAGGACATGGGGTGGCGTGCTGGTTAATGAATTGAGAGGGGTAAGAGTGGAGTTTGTTTAGGAGGTAGTGGTGGTGCATGGGGCTGCTATCGGATTTTAGTCAGGTATCCTTGCTTTATTATTCTAATATTCTCCAGGGTTTCGGCATAAAGACCCACCTTTCGTTCAAGTACACGAAATTGTTGTAACGGGTTCCGTAAATATCCGTCTCCTCATCCATGTAGGCTACGCTATAGAACGTCATTTCCAAATCCGGTAAGTAGTGCTCCATTATCATTTGCATCCCACCCGCATAATTTCTTTTTTTTGCCAAAATATCTTTCATGGTAAAAGTGTCCACCTCAAACTTTACGTCTTGCGTGGCGTCGACTTCTGCCAACCCCCTCATTACCAAATAATCTATTATTTTTTTGTGATATGTTCTGGTTCCTGCGAAGTACCGTTGAGCACTCTCAGGCTTGAATATCATTTCACATTCTTCTAAAGTGGGCAAACTTGAAACAAATAAGATCTCACGGGTCATCTTGTGCAAACCCGCTGAAAAAAAGGTATCAGCTGTTGGGCTTTTATCCTGAGCGAGGAGTCCTTTTTCGCTGAAAATCATCGCTGAGAAACAGAGAATTGCCAGTATGAAGTTTTTCATTTGGTAAAATTAGCCTATCGTCTCTGATTTATAACAGTACTTTTGTTACTAAATTCTTTGTCCTGAACTTAACTGATGAAAATCTATCTGAAATCTATAACCGCCATATCAATCTTACTCTTCACCTCCTCACTAACCGCCCAGGATTACCACGGTAAGCAAAAACACATCGATCAAATACTAGCTAACATTACAGCCTTTTCCAGCTACTACGTCAACGGCGAAACGGAAAAGCTGGTCGCTTGCTATACGGAGGATGGTAAAATATTGCCCGGTAATTCCGATGTACGGTCTGGCCCCGAAGCCCTGCGGAACTGGTGGGCCGTACGCGAAGGCGTCACTATTCTGCGCCATAAGATCACTCCGCTCGAAATTCGAATCACTGGAAAGTACGCCCACGACCACGGCTACTACGAAGGCGAAACGATGAACGCCGCCGGAGAAAAATTCCCCTTTAAAGGGAAGTACGTCATCGTTTGGCAAAAGGTGGGCAAGGAGTGGAAGATTTACCTGGATATGTGGAATAGCTTGCCGCGGGAGTAAGGTAGTAGACTTGTAGTCCGAGTTACACACGGAGACTATTGCATA
>CAYPIM010000166.1:0-13122 GCA_964410795.1 uncultured Lewinella sp. | reverse complement strand
AGAGTTCTCCTCTTGATGTTCGGTGTTCATCAGTGACTGTACTTCCATCTGCGTTACCACCGTAAGGGTTCCCACTAGCATATAAGCCGTTAGGGTCAATCAAAAGTATTGGATTATTTAGAGTGTAATTGTATCCATTGTGATTAGGATAAATATCCGCCAACGGATCGACCGCATTCCATCGTCCAATAGCCGGATCATACCACCGAGCACCATAATCATACAGCCCAGTCTCCGCCAAAACTTCCTTTCCGTTGTACTTGAAGCGATTAGAGCTCTCTAACACCGGCCCAAAAACTCCTTCTCCTTGCTGCTGTAAGCCAAAGGGGTAAAAGTCCATAACCTGGGTGACTTCGTTGGCCTCACCGATGATTTCGACCAGTTTGTCTTCGTTGCGGTCCGTGAAGGAGAGGCGGACGTTGCCGAGGTGGTCTTTGTGGTGGTATTCGGGGTAGAGTTCTTCGTGTTCCGCATCGAGGACTAGGCGGCCATCTCCGGTGGCGGCGGCTTCGAGGGCGTAGTCATCTTCGCCTTCTTTTTTGACGAAGGTTAAGGGGCCAGCGTAGCGGCGGTGGTACTTACCCTCCAGCTCGTGGAGGAATTTACGGCCGGTGGCGTCGTAGGTAATTTTCACTTTGCCATCAGGGCTGTCGATTTCTCGGGGTAGGTCCAGGTGGTTGTACTTGATGGTCAGGTCCCGATGGGGATCGTTGGTCATGCGGCCAGCGCCGTCGTAGCCATACTCACCGCCGGTTTGGGGCATCACGCCCTGGCCGGATAGCTCAGGATTGGGAGCCGCGTCGGTGATGCTTTGCAGGCGACTGATGTCTCCGGTGCTGGGGTAGTTGTAGGTCAGCATATCGATCTCGCCGGTTACCATATCGGGTCCGCAGCCCGTGACGCCGCGCCGGGTAAGGGTTTCGATGTTGCCGATGGCATCGTAGGTGATGCCGGAGACGGAGAAGAGATCATCGGCCAAACTGCTGCCGTTTCCGGCGGCGATCTGTTTATAATCGGCGGATTTAATGCGGTTGAGGTCATCATACGCATAGGTATACTTCTTCGGGGAGAAGTAAGTCGATTTCCACTGTGCTTCTTTGATGTTTCCGTTTCTTTCGTAGTCTAAAGATAGGGCAAACAGGGCATTGGGATTTCTGCTTCTGGTTCGGGCGGTAACGAGATCGTCGGCACTGTTCAGGGTCAGGCTCCTCAGCACGGTATAATTTCCGACCAACGAAGCGACCTGATCGGCCAACAAGTAGGCAATCGAGCCATCGCAGAGCATCACGGACTGCAAGGTAGTTGGGTAGCTGAGGCCGTCGAGGTAGGCCTGGTCAGTAGCAGCATAGAAATCGTTTACCTGTTCTAGTTGGTTGCTCAACTGGGCAGCAGAACAGGTGGGCTCGGTGATGGTGCCACATTTAGTTCCTGTCAATTTTTTAACTGGAGTTGTGGTTTCTTTGGGCGTGATGTTTAGGCGCTGGCCGGTGGCCAAGCCCCTAATCTTCCCTTCCTCGCGCTGCAGTACGCCGCGGTAGCGGTTATTCCGGTGCAGGAGCTGAGCGGCGGTTTGTGCGTCTGCGTCTGCTTCCAGAACTACGACTTCTTCGGAAGCGTCCGGGCAGTTCAGGGTCAGGGAGAAAGCTGAGGTGTAGGTTGCCTGAATGAATTCCAGGTCGTTGCCGGTCAGTTCCAACACCAGTTTGCCTTCGGCATCAATGTGTACGGACAGCTCGTTCACCTTTCCTTTTCGGGTCGTGATCCATGTCCGTAGAGAAGCTTCTATTCTGCTCGCTTCGGTTTCATTTTTACGTTGCAAGTCTTCCGAAAGTTCTCCCTGGAAGATGGTGAACGGCAAGCCGTTTTCGTTCAGCTTATGCAGCTGCTTCGTAGCGGACGCTCGCAGGAGGATTTCGGAAATGGTCCGGGTAATAATTTTGGGACCGTTTACGGCTTGCTCCGACTGTGCTTTAGCCGACAAGGAAGTTCTTTTAAGATCATCCACTGGTGCAACCGGGGCGCAGTTTTCTGCGATTACGGCAATGATGCGGGCACTGTCTTCACCAGAGATTGTTTGTGGGGAGATCGATAGTAGGGTGTGTAAAGGAAGGGTGGGTGAAACAGAACCGGAGGAACCCCCTCCCCAGCCCTCCCCACGGGGGAGGGAGCTTACAAAAACGTCAGGCGTTTTAAGGGGCAGCTTCTGTTCTTCAGTTTTTTGACGTTCCTGACTGAGTCCATTCGGTGCGTTCAGGTTGCTCCAACCTTGCTCTTTTAATGCTTCCATTGCACCTGCGGCCGCGCCCAAAGATTTACTACCGCTTGGTGCGGACCTCGCGTTTCCACCCTCCTGACAAGGCAGAGAAATCGGGTACCGGTCGCCCTTCCCGCTGGTGGGGAGTTTCCAGTTATAATTGAACGGCTTCTCGCCGGCGGTAACGGTACGGTAATCGTAAGCAACTTCCAGGTGCGTAATAACGGCTTCGGAGTGCTTGAAGCTCACGCTCAGGCCATAGTTTTTATTTCCTTCCGCAACGCACGGGGCACAGTTGTTGGCGTCGGACTTAACGGCGAAGTCGACTTCGTGCATGAACCAGCCATCGTTATCGGCAGCGTTCAGTACATCCTGGCGGAAAGCGGACAAAGCAGGTTTGTTTACTCCCTGTTGTTGCGTTGCGAGCAAAATGCTGTTGAGCGAGTAGGTATTTGCCAACGGCAAAACGGTTGGCCCGTTACCTTTATCAATTCCAACACCAATGATGGTGATGTTGTTAACGGAGGCCAGGTTCTGACTACGCGCAATTGAGCTGCAATTGCTGCCCGAAGGGCACTGCACCAGGGCCGTATTGGCGAAAAGCCCCCGGTCTTTTTTGATGGGATTGATGACCACAACTGAGTAGTCGTCTACTTCGACCTCCACCTGGCATTCACCGCCCGTTGGCTCTTCTATTTCACAATCCAGGGCCGGGATGCTTACGGGGCTTCCCTGCGCGAGATCGGTGAAGATGTCAACCAGTGGCGTCGGCTCCGTTGTCGTCTCTGTTTCGTAGACATCGCCTTCCGGCTCGCCGCACAAAGATGCATCGAACGAACGAGCGTTGGGCTCGTTGATGGATTCTAGCCAGCCTCTTTCGCTGTAGGAATATACTTCTTGGTAAAAGCCACGACTTGCCTGCATTAGTTTGCGGGACCGTAATTGATCGGCATCGTTGTATTCCATCTGTACGGACATCGTTGCCGGGTCCATGTTCGTGGGGATAAAACTTGCGGTATAGTCTAGTGTAGACGTCAGGTTTTTGGGCCTGCGGAAAATATCGTAAGTCGTTTCCTGGGAGAAGTCTGCACCGGCGTGGGAGAAGTCGGATTTTAAGACAAGGTCGCGCATGTCAATATCATTCATTCCAATTTCTGATACCTCGGTATAGGTTTCGTCATCGAGGTCGTAGGTGGTGGTTGACTTGAACGACCGGCCGTAATCATCAAAGTCTGTAAATTCGGTGGTTACCGGTGCGCCTAAAGTATTATCCGGGCCGTCCGGCTGGATTAAGGCTGCGGTGGTTAAAACGACCCTACCAAAATCATTATTAGCTCCTTTTTGGGTGCCATATTCCGTTGTGGTGAGAATTTTATCTGGGCTGATGTTGTCGGCAAAAGGTGCTCCACCGGATGCATTGGTTGTGAGGAAGGTCTTTTTTTCCCTTCCAATGTTGTCGTAGAGGACACCAATTCTTGTGCCGTTGGCCAGCAGCGTGGACTTAAGGCGTTTATTATTGTCGTAAACGTACGATGTTGTTCCCCCACCCGGAATCGTCTTCGATTCAAGCTGATTGCGCTGGGTGTAAGTGTAGGTATATGGATCTCCGAGCGGAGGCTGTACCTGAAGGGGCGCATCGAACGCGGTATACCCGAGGTAGCGGGTTTCATTCCCCAGTGCATCCTTGATTTCGGTCGTACGGCCAAAGATGTCGGAACTAACGTAGCTTTCCCGGCCGAGTTCGTCGGTTGTTCGAAGGGTGAGGTCGCCGTTCCGAACCAGGTAGTCTGTTTGCTGGGTACCGGGGCCGGGGGCATTTGTCGCTTTTACCCGCCGCAGTGGAGAATCGTCGTAAGTGTAGGTAGTATTTCCGTAGCCCGGCATGTACATACTGGAGGATAGCCGGCCGAAATTATCGTAGACGTTATTACTTTTTGTGACCTCATTCACGGATGAAGTAAGCTCGCGGCCGAAGCCGTCGTATTCCGTAACGCCCGTCTCGTCGTCCAGGCCATCCAATTCCAGGATATAGGAAACCGTGTTTGCGGACCGGGAGAAGTCGTAGGCGGTCCGCTGCTTGATTAAACCTCCTCGCGAAGAAGTCAGCTCTAGCCGTCCGTGCCCGTCGTAAGCATAGTTTGTTTTTTGTCCGTCTGGTGCGGTCATTTCTTCCAGCCTGCGTTTTGCGTCAAAAACGTAGCTGCTTTTAAAGGCTGGTTGTCCGTAAGGCGTTTTGGTCTTCAGCAAACCGTTTTCCCAGGTATATACTGAGGATTTAGCAAAGCCGAGGGTTTGTACTCTCTTTGGATAACCGTTGCCATCAAACTGATGGATAAAGGTTTTGGTAACCATACTTGAGTTACTTGAGTATTTCTCGAGGAATCTATTGGGCAGGAGCCAATCCCGGTTGTACCAAGTCTGATAGATTATGCCATTAGGCGCAGTAACTTCTATGGGGACTGCGCCCATTCCTTTTGCTGTAAGTGCGTTCGTCATTGGAAAATCAAAGTCCATTGCGTACTTAAAGCTTGTTGTTTTGGCTACTCCGTTGCCACTTTGGGTTTGGGAGCGCACCACATATTTTTCGGGATCGTGCGTGATGCTGGTTACCGATTCGGTGTAGATGGTGGGGTCTTCTTCGTCGTAAGTTCTTCTAGTCGTTGTGGTTGGCTCTACGCGGGTGGGGACGTCGGCGTAGGAGAAGACTACGGGGAGGACGTAAAGGTTCCCTGAGCACTCATCAAAAGTATCATCAATCACCTCTCTGCCGACCAAGGGGCCAGCAGCACCATATTTTTTATGGTTCCAGTGCCTGGTAAAGTCTGGAGATTCCGACTCTTCTAATCTAAAGTTGTACCTAAACTCCGACATTTGTACCATTAACCCGCTTTTACTATATAACTCCTGGCGGGTAAGAACACCTACCGATGGGTGCACAAAAGGAGAATAATTAATTGCAGACTGGTAAGGGTAATAAGTCTGTGTAGGGGAGCATTGCGATTCTTGTGCTCCGTTGAGGTAGTAATTGGCGACTTCTCCTATTCCATTTGCTTCTGAGAACCTTTTCACAACCTTGGAGTAACCAACGTAACTGGTATGGCTACTAGCCATTAATGGTTGGACACTGGAATCAAAGCGATCTAAAAGGTGAAAATTATAACGTAACCGGACAGCATTTTCACCACAAAATGATACGTGAGTTGCGAGGGATGTCCAAAAATAAAACGGAGTAGTTCCGGAAGTAACCCTTCCAGAAGTGGACGTTTCACAATCTGAATCTTCCAACACATAGTCAAAAAGTTGTGTCCGGGAAGTTCCACCAATATTGTCTTCTGATTTAATTTTTTTAACACGAGCACCTCCACCAAGTTTGGAATAGTAGGGCTCCTTAAGGTAATATCTCAGCTGGCTACTTATCACGTCGACATTACATGGAATTTGATTTAATCCGGAAGGATCCGTTCGTTGAATTAGTAGCCGATAGTTTCCAGGAGGAACCAACAGAGTAACAATTTCAGCAGCATCTACAACTCCGGAGGACGATTCTGACGCTGCTCTCGGGTTGCGTAAATCATCCCAAAAAACAGTCTTAATGGCATCATCTTGATCGTTCACTAAAACATACTTAAAACCAGGAGCAGTAGTATGGTCATTATTGGGACCATTATTATTATCAGGATCAGGAGGATAAGGGTTTAGCATTCCCGGGCAGGTAGCGGTAGGACAAGTATTAGGATTTTGAATTCTCCATTTCAAGCTCAACTCTACCGTAATGTCAGAACCATCCGGAGAACTAATTTGGGTAAAGCCATTCGGTGTTGGATAATCGTCAGGTGTACAACTGAAGTTACCTCCACTTATTTCGGGCACCTTTTGGAGTATTTCTTCAAAGCCCGTCTCTGCGTATTCATTGCTCTCGTATTCTATGAAATCATCATGAGCGGTAGGGTAGCTTATCTGCTTCAGCAAGCCTGCTTTTTGGTAGGCAAAATCAGGATTACGGTCGGCTCCGGACAAGTTTACAAACCGATGCAAAATCTCAGCCTCATTTACACCATCGGAAGTCTCACCTACGAAAGAAAATGTCCCCCTAACTATAGGAAGCAGCGTTTCATTATTCGCTTTCCCGTTAGGATATCCGAAATGATCAATAGAAAACGCTGTCTTGGGCGGTAAGAGGTGATCCTCCTCAGATTCTCCTTCTTCTCCGTTGTAGTTAAAGTTGTAATCCAGAGGAGCACCAGACCCATCTCCGATCATGGAAATGCCTTTGAGTTTCAGGCGCTTTGTTAAAAAATTATCGGTATAGTCGTAGTTGTCAAAAATAGCGTCGTTAAATCCAAATCGTGCCTGAATTGTTCCACCCTGGGTAATATGCTCTCCGAATACTTTTTCGTTTCGATTTGGGTAAGCCATCAGGTCAGCATCAAAGTATTCGTAGGCCAGGTTTGTTTGCTGCGTTAGGTTACTCTCGGGAAATCCCTCCTCGCTGTCTTCACTTGGTGGGGCTCCTTTCCAAGCGTACGTTCTTACACTTTCCAATTTCTTTGCCCCCTCAAGTCTATACGATCCGAATAGAAAAAATCAATCGCTCCGTACTCATAGGTAATATTGTTCAATAACACATTGGTATATTGGACCCCCGTTACGGTATGATTTAATCTTACAAAAGAGGGAAGTCGTGGAATTTCAACTGAAGTAGTCAGGTTCGTAAAGATTTCAGAAAAATCTTCCAACCCTACTATTGAATAATCAATACCCGAATCTGAACCAGGTGAATCTACATTACATACATTGCCAGTACCTCCCATGTACTCCTTTCCTTTTTCAGAAAAAGACGGTACGGGATAGATGAACCCATCGTGAGTGTAGTTGAATTTAACTGAGTGCTGCTCTTCGGTACCATTATCTCTTGGCGGGGATAAGCTTTCCAGGAACCATGCAGAAACATAAGCATCTCCAATGGTGCATTGTTCCGACTGCATGTTGTCGTTCGGGTTGTCCGTCGTGGAAAAGGTTTTTGTGGTTTGTACGGACTCAGGGTTAAAGCCAAACTTGGCAACTATGCCGTTGGGCAGTACGATTTTCCAGTTGGGAGAAGTGCTGTTCGCAGGTGTTTCTTCGTTCAGGATAATTTTGATATTCTGAACATCTAATAGCTTTGGGTTTCCGCTTTTATCAATTACGAACCGTCCGCTGTAACCGAGTACATTGAAACGGTACAGGTCGGATTCTTCGTCGCGAGGCATATTTCGGTAGCAGAAGTAATAATTTTGAAGTGGTGTCTGGAAGCCACAGTCCATTCCCCAGGCTGCTTCAACACATTTAGGAAGCCGTAGGTATCCGTAGTCATAAGAATAAAAATCAGAAGTAGGCTCTCCGATTCCACCTTCATTCCTGGTGATTTTGTAGTAATTTCGGTAACGAGCATCTTCTTCTCCCTGGCAACCGTTTTTAGTAGAGAATTCCCCGAAATCATCCATTCCCCGGATGGTTCGGGTAATGCTACCTCCTGCGGAGAGGTTCCAGCCAAGGCCTACTGAGCTGGCTTCTTCGGACACCCTGATGCCGGTAGAATGGTACGAAAGGGATACCGGGAGGTCTATACCACGGTAGCTGGTGCCCCCCAGTGGTATGTTCACATTAGCCGTACCTGTGAATTCCCCAACGGGTATTTCGCCATACTCCAGCGCCGCTGAAACGTCTGGCGCATTCGGCGCATTTACTTGTACGGTATTTTCTTGTGAATGTAAATTATCATTTATGATGGTAATCAGCACAAGTGTTAGAACAAGACTTAAATATATACGGAAGGTCGAACAAAGCTTGCGCTTGTTAAAGGAAAAAGACATCATGTAAAAGGTGCGTTAATAGGAAAATAAAAAATGTAAGGTGTGGAGATTGCATCAGCAAAATTCCGCGACAAACATAACACTTAAAATTCGACAAACCAAAACTATCGTCTTTTTTAAATTACAAACAATGAACATTATAATAAGGACTCGTTTAAATGTATATTCCTTCCTTTTTCAAGACACAACGTTTTTCATTTCCTGAAAACTCTGTAAGACTTCATATGTCCACCTATTTTATAGGAGAAGAAAAACACTCAAAATAACACCTCGATAATACACCAAATTCTTCTCTAGAGAGTACTCTTGGAAAAGGCATTTCTGAAGGTCTCCAAGAGGAAATCGACATTATTACTCTATTGTTTAACATGAACAACAAATTGTACAAAGGGATGCCTTTCAGGAAAGAGTTCTCCAGATCGGAAGATCCACTTTCTCAGTTTGGAGGCATATTCTTTCCTTGTTAGTTATACATTTTCTAAACCTACCGATTTTAGCCTTCAAGTCTTATTACCGCCCCATCCCCTACCTTAGCCCCAGAATTACCCCCTTCTCCGGCTTTGAATCTTACCAAAAAGTTTACCTACCTCCTCTTACTTTCGCTTTTGCCCATCCTCTCGGTTCGGGCGGAGACGCCCGTGGAAGCGCGCGTCGCCTACATCATGGAAACCGCAGACTCATTGGTGAAGGCCCGCTTGGCGCTGTTCGACCAATCAATCATGGAGCATCGTTTTGATAAGGCGGTGAAACGACGCATCGAGAACTACGTAGGCAACTGGAGCCACGCTACGGCCAGGGTGCTGGCGCGTTCGGCACGTTTCTTTCCCATCTTCGAGGAGCAGCTGGCTGCAAAGGGAATGCCCCTCGGCCTCAAGTACGTCACCATTCAGGAAAGCGCGTTGCGGCCCTACGCCACCAGCCATGCTGGAGCTGGCGGGCTTTGGCAACTCATGCCCGGCACCGCCCGCGAACACGGCCTTACCGTAGAAGACTACCTCGATGAACGGTTGGACCCAGAGCTCGGCTGCGCTGCCGGACTAGAATATCTCCAGATTCAGTACAACCGCTACGAAGACTGGGCCTTGGCCCTGGCGGCCTATAACTGTGGTCCTGGCAACGTCAATAAAGCCCTGAGACGGGCCGGTGGGCGCAACAAAAGCTACTGGCAAATCCGAAAGCACCTCCCCCGGGAGACACACAACTACCTCCCCAACATCATTGCTGCCGCCTACGTAATGGCCTTCCACCACCTGCACGAAGTACCCGCCGCGCCGATGGACCTCGACTTACAAATCACCGAAGCCATCACCGTAAAGCGCAAGCTCAGCCTCCACCGCGTGATTCAGGTCACCGGACTGCGGCCCGACGTCGTGATTGAGCTCAACGCCCAGTACCTCAAAGGTTACCTCCCGGGGCTACCCGGTGGCCACCGCTTAAGATTGCCCAAACGGGTGATACCCGCCATGCGCAGCTACCTCGCCCTGCATCCTGCGACCGCGCCCGAAACGGACGCTGATCTGCCGTGGGCCAGCCCACTACTCAATAACGGCGAGCCGAACGCCGAGCGTTATTACAGCCAGTACCGGACCACCGCCAGCAGCCAGGACACGACCCTGCGACAGATCGCCAAAACCTTCCAAACCCCCGTAGATCAACTCGCCATCTGGAGCAACCTCGGAGAGTTCGACAGCCTTGCGCTTTTCGATGAAATTGTCTTCTACAACGTCAGCGAATACCGACCTTACGACCCGCGCGACCGCGACACACCGCCCGCCGCACCGAAGGTGAAGATGCTGCCCACTACACCCGTCCGGATTCCTGACCGGAAGATTAGCGGATTACCGGAAGTGAAAGCTGCAGCCCTGCCCGAAAAAAGAAAACCAGGACTCAGGGATATACTGAAATCCTGGTTTTAAAGGGGCTGTTCTAAATTCTTCTCGAAATTAAAAAACCTTCAAGGCAAAGCCTTGAAGGTTTTTTAATTTCGAGAAGAATTTAGAACTACACTAAGCCGTCACCGTCTCTGCCTCTTCTTTAGGCAGCCCCTGCACCCCATTCACGGTGGTGTATTTAAAGCTCAGCTTCTTGTCCGGGTAGATGTAGCTGAAGGCGGATTGCACGGCAATCGTTCCTTCGTGGAAGCCACAGAGAATGAGTTTCAGTTTGCCTTCGTAATGGTTGATATCGCCAATGGCGTAGATGCCGGGGATGCCGGTGCTGTAGTCGCGCGTATCCACAACAATGGCATTCTTGTTGACCTGTAAGCCCCAATTCGCAATTGGTCCGAGCTTGGGCGCAAGGCCGAAGAGGGGGATGAACTCCTCTACTTCGATCAGTTCTTCTTCGCCGGATTTGTGCTTCACGGTGATGCCTTCCACGTGGCCATCTCCAGAGATACCGACGGCCTGGGCGTTGGTCACCAGGTTGATCTTGCCAGACTCGGCCAGTTCCATCACCTTTTCAACGCTGTCCAGCGCGCCCCGGAAGGAGTCGCGACGGTGAACGAGGGTTACTTCTTTAGCAACATCGGCCAGGAAGATCGTCCAGTCAAGGGCAGAATCTCCGCCACCGGCCAGCAGTACTTTCTTATCGCGGTAAACTTCCGGATCGCGGATCACGTAGGCGACACCTTTATCTTCATAATCGGCAATGCCGGGGATCGGGGGTTTGCGAGGCGTAAATACGCCTAGTCCGCCCGCGATCATGATAACCGGTGCTTGGTGTACGGTTCCTTTGGAAGTCGTGACCTGGTACATCTTTTCGCCAACTTTGTCAATCGTCTGCGCCGATTCTCCGAGGGTAAAACCGGGGTTAAAGGGCTTAATCTGTTCCATCAGGTTATCTACCAGTTCACCGGCCAGTACCGTTGGGTAGCCGGGGATATCATAGATTGGTTTTTTGGGGTAGATCTCCGTCAGCTGGCCGCCGGGCTGGCCGAGGCTGTCAATCAGATGGCAACGGAGCTTTAGCAGTCCGGCTTCAAATACAGTAAATAAGCCTACGGGGCCTGCGCCAATTATTAAGATGTCTGTTTGGATCACGGGGTATAAATTTTAATTGTTGGGGGTATAACGTTTTTGAGTCTTCGTCAGTTTCAGAAGGTTAGTGGGTAGTTTGTAGTAGGCAGAAGGTAGTGCTGCCGCAAGGGGATACTCGGTTCACTTCATGGCGGCCAAAGGCGAAGCCGCAACGAACGAAGTGAGCATTTCCTCTCCAACGTGCGGTAGCACTACCCACTACCTTCTATCCACTACCCACTAACATGAAGTCCACACTCATCCTTGTCCTTCCCGGCCCAGCGCCCTGCTCTACCCTGCCCCGGTCGGGTGCAGTGGTGGCATCCGATGGAGCCGTAGCCTTTGGCTTCTAGAGGATGGCGAGGCAATTTGTCTTTTTCCAGGTGAAATAGGAATTCGCCTTCGGTAATGTCAATTAATGGGTGGAAATGAATGAGGCCGTCCACTTCTTCGAAGATGCGCATGGCGGCACGGTTCATTGTTTGGTAGCTGTGCACGCCAGACATCCAGACGACGTGCTCGTCCTTCACTGCTTTAAGTGGCATCACTTTATTGTAGTGGCAGCAGCGGGCGGGTTGGCTTTCCCACATTTCGGCGTCCAACGTTTGCTGATGGCGGGCGTCGTCTGGGTGAATTTCTACTACTTCCAGGCCGGTCACCTCGGAGAGCGTGTCTTTATAAGCCAGCGTTTCGGGAAAGTGATAGCCGGTGTTGAGCATGTGTACTTTCTGAGTGGCGTTGCCGCGGCTCACCAGCGTCAGCATCACTACGGACTTTGTGCCAAAGCTGCTGGTGAAAAGCACTTGATTGACCGGGAAGTATTCGTAGAGGCGGCTAATTCGCTCTTGAAATCCCAGGGGTTCGAACTCAATATTTAGTGCTTCTATGTCTGCGTTAATGATTGTATTTGACATCTTCTTAGTGTTCTTTTTGTCGTCGTTTTTTGAGGCGCGGTCGCGGGTGCAAAGAAGGTTTTAAGGAATAGGGGCTTTGGCTGCGGCTTCCACCAGACACTCTCCCTCCGGGCAGCGGCAGCCGGCCTGCTCTTCAGCTGTCGAAGCGAGCAAATTACTCGTTACGGCGTTAAGTTGGCGCACTTTGGCTTTGAAATCTCCGGTCAGTCGATCTCTGAATACTTTGAGGTTGTCTAGCAAATTGGTTGTCTCCAGATCGGGCAGTTCCGCTTCGAGGAACTGGCGGAAGCGCTTGGCGAAAGTGGGGCTTTGCCCGTTTGTGCTTATAGCAATCTTTAGTGGGCCGCGCGTCACAATACTGCCGAGATAAAAATCGCAGAGACTGGGGGTATCTGCAATATTGGTCAGCCTGCGTGCTTGCTTCGCCGCTGTATGCACAGCGAGGTTGATGTCTTTGAAGTTGGTGGCCGCGATGACCAGGTCGGCGATTTGAACATCGCTTGCGTGGAATTCGCGGGCGTACCAGATCACCGTTCCTCCGGCGGGCGTGCCCCACTCACCAGCGGGAGATTCGTCGGCAAAGCGGGCGGCGGTCCAAGTCTCTCCCCCAAACCCTGCTTCGTCCAATTCACTTTGCACCTGCGTGCGCGCCTTATCCCTCTCCCCCGGCCCCTCTCCCGTGAAGAGGGGAGATGTTATGGCTGCTTTTTGCTTTAAATATTTTTGATGGTAATTATCCAGCAACTCCTTCAGCTCTTCCCCCATCCACGGCGCTACGATTACCACCCGAGCGTTGGGGCTGGACTTGAGGATGAAACTGAGCTTCTCCTCGCCCACCTCGCCAGCACCAACTACTAAAAGCTGGAGGCGATCTAAGCGAAAGAAGGCGGGGTATAGTGGGTTGGTCATAATGATTCTCGATTCTCGATTTGTGACGCTCGATTCTTGATTGGCTACCGCTGTTTCATGCTACCGCACGAGTCAAGAGGAAAATGATATGCGATTGGCGATGTGTGATATTTGATATGCGATTTAGTTGCACCCACTCTGTTGCTTATTCGTTATGCTCGTGCGGTAGCATGTCC
>CAYPIM010000165.1:0-13164 GCA_964410795.1 uncultured Lewinella sp. | reverse complement strand
CATCTATCAATCTAAAGCGGTAGCACTATCACTCTACCTCCTATCACATCTATCATCTCTAAACAAGCGGCGCGGACGCAGGTGCAAAGTAGGTTGAGGACTACAAACCGCCCCTTAAGACATACCTAGCGGAGATCATCTTGCGTTCTAACCTGACAAATAAACTCCTCCGTCATCGCTCGTTTTCTCTGCCTCGCTCTCCCCTGCCTTTTCCTGGTCTCCGCCTGCATACCGGACACTTCCGGTGACCGACTCTTCGAAGTCCCCTACCCCATCGTCAACGACATCATCGTTCCTGCAGGGCAAGTGCAGAGCCGTTCTTTCGTCAACGCTCAGAATAGTATACCTACGGGTCTTGCGGAAGCTATGCGTCTGGCCAGCGTCTCCCCCGATGAAATTGACATTTACGGTGGCCTCCGAGCACGAGTAGTTTCGCTCACGGGCGAAGACTTCGGCGAAATCGAACGCATTGAGCTACGGGCATGCCCGGTTGGATCTACCGGCGGTTGCGACCAACGAGACATCATGTTCAGCCAAAGCGATCTCTTCCGCCGTCGGCAGCAAACGGTTGACCTCAGTCCCGGGCTCATCAACTTCAGGGAATTATTCCTCGGCAACGACAACGTCAGGATCGAGCTTGTCTTCTTCCCCGGCATCACCACCTCGCGCACCATTGAAGCAAGGCTGGAGTGGGCCGGCGTAGCCTTCGGCAATGTGGAATAACAAGCTCAAATTTCTCTCGAAATAAAAAACCGGTAGCGCAAAGCGCTACCGGTTTTTTATTTCGAGAGAAATTTGAGCTTCATCCTACGTTTTCCGCTTTTTCTTCTTGGCGGCGGGGAACAAAATATTGTTCAAGATCAAACGGTAGCCCGGGCTATTGGGGTGCAGGCTTAGGTCCGTTTCCGGGTCATTCACGAGGTGGCGATAGTCTGCGGGGTCGTGGCCGGCGTAGAAGCTGAAGAAGCCTTCGCCAAAGTTGCCGTGCAGGTAGCGGGCTTCGTCGGCCGCTTTGTTTTCGCCCAGGATGAGGGCGCTGGACTTGATGTTCGCCTTACGGAAAGCCGTAGTCTGGCCCATAAATCCCTTCACGGAACGGGTGTGGTTCTGGGTCAGCATCGTTGGTACAGGATCCCACTTGGCGCTGAATTCGAAGAGGCTGAAGTAGTCTTCTTTCTGCCGTACGGAGCGGGGGTTATGGTCAATGTCGCTGAATTCGTACTCCAGGGGATTGCGGCGTAGCTTGAAGTTTTCGAAGACAAAGGTGTTTTCGAAATTAAGTTTGCTCTGCGCGTTGGGGTCGATCGGGTCGCCGTCGTAATACTGGGCGCAGATGTCGACACCATCAGCGGCCAGAGCGATGTCATAACTGTCCGTCGCGGAACACATGGCGAACATGAAGCCTCCACCTCCTACAAACTCACGGACTTTTTTCACCACAGCTAGCTTCAGCTGACTCACCTTTTCGTAGCCATTTTCTGCTGCTAATTTCTCCTGATAAGCAACCTGCCGGCGGTACCAATCAGCGGTATGGAAGCTGCGGTAAAAACGCCCAAACTGGCCGGTAAAGTCTTCGTGATGAAGGTGAAGCCAGTCGTATTCGGCCAGCTTATCGCCCAGCACTTCATTGTCGTAAACCGTCTCGTAGGGAATTTCGGCGTAGGAGAGTACCAGCGTTACGGCATCGTCCCAGGGTTGGACCTTGGTGCCTTCACGGAAGTTAAACTCGGGGGTATAAACAGCGACTTTAGGAGCTTTTTCCAGCTTCATCGCGTCCATATTCTTTTCCGGGTTAGAAATTTCGGCCAGAATAGCGTTGAACTTCGCGTCGGGTATCACCTCGTACTTTACGCCACGGGTGAGGCACTCCCGCTCGAAAGCGCGGCTGTGCTGGAAGGCGAAGCTTCCTCCACGGTAGTTCAGCAACCACCAGGCATCGATCTGGTTATCGAGCACCCAGTAGCAGATACCGTAGGCCTTCAGGTGATCGGTTTGCTTATCGTCCATCGGGACAAGAATCGTGCTGGCTTTCAGGGCGCTGCCGCAGGTGCAAACAAATAGGATGAAGAGCAGAGAGAGTTTACGTAAATTCATTCGTTAAGGGGGCTAAAATTATACTTGGAATAAAGGTAACGCGTAACGACGGGTTTTAGGTGTGCTGTAGTATAGACCTGAAGGTCGATACGGTACTGCCGGACCTTCAGGTCGGCTTTAGCGCCATACCCAAAAGTTGAGCTAAAAAACCACCCACCTCAACGTCTTAAAGCTACCATCAGCCACAAACACGCGCACCAGGTATACGCCCTGGATATAATTTAACCTATGTTCAGGTCGGCTTAAAAACCGACGCTACCATGTTAATCTAAAGGCCAAGACTACCTTATTCTACCACCAATCTTTGGCCAAGGCCCAAAGCCCGCCCGTTTTCATCCAACGGCTGCACGAAGTAGAGTCCGGCCCGTAAACCTTTCAATGGCACCTGCGTGCGCGCCCCCAATGCTTGAACGCGCGTTACCTCCCGGCCGGTCACATCGTATAAGCGATAAGCCGCCGCTTCGCCTTCAACGGTAGTACTTCCGGAAGCTGGGTTCGGATAAATCTTGAGCAGCTCTTCGCCAGCAAATTCTTCGCGGGCGGAGACGACTTCCTCCACTTGAAAATCCCAGGTACCCCGGCCGTAAGTACCGAAGCGGGCCAGGTTTTCCTCATCGACAAAGTCAACAGAAGTGTAGCGCTGCGTGGGTGCGAACTGGCCGGACAGATCATACCAGCGCTCATCGGCCATTACGTACACGAAGGGGCCGGCCTCGGTGGCGGCAAACAGCAGGGTCTCCGCCTGGTTGCTCGCCAGGCCGATTACCGTGGTGGGCGGCAAGCCCTCGCTTAGCGGTTCAAAGTTTTCACCACCGTCGGTAGAACGCCAAACAGCGGGGTTGTTGTAGCCCGAACCGGCCAGCCAAACCGTCTCCGGTTCCGTGCGGGAAGCGTGGATCGCCTGGCCGTACAGGTACCAGCCTTCGGGTAGGAAGTTGAGGGTCTCCTCCCAGGTCTCGCCCCGGTCGTCGGACGCAAAGAAGCGGCCGCCCTCGGTCGCGACGTAGAAGCGGTCCGGGTTCAGCGGAGAATAATTCATCGCGGAAATGTTTCCACTTCCAGACTCAAGGAAGTCATATGGCTTATTGACGGCTGTCATTTCTCCATAGGTGTTTCCGAAAACATTCCGGTCCATCGTCACCTCAATCAGGTAGGACCCCGGATCTTCTATAATGGCACTGCCACCACCGACGTAAAATTTCGTCCCCCCTCCCGGAGGAGCCATCGAGGGCGCGATCCAGAGGAATTCGTCCTCACTATCAATTTCGAAGCTCGACCACTGGTCGGCACCACTCAGAATGTTGTAAAAAGCGTAGGTGGTACCGAAGGGGTAATGGCAGAAAACGACCTCACCATCTTCACTGAATTCAAGGTGGCCGTAGTCTCCGCTAATGTGCTGATAACCGCCAAGAATTTCCCGGTCTCCAGCTCCGTTTTGCTCAAAGAACTGCATCCCTTGGTCCTGCGATCCGGCAAAGATCAATGAAGGGTCCGCAGGGTTGGTCCGGACGTCGTAGTACTGGGCCACGTTGAGGCCTTCGTTGGCGACGTTGTACCAGAGACTGTCCGTTTCGTCCAGGCGATTCAAGCCGCCGTGACTGCTTACCAGGAGGCGTTCCGTACCGTCGGCCTCGGTGATGGCCGTCACGTTCATAATGTCAGCGTGGAGGTACTTAGTAATATCGGAGTAGTAATCCCACCAACGATTGGGCTGCTTGAAGTTTTCGCCGCCGTCGTAGCTCACGAAAAGTTCTACGGCGCCGAAGGCGACGAAGTCAGGGTCCGTCGGCCGAACATAAATTGGTTGTTGGCTCCAGGGGCGGACTTCCAGTTCCGGCATCTCCGTCCACGCCACCCCGTCGTTGTCGCTGCGGAAGAGCTGGTCGTCAGCCTGGAGGTAAATCCGCAGGCTGTCGGTATCTGGTTGTACTGCTGCCGCTACGCGGCAACGGAAAAAGTTATCGGTCTCAATCGGTTGGTTGCCTACGAATTCGTAGACGTAGTCGTCTCCATCAGCTTTCACCTCGTAGAGGTTTACCTGTGGGTCATTATACATTCTTTTCATCACCACAAAGGTGCGGTCGGTACCTGGCGCGTGGTGCAGGTGGGTAATTTCTTGTGTGAGGTTATCGATACGTCCTGGCGGTTGGTTTGTCCGTTCGTAGCTTACTCCGCCGTCAGTAGAGCGGTATACCTCGAAATCACGGCCGCCAATCGCGAGGGTCGTCAGCATGGTGCTGTCGGCAAGGGTGGCGCTGAAGAAGTTTCTGATGTCATCTCCATTCACCAGGCCGTTGTCATCATTTACCGTAGCGTATTCCCAACTCACGCCGTCGTCAGTAGAGAACATCGGTCGGCGGCCGGTATAGGCCACTAGGTTACGACCTTCCAACGTAGGCGCGAAGCCTAGGTACTGAGCGTCAAATTCGATATCGTGCTGCACCAGTTTCCATTCTTCCTTTTCGTAATCCATTTCCCAGATCGAGCCGCCATCGGCCAGTACAAAGAGTCGGTTAGGATCCAGCGGATCCTGGGCCACATCATGAACAGACCCAGCCGTGAATTTACTGCCCCGCTCAAACCATTCCCCGATGATCAGGCCGTCCGCAAAAGTTTCAACGGTTTTTGTGCGGGGGCCGTCCTTGCGTTTTTGGTGACGCGTCATTGCGTTGTGTGCTTCCAGCTTGCGCCAATCGGTACCGGGGGCGGTAGCGTGCAGGCGTTCTTCCCATGCTTCGCGTGCGGTTTCTTTCCGCTCACCGTCGGCCTCACCGTTCAGGCTTATGGCTGTAGGCAAAGGATTTGGTGCAACGTTTCTTTCGGCGCGGTCGCAGGTACAAAGGAGAATTAGAAGAGCAAAGGTCGTAAGGAATAATCTCATTATGAACGGGGTATGTAGTGTTTGCGAAGTTAAGTAGTTTTTGTTAAGAGGCTTGTCGTGAGGAAGACGGCGCGCGAATAACCAATTATACAAGCGAAAGTAGCCAGACTAAAAGAAATGGACTGGCGACTTGCCGTTAACCTACTCCTTGCGTCTCGTGATGCATGCGGAGACGGTCCTCTGAGTTTTCTCCGAGTAAACCTATCAACCAGGAAACAATTTGTGTTATCGTAGTAAAAACCCTACATTTGCAACAAGACTCACTGATTCCTGACAATGAAGAAAAAGCAAAAGGTTAACCGAAAATACAACTTTCCCGATGCCGATCTCTACCAGATGTGTATGGATGCCATCCGTTTGGCTAAGCGCGACCTGAAACAGTTCAAGGACTATGGCTACGATGGTAATCGCCTAAAGGGTTTCCACGCCCGCTGCCAGAAATTTGTCAGTGTACCGGACGACGACGAATTGCTAGGAGATCAAATGGTCGTGACCGATAAAAAATACGATGCTGCGGAAAAGGTAAAACACGCTATCCGCTCCATCATGACCCGCGTGCGAATGAAGTTCAGTAACCGCACCGGCCGCTACCGCAAGTTTGGCACCGCCAAGATCGGTGACATGACCGACGCCCAGCTCCTCTTCTGCGGCCGACGCGTTATCCGGGTCGCCCGTGCCCAGTGGGACTTTCTCGCCGAAACGGGCCTCAACGAATCCCACCTTAAGAAACTTGCCGACGCCTGTAAGGCCTTCGAAACGGCCATGAACATCCAGCAAGACAAGGTTGCAGATCGAGACATTGCCGTCGAAAACCGCATCGATGTCGGCAACGTCCTTTATGACGAAATGATCAAGGTTTGCGACATTGGCAAAGACATCTGGGGCGAATCCGACCGTGCCAAATACGATGCTTACTGCATCTACGAAAGCAATAATGAGCAAAAGATTATTGCTAAAGGGTAATGATCGAGGGGCTGTGCCCCGAGGTCGTGCTCGCGGTAGCGAGAAAAAGAGCAGCTACTCTTCGCTACTGCGAAGGCAACCGCGGGGCACATCCCCTCGACCATTAATACCGCATCTCTTCCCGCGCATCAATAAAGTAAACCACGTAGATATCCCGCTTCCCCAGCCCGTCTTTACGATCACTGGCTAAAAAGCCCGTGAAGGTGTCGGAAGCCAGGCGGAAGTGCGTATCGTCTCCGGCGGAGTTCAGCGGCATGCCCGCATTTTCGGGTATGGTAAACTGCCCTTCTACGCCAGCCACTCGGAAAGTACGAACCACATCAAAGCCGCCGACGCTGTGCGTCGGGTCATTGGTACTGAAGTAAATTGTACGACCATCTTTAGCAACAAAGGGGCAGACTTCATCGTAGGGCCCGTTCACGTTCGGCCCTAGGTTTTGGGGTTGGCCAAAACGCCCGTTGGGCAAACGCGGCATCCGGTAAAGATCGAGGCCACCGTAGCCTCCGCTGCGGTTGCTGGCAAAGTAGACCGCATCCGGCGCACCGTAAAAGGGCGTCATGTCTCCCACTTTAGTCGATATTGGGACGCCTGCGTCCAGGGTTACCATCTGGTTATCATTCATACGGAAAGTATCCATCAGGTAGCGGCCGTCGGTGCCGGTATTGCCCCGGTAGTAGTAGAGGCGTTGGCCGTCGGGGCTAATGTCGGTCAGGCTTTCCTGGGCGGCAGTATTGATGAAATCATTGAGGGAAGTCGGCGTTCCCCAGCCTGAGGCAGCATTACGACTCACGACAATGTCACTCTGTACTCGCCCGGTGGCGATTTCCGGCCGAACAAGGCTGAAATACAAGCGCCCCGAGCCAACCGGACTGGGAACCGGGCCAAATTCATCGTATTCCGAATTCACCCTTGGTCCCATGTTTTCGGCCACCATCTGATCGGTGACAAAACCAGCGCGGACGCCATTGTCTACATTCCGAAGGAGGTTAACCACCGTTCGGCGCTCTGCCCCTTCAGTATTCAGGCTACGTAGGTAGCGTTTATACTCCGTCGCCGCCCGTACGAAGCGGTGTTGGGTGTGGTAGATCCGGCCCAGGTAAAACCAGACGAGTGGGTAATTGTCCTTTTCCCGCTCGGCCAGCGCCAGCAAGCCGGATTCTGCCCCTAAAAGATCATTAGCATGAAACTGGCTTACGCTCAGCAGCAGACTAGCTTCCGCATCGCCCTCCAGGCCCTTTATGGTTTGCAGGGTACGAATGGCACCGGGGTAGTCTCCGGTAGTAAATTCACGGTTCGCGCGGTCAAGTTTGTCTTTGCGCTGAGCGAATAGGAGTAAGGGGGCAAGGGTTAAAAGAAGTAAAGGCAACCAACGTCGGCCGACAGCAACTGCGTTTTTCCTTAATTGTGATTGGTTCATGTATACGTCCTTTACGCCTTTATCCTTTACACATCCGTCCGTCCACCATCAAACCCTTCCAGGTAGTCACCGATCCGGCGCAGGAAGGAGCCTCCAAGCATGCCGTCTACCACCCGGTGGTCATAACTTAGGGACATGAACATCAGCTGGCGAACAGCGATTAGATCCCCATACTCGGTCTCGACTACAGCCGGTTTCTTGCGGATCGCTCCGACGGCCAGGATAGCGACCTGTGGCTGGTTAATTATCGGGGTCCCCATCACGTTGCCGAACGTACCGACATTGGTGAGTGTGAAGGTACCGCCCTGGATGTCTTCGGGTTTTAGCTTGTTTTCACGGGCGCGGGAAGCCAGGTCGTTCACCGATTTGGTGAGGCCCATCAGATTGAGTTGGTCCGCATTTTTGATTACTGGAACGATCAGATTACCCGTCGGAAGCGCTGCCGCCATACCGATATTGATGTTGCCTTTTTTAATGATCTTATCACCGTCTACCGATACATTCACGCCGGGAAAATCCCGGATGGCCTTCGCCACCGCTTCAATGAAAATAGGAGTAAAGGTGATGTTTTGACCGTGCTGTGCTTTGAACGGGCCTTTCACCTTATTCCGCCAGTTCACAATGTCGGTTACGTCCACCTCGATGAAACTGGTCACGTGGGGGCTAGTGGCTTTGCTCATCACCATATGATCCGCGATGAGCTTGCGCATGCGGCCCATTTCCACAATTTCGTCGTTGCCTGACATTGGAGGTGCAGTCCTTGCCCCTGATCCCTTTCCTTCGGAGAGAGGAGAAATGATTGACGAGGCAGGTTTTGCAACGGCTCCGTTAGTACCGTTCAGGAAGCTGTTATCCCTCCGTTTCAAGTAGGCCAGCATATCGGCTTTGTTGACACGACCGTTTTTGCCCGAGCCGGGAATGCTGTCTAACTCTGCTTGGCCAATGTGTTCTGCTTTCGCGATGGTACGGACGAGCGGACTGTAGAAACGCCCTTCGGAACTCGCTACCGTTGCGGTAGCGGGTATATTTTTCGCTTCGCGGCTTCCTTCGGAAGCCGGCACAGGAATAGCTTTCGGAGCCGGAGCAGGAACATCAGACTGCTTGACGGCTTGATTATCAGACTGCTGGGCTCCCGTTGCGGGGCTAGCCGCTACCTCGGCGCCAGCCTCGGTTTCAATCAGTGCAATTACCTCGCCTACAGCGATCGTAGCGTCTACCTCAAAAAGGATCTTACTGATCGTTCCGTCTACCGGGCTTGGCACTTCACTGTCTACCTTGTCGGTGGCAATTTCAAGGATGGTATCGTCTACTTCGACGGTATCTCCTACCTGCTTCACCCAGTTCAGGATGGTTGCTTCAATGATGCTTTCTCCCATCTTGGGCATGATCAGTTCCACTAGAGCCATGGCTGTCGGTTTTTATTCGGTTTGCGGCTGGTCAGGCCTTCATTTGGTTTGGTGGGGCAAAATTACGCTTTTTTGAGGTAGCTGGTATGACTTAAAATCGCGATGGGCTGATCTTACCTTCGGCACCGATCAACCCATCGCGAGAAATGACACCCTATTTAGGGCAAACGAATCTTTAAAACCTTACAATGCACCTGCGGTTGCGCCCTATCGTTTCACAAACCGAACCACCTCGGTACCGGAAGCCCGCGCTAAGCGTAGTAAGTAAATGCCAGCCGGCATTCCACTAAGGTCAGCCCGGTCGCTACCAGCGGGTAACTTGCGCAGCACCCGGCCGTTGGCATCAAGCAGGGAAACCAGCGTACCGCTTCCTTGCCCTCCGCTAAAGCGAATTTCATCGCCCGCCGGGTTTGGCCAAAGGCTAAGTTCGCTGTTTCTAAAGGCTACAACCACGGGATCAGAAAGCGTGATGGTTCCATCGAGGTCCACTTGCTGAAGTCGGTAAATATTGTCTCCCGAAACCGGACGCTCATCAACAAAGTCATAAGTATTGCGCTGGCCTTCCTGTGCAACAACGTGCCCAAGGCTTGTCCAGCTAGCGCCCTCTACAAGGCGTTGAACCTGGAAGAAATCATTGTTGATTTCCGTAGCGGTCTCCCAGGTTAAGCGAATGGTTTTACCCGACGCGAAGCCGTTAAACGATAGTAGTTCAACTGGCAACGCAGCATTAGGTATACCGTTTTCACGGCAAGGAGAACTCCTTACCGGGTTAGCGTCAATGGTGGTGTGCGGCACATAAGTCTGGTTCAGATTAAAGTCTGGGCTGAGGGCCATAGATTCGTCCGTTGGGCCATTAAAGTAAGCGTATTGAGTAACCGTGTTTCCGGAAGCATCCTTAAGAATAACTATGTCTTCTGCGTTGTTCAGGCTAAGGAAGGGCGTCACGTTAGCAATGTCCGTTGCACAAGGTAGGTTAGTGGGCGTTCCTCCGGCAAAGACGACGTAAAGGTCGTTAGCGGGAATCATGGTTCCGGGAGGGAAAACGAATCGTAAGCCTGCTCTTTCTTCCAAGGAATAGCCAGACACGTCAATATCTGCTGAGGAGGTATTGTAAATCTCAACAAACTCGTCCTGGCCGGTACTAAATACACCATCTCCGTTAGCGTCCTCTCCCGGATCAGCAAGAATTTCGTTGAATATTAGGTCTCCCGGCGTACAAAGCATAGAGGGTACTGAGAACGGTATCTCAGTAGTTGGGCAACTCCCTCCACTGAAGGTGATCGTGTAAGCCCCACCTTCTACCAGACCGTCGAAGGCAATTTGGCCATCGTTATCCGTTGCGGGGTCTCCAGAAGTAATCATGGGGGATCCGGGGCTTCCGGAGATACTTGCCATTACACCTGGCTCGGAGCCCGTAAACCTGAGCGTACCCTCTACTGCGTCAGCATTAGGCATCGAGAAAAGCGTGCCGCAGAATAAACGGAGGTCGATGGGGTCGACGGAAAAATCACAAGGGTTCGCGCACTCATTTTCGTCCGTAGTGATGTTCAGCACGTAGGAGCATTCCCCACCTCCATCAGTCAGGGTGATTCGAATAACGTCGCCTTCTTCAAATTCTCCAGCGGAGTTTTCCAGGACGATGGTACCATCAGCCACAGCGGTAAAATCATCTCCAATATTGGTGGTTGTAGCCGTCACATCGTTATCTGGAGCAGTTTCACCCGCTTCTATTAATAAAGTAGCATCGGCATCAAAACCACCGTAGGGAATTTCTATTCGAAAAAGATCCGTTCCGGCATCAGCAGACTCTGTGATACAGGCAATGGTTTCTGGCCCGAAACCGGTTATCCCACAGGGGTCTGCGCAGACAAATCCGGGCGTATCGGCCAGCACCATAAAGTTATCAAAAGCGCCATTATCGTTTTCTCCGTTTTGCTTAATGCGTAGTTCCAAGGAGATACTGCTTCTTCCGTCAGGGATACAGGCGCTCACGCTACTTGAGCCATTGATTATTTCCACTGCACCTTGCCCAAGCCCGTCCGCAAACACCTCGTACGTCACCTCATCGGAACCGCCAAAGTCTTCGATGTGGTAGTCAAAAGCAAAGGTCACTGAAGTAAGTCCTGTGACATCCACCGGGCCAAAAGTTACCGTGGCAAAGCCGCTCGTACCGAACTGAACGGCATCACTTGCTTCCGGCTCCAAGTCGTTGACAAAAAGGAAATCTCCGGAAATCGGGCTCCCGTTCACCAAGTTGATCCGATTGGCCAGTCCGTCTCCGGTGTCCTCTGGCACTCCGTCCATCGTGTTGCCATTTGCGTTATGAATTCCGAAGAATCCATCATTCGCGCCAACGTTGTGGTTATCGAAAAACGGCACATCGGAGGCTACAGCCATTTCTGTTGCCGTGCCATCAAAGTCCATCACGGCAACGGTTGTTTGGGCGCTGACGCAGGTGCAAAGAAGGGTTAATAGCAAAGTTGCAATTGCAGGAATACGACAAATGTTATTCATAGGTAAGCTAATTGGATTCGTTAATACGAGTAAGGAAAAACCAATTCTAAAATAAAAAAGCAAAGTTAGCCGAAAGAATGTTAGCTCAAGATGAAGTTTTCTGACGGAAGAAACTGAAGGTGAAGGAGTTCAAGATTCTCTTCAACGTAGTAAGTGACGACCAGGGGCGCTCGTGGTCACTATCTCCTGCATAAAATTGTCCGTTCTTTCCTCCTTCTGAGCAACAAGGTGAAGATAATCAAAGAACTACTGATTTCTGAACGCTGGAGATTTAGACAATCTATCAGACGGCCTTCAATCTTTCATGCATACTGTTTACGGTTCAATTCAGCATTTCCCGCCAGCCGACTTATCTTCGCCTTCCGAACTATGATTTTCCAAATCCGCGACAACGAACGAAAGATTTTCGAAGTGATCAGCAAGGCCGCCGCCGAGCTGGGCTTCCCTACTTATGTTGTAGGTGGTTACGTTCGTGACCGGCTACTTGCCAGGCCAAGTAAGGACCTTGACATCGTCTGCGTTGGCAGCGGTATCGAGCTTGCCCGGAAGGTAGGCAACAGTCTTCACCCCCGCAGCCGGGTTACCGTCTTCAAGCGCTTCGGTACCGCCGCCCTCAAGCACCGCGACCTCGAGATCGAATTCGTTGGCGCTAGAAAAGAGTCTTACCGTTCCGACAGCCGAAAACCTACGGTAGAGTCTGGCTCGCTGGCCGATGATCAGAACCGCCGAGATTTCAGCATCAACGCCCTGGCCATAAGCCTCAACGAGCAGGATTACGGCACCATCATCGACCCCTTCAACGGTCTTGAAGACCTGGAAGCTAAGCGCCTGATTACGCCCCTGGACCCCGCCAAGACTTTCACCGATGACCCACTTCGTATGATGCGCGGTGTCCGCTTTGCCAGTCAGTTAGGCTTCCAGCTCGACCCTGCGACCAAGACCGCCATGCGCGAACACCGCGAGCGCCTCAAGATCATCAGTTGGGAACGCATCGCTACGGAAATGCACAAGATCATGCTCTCGTCCCGCCCCAGCGTAGGGCTGAAGCTGATGGATGATACCGGCTTGCTCGAATACGTCCTCCCTGAACTAGCCGCCCTCCGCGGTGTAGAATCCCGCAACGGCCGCAAGCACAAAGACAACTTCCTCCATACCATTCAAGTGGTGGACCAACTCGCTGAGCGCAGTCCCGAACTCTGGCTCCGCTGGGCCGCCCTGCTGCACGACATTGGCAAGGCCAAAACCAAACGCTGGGAAGCAACCGCCGGCTGGACATTCCACGCCCACGACGCCGTAGGCGCCAATATGGTGCCGCGCATCTTCCGCCGCCTCCGCTTACCCAACGATAAGCTAAAGTACGTCCAAAAACTGGTCTCCCTCCACCAGCGCCCCATCAGCCTGACGCAGGAAGAGATCTCCGACTCTGCCATCCGTCGCATCCTTTTCGAAGCCGGAGAAGACATTGATGACCTGATGACCCTCTGCGCCAGCGACATCACGAGCAAGAACCCACACAAGGTCCGCCGCTACCAGGAAAACTACGTTCTCCTCCGCAACCGAATGACCGAAATCGAGGAGAAAGATCACCTCAAAAACTGGCAGCCGCCCATCACCGGAGAGATGATAATGGAGACCTTCAATATCCCGCCTAGCCGGCAGGTAGGCCTGATCAAAGACGCCGTCCGCGAAGCCATTCTCGACGGGGAAATCCCCAATGAACTGGAGGCCGCCCGGGAGAAGATGATGGAAGTAGCGAAGGAGTTAGGGGTTTAGTGGGTAGAAGGTAGTGGGTAGTGCTGCCGCACGTGATAGGCGTGATAGGCGTGATAGGCGTATAGGCGTGATAGGCGTGATAGGCGTGATAGGCGTGATAGGCGTGATAGGCAAAA
>CAYPIM010000164.1:0-13246 GCA_964410795.1 uncultured Lewinella sp. | reverse complement strand
GGAAAAGCTGCGGGCACCATCTTTGGTCGCTTCCTCCAACTCTTCCCCGATGAATACCCCCACCCAGAGCGCCTGCTGGAAATGGACGAGGACACCATCCGCTCCGCAGGTATGAGTAGAGGTAAAACAGCCTATATCAAAAACGTTGCCCAGTACTGGCTCGACAATAAGCTGGTCAATGCTGATTGGGCGCAATGGACTGACGAAGAGATCATCAGCATGCTCACCACCATCAAGGGCGTTGGCCAGTGGACCGTCGAGATGGTGCTCATGTTCGTCCTGAAACGCCCCGACCTGCTACCGCTGGACGACCTCGTCGTGAAGCGCAACATCATCGAACTCTTCGGTATCGACAAAAGCCTGCGTGGCAAAAAGATGAACGCGGAAATTCTGCGCGTAACAGAACCTTGGCGGCCCTACCGGAGCTACGCCAGCCGGTTTATGTGGGCTTTGAAGGATACGTTGATATAGGGCAAGTTTAAAAAAAACGACCCGCCCTTGTGCAGGACGAGTCGCTTAACATATTGGTTGAACTGGTAAAAGGGAGTCTTTTTTACGGGCGCAATACCACCCGATGGGTTTCAACGTGTCCTCCTGCTTCGATCCTTACCACGTACATGCCAGTCGACAAAGGGTTGTTAGCCGTAAGCGCTGCCAGTCGCACATTGCCCTGCCCTGCATCTAAATCAGCGATTAGGCTTCCCATCAGTGCTCCGCGGGCATCATAAAGCGTAAGCTTCGCCGTTGTTTCTACCGGAACGGTATAGCTGATTGTCATCGCCTTCAAGTCTCCGGGGTTTGGAAAAACATCGAACTGTTGCTCTTTTACTGGTTTACCTACTGAGCCCCCGGCAAAGGATTTGGTTGTCGCTGCAAACGCCCATTGCTGGTTGTTATTACCTGACCAATAACTGTAGGTCTGGACATTGGCGTTGTTACCGCCGCCAGCTCTATCCGCAGCTTGCGCCGTGCAGTGGCTAGGCCTCAGGAAATAAATAGAACCAATTTGTTCAATTTTCCACTTCTGATGTGGGCCTGTTCCCGCAGTATAAGTCGCTACATTCTCTCCGTTTCCACACTCTGCGTAGGGTACTTCTAAGAATCGATTGGTTCCAACATTTTTGATGTGGTAAATGTCGTTGCCCAAATGGGTTACATCCCATTTGTGGCCATTCTGCGTGCCCCGAGCAATCATGCGGGCATTATGTCCCGCCCAACTGGGGGCGATGAGGTTCTGACCATTATTCCCGGGCGCACGAATGAAGTACGTACCGTTGGCAATTACCTGATTGGATGAAACGGGTAAAAATTCAAACCAGTTGATGTTAACACCTCCGCCAATGATACTCATCCGAAGCACTCGGTCATTGGTGCTGTTTATGGTAACCTGTTTAACAAAGGTTTGCCAATTCTGCCAGCCCCCGGTATTGGTGATGGCCACATCTCCGAAGTTTTGATTGCCTAAAAAAAAGTTTACCAAGCGACTACCACCGTTAGGTGTAGCGGCCCGAACAACGATGTCGTAAGTGCCGGGCGTAACGTTGCCCAGGGTATACTCTAGCCATTCTCCATTCGCCGTCCAACCTACATTATATCCGCCGCCAGCATCTCCGGTAGTTTGGATGTCTACACCGTCATTACGCAATGCACCGCCGTTGTTCCCCGGGGCCGAATCGTTGTAAGCTTCCCCCTGGCCACCGGTATCGTAATACTCCGCTTGGATCTGGTCAGGTATATTGTGTACCCGCCCCTCATAGGGAGCTTGCCCACCGCCATTACCTCCACAGCTTGGCTGGGTACCGGAGCCCGCAGCTAACCCGTGAGGAAAACTAACGTTACCGTTGGGGCGAGACTGAATTGCTCCCTGCACCCCGTTATAAGCAGCCTTTTTTGAAAACAAATTACTCCCCGATTGCTCAAAGATCAGCGGGTCCTGGCAACCGTTGAAGGGTACATAATTGGCAAGGGTAATCCAGCTTGTCTCATCACGTTGCCCCCACAAGAGTACTTCATTACAGTTTGGTTGCTCAAAAGCCATCTTGACGATTTCGTAAAAGGCAGCTTCCTGAGTGCTCTCGTCACGATCTCCATTACAGATGCGTATGTCAAGCTCCGTAATGGCTACTTGCAAATCAGCATCAGCAAGATCCTCCATCGATGCTTTAACGGAATTGATGAACCCTGTGTTAATCACTCCCTGACTAGACACAACATCAGCAGCCACAAAGTGGCTTTGAAAGCCAATACCATCAATAGGGCCACCACAGTCTTTAATGGCTTTAAATTTTTCCCGCATGAAGTTATTCTTCGAGTCACTGCTGGTGGCAAAGTTCTCAATGGCATAATCGTTGTAAAACAAGCGGGCGTTAGGCTGTTCTTCCCGCGCCCAGACGAACAGCATACGGATGTAGTTTTCATAACTAGCCTCTCCCCAGCTCGTTTGGCTACCATCGTTTGCATTTTTATACCATGTATTAGGGCGCCAGCGTCTTTGGTTATTGGGAGCATCGTCTGCTATAGCTTCGTTGATCACATCCCATTCGTCAATCTTATTACCACAGACATCGCTCAGGGCAATGATGTACTTACGAGAGAAATTAAAAACTTGCTCGGCAGACCATCCAGAATTGTTTGGGTTATTTTCCCAACCTACTGCATTACCGTTTCCATCAAAAATTTTCCGTAGGCCACCGGCATTTTCGTTAAGCCAGTCCGGAGCCTGGTTAAACCAGATCATAGCATGACCGCGCTTCCGGAAACTATTCCAAAGCGGGCGATTCAAAAAGGTATTTATGTCGGTCGTTTGTAGCGTGTTTCTCAGTTGGTTACTGCTTATATTATGGATATTCTGCGGCTCATTTCCGGGCAGAACATCTCCCATTTTCATCGCATTTTCCAGCACAACGGTATTGTATTCGGTTCGCAGATTATAATCCGCGTTACCTCCTTCGAAGGTCCCCGGATTTTCCACCAATCCATTACTTATGATATTGCCTATAAATAGGCCTTTGTCGTCCGCAATGTCCTTTAGTCCTGTTTGTGCCAAAGCACAAACAGTTGTGAACAGGACGAGCGGTAGTAGCACCGCAAAGCGGCGTAAGAGAAAAAACATTTGCATGATAATCGGTTTTTCTTAAAAAAGAGACGTAAATAATTATTCGCTCCTGGTGGCCACCACAGAATAAAAATCCGTACAATTACTTTAAACCAAACATACACATTACTCTCGCCAAACTCAAGCATTTAGCCCACAAAAGTGCGTCGTATTGGAATACAATCGAATGCACCAATTTATGCAATCGAATGTATTTTTTTATTGAATTCAATTAATTAGTAAACATCATAGAAATGAGCATTCCTGGCTCCCTTTACTTCAAGTCTGAAACGAAGCATATTGGATCGATTGCAACTCGAAATATGTATACTCATAGAACCAGTACGTTGTAAGCGCATAGGCTATCCCGGAGGTATTAAGACATGAAACCAGTTCTAGAAAGTGGCCTTGGCATCCCCTGTCTGGCCGCAACCACTTAGCATCAGTGGCGAATAATGATGGTATTTGTGGTTTGAAGCTAAGCTTGATTTTCAAAGTAAAAGCCTTATCTTAGACAAACACCAAATTAACCCTATCGATTATGATTCGTTTTAGCTCACTGCTGCTACTGTGGCTTCTTGGCTCGATGGTTTCTGCCCAACTCACCCTAATGGTCGGGGATGAAGCCCACCGCATTACACCAAACGAGTATTTGATGAACGGATTGAAAAAATCCGACCTTAAGGATAAGTTTCTGGTCCTCACGCTCTGTAAGAGTTGGGACCAACCGTGCTTTAACGATTTGTCCTTTCAAGACTCCCTTCGCTCCGCCTACCCTAACGATAAAGTCGAATTCCTCACACTTTTTCGCGGCAGCACGGAACTTGCACTAAACGATACTAAAGGGAAGAGTATCGGCATTCCACTTGCTACTGATCTTTACGGGAAAACCCAAATCCGTTATGGAGACGGGGAAACTGGCCTGGTAGGCTGGCCACTCACTATTCTGATCGATGATCAAAACATCGTCCGATGGCAAGGAGATGGAGATGACCTTACCATTGCGGCCCTTGACCGGTTTGTCAACGGACAATACCCAGTGTCCCAACTATCCGAAAAATATGTCCCACTAGACCCAGACGATTTCTTGTTCGAGCCCATGACTATCAAAAACCTTAGTGCCCTCTACGACCAGGACTCCGTAGGCTCATTTGTCCGGATATGGGACGAAAGTGCAGGTATCGATTCCCGAGGCACGCAAATATTTAGTTCAAGCTTAAATTTCGGACACCTTGAATTTATCACCCTGGAAGAGATTTATCAAAAACTCTTTCCCAAAAAGAAGGTCTCTGTCCCCGACTTCCTGATGGAGAAAAGATATATCGTTTCTTTCATCGAGCGCTTTCCTGACCGTGAGAGTATCGAACGTCTGGAATCAGGCATCCTGGCAGATTTAGGCCTTAGTGCTTCCTCAAAGAACCTACAAGGAACCTACTTTTCTTTGGAGGTTCTTAACAAGGAAAAACTCGAAAAATCCCGAAAACTTCCAGAAATGGATGCTCCGCTGAGCAAGATGGCTAATCTTGGCAGTGTTGACAACAGAGACCTCCACGAAGTCAAGGTCAAAGAGTACAGCCTGGCGGGGTTAGCAAAAATATTAAACGAATACTCTCAGGACCGCTGGCAATACAGCGGCAACAACCGTAAAAAGTACAATTTCATCCTCGATGTTTCCTCAACTAAGGCGCTGCTGAAGAGTTTACGCAAGCAAGGCATTGGAGCCAACGGAGAAGCCGGAACTGTAGAAGAGGTTACGTTAGAACGTAAACGGTAGAACAGCAGAGAAGAATAGTCTCAAAACCCCATATCTTACTTAACATGCCCAACCCCGCCTCGAAGCCATGACCGGTAGTATCTTCGCCTAGATCCAGAGCAAGTCAACATCCAGAATTGAAAAATTTCACTACATGAACATCCTCCTCACTGGCAGTACCGGAATGGTCGGCGAATCAGTCCTCCTAGAATGCCTGGACAGCCCAGCGGTAGACCGGGTAATGATCATCAACCGAAAACCACTAGGAAAGCCACATGTTAAATTAACCGAAGTCCTTCACAAAGACTTCACTGACTTTAGTCCCCTACAACAACAGATTCAGGACTTTTCCCCCAGTGCTTGCTTCCATTGTATGGGCGTCAGTTCCCTTGGAATGAACGAAGAACAATACACACAACTGACCCTACAGGTGGGCAAAAGCCTTACCGACGAGGTTTACGCCGCCAATCCGCAGGCCGTCTTTACCTACGTATCCGGAGCGGGGACCGACGAAACAGGCGAGGGCAACCTCATGTGGGCCCGGGTGAAGGGCGCCACCGAAAACTACATCCTCAATAAAGGCTTTAAGGACGCCTACGCCTTCCGTATCGGAGCCGTCATTCCTGAACGAGGCGTCAAATCTTCCACCGGCTGGGTCAATGCCATGTATACCATCACCAAACCACTCCACGGCTGGATGAAAGGCTTGGACTCCATGATCAGCAGCACACAGCTGGGGCAGGCGATGATAACTGTAGCTCAACGGCCAACCGACGTGAAGCGATTGGAGAATAAAGATATTGCCCGGGTAGTTGACACCTCTGCTTGAGGCGCGGGATATTTTTGGGGCGCGGCCGCAGGTGCAAGGAGGGTTAAATAAGTATGCTCTTCGCAGGCTGTCTACGGTAAAAAGTTCACGTGCGCGGGCGCTTCAATATTCACCCGAGCCCCACCGTACATAGTGTCTTTTTTTCTCAATGCTTTCACTTCAGGGTCTGCAGAGCCAGGGATAGGCTTTTCTTGCAAAAAATAGAACCTCAAGTAAAGGTTCCCGACTAGAGGTATTCGGCTCAGCCAACGGTTGGCCGGTAAGATTGGCGTATGCTCATCAAGCTTAATGAGTAAGCGCACCCAGTCCGTAAAAACGATCAGGAAAATCAGGTATCCGAAATAAAACATAACAATTAACTTTCCTGAAAACTAATAACTCAGCCCTTCGGCACTTCATTCAATCGACTAAACAAGGCCAGCCTTCTACCATTGTCTTTTCAAGCTTTCCTTGCACCTGCGGCCTCGCCCCAAAAGTCTTTGCAACTACAAGCAATTTTAGAATGTTAGTGACGCGAAACTCCGTTCGCCCTGAAGGGCGACAAGACCGGATTGGCCTGAAGGCCGATGCTACAACTCATCATATATAAAAGCCGTAAATTCGCGCCTCAATTCAAGCCCCCAAGATGTCCAACGACCTTACGCTATACAACAGTCTCTCCCGAAAAAAGGAGATTTTCAAGCCCATCACCGAAGGCCACATTGGCCTCTACGTCTGTGGCCCGACCGTGTACAGCGATGTTCACTTAGGCAACGTGCGAACCTTTACGAGCTTCGACATCATCTACCGCTATCTATTACACAAAGGCTATAAAGTTCGTTACGTGCGCAACATCACCGACGTTGGCCACCTGACGGACGAGGGCGAAGATAAGATGAGCAAAGGCGCCCGTGTGGCCAAGTTGGAACCCATGGAGGTGGCCCAGAAATATACCGTCGGTTTCCACGAAATGATGCGCCGGTTCAACAACCATGCGCCAAGTATTGAACCGCGCGCCAGCGGTCATATCATTGAGCAAATCGAGATGGTGCAGGAAATCCTGAAGAATGGCTACGCTTACGAATCCAATGGATCAGTCTACTTCGACGTTGCCGCCTTCAACGAAAAAAACGATAACCGCTACGGCGCGCTATCCGGCCGCAAGATCGACGAGCTGATGGCCGAAAGCCGCGAGCTTAAAAGTCAAAGCGACAAGCGCAATCCTTCCGATTTTGCCATCTGGATGAAAGCAACCGAAGACCACATCCTACGCTGGAACAGCCCCTGGGGCGAAGGTTTCCCCGGCTGGCACCTGGAGTGCTCAGCCATGAGCACCAAGTACCTCGGTGAAGAATTCGACATCCACGGCGGCGGTAATGACCTCAAGTTTCCGCATCACGAAAATGAAATCGCACAGAACGCTGGCTCCTGTGGCTGCGGCGGAGCGCGCTACTGGCTGCATACAAATATGCTGCTGATGAACGGTCGGAAGATGTCAAAATCCGACGGTAACACCATCACCCCCCAGCAGCTGTTCACGGGCGATAGCCCCCACGTTACCGACAGCTACTCGCCCATGAACCTCCGCTTCTTCATGCTGCAAACCCACTACAGCAGTACGATGGACCTGACGGACGACGCGCTGCAGGCCGGTAAAAAAGGCTATAGCCGCTTGATGGAAGCCTGGGCAAACCTCCAGAAACTAGAAGGTCAGGGTGGTGCACAAAACGGCACTGTCGGCAAAGAACTCACGAGTCTACTCGCCGAGGCCTACGCAGAAATGGACAATGATTTTAACACCCCAAAGGCACTCGCCAAGGTGTTCGAGATGGTCTCCCGCATCAACGCTCTTAAGGGCGGACAGCTAAGCCTGAAAGAAGTAAGTAAGGAAACACTCGATGCTTTTAAGCAGGGTCTCAGCACCTTACTCTTCGATGTTTTCGGCCTTATGGAAGAAGGCGCGGACGCGGGTGCAGGCGGAGATACGCTGAGCAAGGTGATGGACCTCGTCCTCGACCTCCGCGCGCAGGCGCGCGCGGAGAAGAACTGGGGAATGTCCGACAAACTCCGGGATGCACTTAACGATGCGGGCATTGTTGTTAAGGATGGTAAGGAAGGAGCTGAGTGGACGGCGGGGTAAATCTCTTGACAAAGACCACCAGTACTACGGATTAAACCATTCAACTCACATGCGAGGAAGGAAGCGATATAGCTTTGTCGCCTATCAATTTCACAACTTGATTTATCCTCATCATGCAATCAGAATACCGGTCGTTCTTCTACTTTTCTTTCCAAGCTTTCTCTATTTTTTGCGGCGTAATACTCGCTTCCTTTAGTCTGCAAGGTCAGCAGACTGCTTACAACGGCCCGCACAATGTCCCCGTTCTAATTGAAGCTGAAGACTTCGACACTGGCGGAGAAGGCGTTGCGTACCACGATGGGGCCCCGGGGCAAGCAGCAGTAGTAAGTAATTACCGAACAGCGACTGATCCGGATGTAGAAGTAGAGGCAAAGGCAAATCTTTCCAACGGTCACATTATTGGGTACACCGAAAATGGTGAATGGTACGAATATACCTTCAACGTAGCCGAAGCGGGTGACTACCAAATCGACGTAATGACCACCGGCCGCAACGTCGGCATCAAAGGTTTCCAACTCTTTATTGACGAGGCGGTTGCTTCAGACAGTGTAGTGATTATGCCCCCGACCGACTGGTTTTCTACCTGGGAAGAATACTCCCGGGAAGTAAGCCTTGAAGCGGGGGAGCACATACTTCGGGTAGAAATTTTTTCCGACGGCGTTTTTGCCATTAATATGGATTACATCAGGATTGCGCCAATGGTAACTGGCGATCCACTTTCGGTCAGTACTATCTTTCAGAATAACGCCGTACTTCAACGCAACGCCCTTGTAAATGTCTGGGGTAAAGGTAATCCTGGCAATGAAGTAACCATTTCTGGAGGATGGGGTGAAAATACTACCGCTATCGTTGATGCCAATGGGAACTGGACCGCCAGCCTGCCCACTGGAGCAGCTGGTGGCCCTTATGAGATGACCGTTGAAGACATTACCCGCAGTTATACCTACGAAGGCTTGCTTCTGGGTGAAGTTTGGCATTGTTTCGGCCAATCCAACATGGCCATGCCGCTAAAAGGCTGGGGCCCGGAAAATGAAGTGACCAACTTCCAAGCCGAAATTGCTGCTGCAGACTATCCAGAAATCAGACTATTTACCGTACCCCGGCAGGCCGCTTTCTCCCCTGCCACCGATTATGCCGGAAACTGGTTTTCTGCAACCCCAAGTGCTGCGGCCAATCGTGGGGACTTCTCCGCGACAGCTTACTTCTTTGCCCGAAAGATTCATCAGGAACTAGGTGTTCCGGTTGGAGTAATCATTGGCGCCCGTGGCAACTCCGCCGTAGAAGCCTGGACACCACCGACAGAACTGGCAACCGTTGCAGGATTTGAAAACCTAGCCGCAGACCTTTCTTCTTCAGAAGCGGGCAACGGGCCTTTCAATCTAGACAACCTCTTTGACGACAGCTCGCTATTTAACACGCCCGGTGTTCTGTTTAATGGAACCGTTTCACCGCTAATGCCCTACACCGTAGCCGGTGTAAACTGGTATCAAGGTGAATCAAATGTTGGTGAACCCGAAAATTACTATGAGTTCTTTTCCAAACTCATCAATGGTTGGCGGAGAGCGTCCGGTAATGATGTCCTGCCTTTTCACTTCGTTCAAATTGCCCCATATCAGAACTACGACAACGGAGGCAATCAATCGTGGTTGTTACGCGAAGCACAGTTGTTTACCAACGCCTTACCCAACACCGGAATAGCGGTACTGACCGATGCTGGCGATCGTTGGGGCATCCATCCTGAAAACAAGCAAGATGTTGGTCTTCGGTTGGCCCTTCAGGCACTCGGGCAGGTTTATGACCAGGACCTTGTTTACGACGGACCTGCTTATAAATCGTCCAACTTCAGTGATGGTAAAGCTTACCTGGATTTTGAACTTCAGGGTACCGCACTCGTTCTGGGCCCTGCGGGCAACACTTTTGAAATCGCTGGAGAAGACGGGAATTTTGTTCAGGCCGACGCAATCCTGGAGGATGATAAAGTAGTCTTATCCGCGAGTACCGTTTCTACGCCACTCATGGCCCGCTATGGTTGGACCAACTGGGTACTAGACCCTCCACTCTTCAACGATGCAGGCCTGCCCGCATCTTCCTTCATGACTTACAACGCCTTCATTCTTTCCGACGAATTCCTCATCAATCAGGAAATGCTTTCAATTACCGTAACGGGAGACTGGAATGGCATTACTGTAGAAGAGCTTACCGCCAGGCTGAGAACCATTCCCGGTGCAAGTTTCAGGGTCGTCAATGAGGCGGGAGAGACCATAACCACAGGACAGGTTTTAAGCGGCCTGACAACGGTGATCTGTACAATGGACAACGGGCAAGACGAGAAGGTCTACTCCGTCAATGCCCCGACAACTTCCACCTCCAATACAGCTTTTGCCAACTTAAAGGCCTATCCCAATCCGCTCGATTCTGCCCTGTTTATTGAAGGCCTTAAGGCCGGAACCAAGGTGGCCCTTGCTTCATCCGCGGGTAAGCTTTTGGTTACCGATCAGGTTCTCGGAAGCGGGCCCTTATCTCTTCCCACTGACCAACTTACCACCGGTATTTACTTTTTAGTATTGGATGGCAAGTATGCTGTAAAACTGGTGAAGCGCTAACCATTTATCGGTTCGTAAGCTTATCTTAATCGGCATGAAATACCGCTCGGCGTTTTTCTTTACGGAGGCTGTTTTCTTGGTTTTAGTAGGAATTTTAGCCCTGGAACAGACCAGGGCTTATGCGGAAGCCTACGCTCAACTTGGGGAGCTTTTTTGCCCCATTGGTATTACAGGCCCTCCGGTCTTCGTTCTTCTTTTTACTGTAGCTCTGGTACTTGCTGCGCTGTACTTCAGGCCAGAGAACGACTTTCTCTGGTGGCTTAACTTGACGGGGCTAACCAGTATAGCTATAGGCGTATTTTATAACTTCCACCTATACCTGTTACTGATGGCGCTAAACATCATCTTGGGCCTCGCTTACCGCAGGCATTTGGGGATGAAGCACATTTGGCACTGGAGAGGAATTTCTGTTGTGTTTGTGGGGCTTGTTTTAGGTGCTGTGGTTGGTAGTTTTGGGCTGTATTCTTTGGCCGAACTATTTAAATAGGTCTTCTAACAGAACAGTAGCATCTACCGTACCCAAAAACCACTTATTTCGCTCAACGGGGTGGTTGGTGACCATGGTTAGGAATACCTGTTTTTTCGTTTTGCTGTATTCCTGGAAGCGGTGCTTTTTATATAGGAGTTTATCGTGATAGTCTTTGCTAATGATAAATTCTTCGCTATGAAATTTCATCTCACATAGATTGATAGTATCATCGCTTCGATCAAGAATCAAATCGATTTGACAGCCCCTTTTGTTTTCGGAAGGTGGGATACGAAGTGTTGAGACGGGAGCGTACACTCCTCCAATTCTCAACGCGTCTTTTATTTTCCCAACATGTTTACGGCAAAGCGTTTCGAAGGCAAAGCCGCACCATATTTTAAACTTCTGTCCCCCCATTTGTTGGGTCCAGTAATCAGGCGTATAAGTCTTCATGGGTTTCACAAAGCGTTGGTGAAAAATGGTAAACTCGTCAACAAGGCGATATAAAGTTCCTCTTTTCTTCCGCTCAAAGGGAGCGTCCTGAACGATAAAGTCCGAAAGCAATAGTTCTTCTAAAGCTTTATTAAGTGTTTTTGACGATGTCATCTTAGTTGATTTCATCAATTCCATTGTAGTAAGCCCCCCCGGTCGCCCCGCCAAAGCTTCTACGATAGATTCATGCCGACTTGGGTTTTTGAACAGCGCAGCATACAGGTTTTCATACTCTCTCCGGAGTACTCCGTTTTTGTCGAAGCATAGCTTCTGAATACCCGTGGTAAAATTATCGCCTTGCTCTAGTTTCAATAAGTAGAAGGGAATACCTCCTAAGGCCATATAAATCTTTGCGACCTCGTTCTGCTTAAGCCTATGCCCATGTGCCTGTAGAAACTCTTGGGTTTGACCTATGCTGAATGGCTCCAAGTGAATTCTTTGGGTCACCCGGTTATGCATCCCCCCTACATCTCCCAATATTTTTTGAACTATCCAACTGGTCGCAGAACCACAAACAACCAAGATGAAATGCTTACATCCCGAAAGGTAATCATTCCAAAAGTGGGCAAGAAATTGAATAAAATTACTGTTCGGAGCAGCCATCCAAGGCAACTCATCAAAAAATATTACTTGCTTTTTATCCGTAGGCAGCGTTTTTAGGTACTTTTTTAGCCCTGCAAAAGCTAGTATCCAATGGTCTGGAATTTTTGGCGTGGCATCCGGGGTATGCTCTGCTAACTTAACGGTAAAGTTGACAAGCTGGTCTGCATCAGTTCCGTTCTGAATGCCCGTCATCTCAAAGCAGATGTTCTCCTTGAAAAACGTCTTTACCAAATGCGTCTTTCCAACCCGGCGTCGGCCAGTTACAGCCAGGAACTCTGCCTCACGGGAAACCATCAAGCGCTCTAGGATCTCTATTTCTTCTTTTCTTCCAATCATTAGAAGTAAAAATAAGAGATAATCGTCAATTTGTTTACAATAATGACGATTATCTATAGTAAAATTCAAAGATAATCGTCATAAGGAAACAACAAGTAACAATTACCTCATAGAAATCCATAGATAATCGTCAGTTAAATCAAACTATTGGCTATTAAGTCAATCCACCATCAACACCCAGTACCTGACCGTTGACGTAAGAACTCAGCTCAGACCCCAGGAAAACACAAGCCTTGGCAATTTCTTCCGGGTCTCCCAACCGCTTCAGCGGAATGTTGCTGAGGTAAGATTCCTTGAGCGCTTCGGGCAGCTCGTCCGTCATATCCGTCTGAATAAAGCCGGGAGTGATGACGTTACAACGCAGGTTGCGTGAGCCCATTTCTTTGGCTAAGGACTTACTGAAGCCGATAATACCAGCCTTTGAGGCGGCGTAGTTGGCCTGACCAGCTTGGCCGGTAACGCCCACGATACTGGACATATTGATCACCGATCCCGCACCGGACTTCATCAGTGGCCGTAGGGCGTGCTTCGTCAGATTGAAGATGGACTTCAGGTTGTTGTTCATCACGCTGTCCCACTGGTCTTCGCTCATCCGCATGAGGAGGGTGTCGCGGGTAATGCCTGCGTTATTGATCAGGATGCTAAAGTTGCCAAAGTCGGCGGTTACTTGCTTAACGAGTTCGGCGGCGGCATCAAAGCTAGCGGCATCACTTTGGTAAGCCTTTACATTATCCGCACCTAGTTCTGCAACTAGTGCTTCGGCTGGCCCGGTAGAGCGGGCGTAAGTGAAGGCTACTTTAGCGCCTTCAGCAACAAATTTGCGAACAATGGCAGCACCGATGCCACGTGAACCTCCAGTGATGAGCGCAATTTTTCCGTCTAGTAATCCCATGGTTTTATTTTGTGTGTGGCGCGAAGGTAAGTAGATTGATAGATTAGTAGAGGTGGTAT
>CAYPIM010000163.1:0-13257 GCA_964410795.1 uncultured Lewinella sp. | reverse complement strand
GTGGAATAAGACCAGGTGATGATTGGAATATTGGAATTTTCCTCCGTCCTGGAGACACGAAAATTTTCGATTGGTGCACGCTCTCCGGTATCGGTACGCTGAGAGGGATACGGGATGCTGCTGCTGGTGAGACCAGCATCATCTACTGCGTAGAGGCGGTAATCGTAGGTGACACCTAATTGCCCGGACTCGTCCGACCACTCGAAGATTTCAGTATTGGGGAGTCTTAGTGTATCCAGAGTGATCCAATTGTTATCTCCTTCGGGGCTGCGCTGGACCAAGTGATAAACTACATCATCAGAACTACTGGGAGCTAAGCGTAAGGTCACACTTTCCTGGGTACTGCTGACCGACTTGATGACCGGCTCCGTCGGTGGGCGGAAGTCCGGGCGAGTAAGTTCCAATGCTTCACTGAACTGGCTGTAATTACCCTGATAATCCACGGCTTTGATTTTAAACCAAACTTCTTCGGCACGAGTATCCATGGTCACTTTCCAGTCGTATGTTGTCTCAACGGTGTGTTTTGGGGTGATCTGTGGGAAGTGGCCCGTAGGGCGGTTAGCGAAGTAAACACGATAACCTTTAACATCTTTTTCCGGGTTTTCCGCCCATTGTAGACGGACATTGCCGAGGGAATCAATGCTACCAGACAGACCTGTTGGTGGAGAGGGTGGATCAAGGTCAAAAATGGTCATCAGTTTTACCGGGCTGCCGAAGGGAACACCCCGATCGTCATAGGCAACAACCATATAGAAGTAGCCGGTTTCCGGGTTCGTTTCGGTCCAGCTACGTTCAGTCGCAGGAATTTTTTCACTTCGGGGGGTAAAGCCCTGGAAGCCCACCCGGCTACGCTGAACCTCAAAATAATCAATCTTGTTCTGGGAGCCAGCGGGGATCAGCCAGCTAATACGGTAATTCTTTTCAAGATCTTCGGTCATCTCCGAAATCCGGGGCATCATAGTCGCAAGATCGGGTTCCGGGAGCACTTTCACTACTTCGCTGTACGGCCCCTGCCGGGCAAAGGGCGTCACCCCGGCGAAGCGGTACTGGAATTCAATATCAGCCACAGCCACGGGAAAGGTATCGTTGAAATACTGCAGCGTATCGTAGTTCGATTCGTTCAGAATTTGTACCAAGGGGAGCTTATTGAGGCGGAAGAAGGTTCGCCCGCCATTATCGCTTCGTTCTACATTGTAACTGGAGTAATAACCATCTGTTTTTGCACGGTTCCAGGCGAGGACAACGGATTTAGTCTTGATCTCAGGCAGGACGGACACAGGAGCAGGAGGAGTTATCCTAGTGTCTCTATTGATCGTTCTTATACTACTTGCGTTACCGTTGCTAATGGTGTAGGTATAGGCCTCTCCTGCCCTTACCTCGGTATCCAAATAGCCCAATGCACCATGAATAGCGGCAGGGAAATCATGGTCTGCGGCAAAAAGAGCAATGCCATGTTGCTGTTCCAACACTCCTGGAACTTGAGGGGCGTCCTTCTGGCCATAAATCATTCCGGCAAGCGCAAGCGCAAAGTCACTAGTATCCGCCAACGGTTCCCAACTAAGTTCGGGCCTGGGTAAGGCATTCTCCAGCAAAGTAAGCCGGGTGGCGGCGCTTTCAGCAGGGGTTAATCGACGACGATCAATCACCATTGTTTCTCGCGTTAGTGTATAGCCGTTTTGCAAACCAACGGGCCAATCCTCAGGTTTGGGCGGAGCCCACCGCAATTCTATCCCTTCGTCACGGGGGTTCGCCAGTAGGTAGAGGTCTTGCTCTAGGTTAGGGGTCGGAAAGTTTTGGGCGCGGAGCGCAGGTGCAAGGAAGGCTATCAGGGCTAAGGTCATTAACAGTACAAAGGTTGAACGCCTAAAGGTCATCCATATCCCTTCAACAGACATTGCACCTGCGGCCTCGCCCAACTTCTTGTAACGAAGCTTAACGAAGCTTTCAATTCTGATTCTTTTTATGTTCAAAATTTCAATAGTTAACGAGAATTATATTATCACTTTCTTCTCTGTATTTTCAGTAAAAAATTGAACACTAGTCAATTTCTGCAGATCTGAATACGCTCTTTCTTTGTATTCCCAGTACAATACTCCTTGGGTGAAGTATTAATGATAGGGCGGCGAATTACCGATTACAAACTAATGGTTTTATTCACCGTTTTCTGGTGTTTTCCTCCTGGCAGTTTGTACTTGTACTGAACAGGATAACTATCTCCTGTAATGTCAAGAGAAGTAATATTATTTTTGATACGAGCAATCTCAACAAAATCATGGGGGAGTTTACAAGACTCTGTTTCTACCCCTGTGATCATAATACTTTGAGCCATCTGAGATGAGATAAGCATCTGTGCAGTATAGTCGAGAAATGGCCAATAAGGCAGCATTTCGTCTACATAATCAGCTGTTTCAGACTCGAAGCAGTCCGATGTCCAACCCGCAGACCATCCTCCCGTAAATAGTCTGAATACGGCTTCGGGCATCGACTCCTCGGCGTTGTCGGCTAAACTAATAGCAAGGTTTCTAGTCTCTTTTGCAAAACCGAGATAAAATTTACCGCCTGAACCGGTCCCCGCTAGAGAACCAGTATTAAAGTCTGTGGCCGTAACCAATGCCGGAGGGTTCCCTGGGTTAGCAAATTGAAATTCATTTCCTTCGTACGGCAACTCTAAAGAAAGGCTGTTCCAGTCAGTTGCGTTTGGGACGACGTATGCAAAACTAAAAGGCAGCTTATTGATGACTTTTTCGTTCAGGGTTGAAGAAGTAGAATAGGTTTCATTGGGCAGTACTTTGATGGTGACCAAACCTCCATCAGTTTGATAGTTTCCAGCAATTTCGACAACGTCCATATATTCTCCTGTGTAGGGCAAAGTCGCCGAGCTTCCGACACCACTAGTGGAGTAATTATCACTAATCTCGTCAATTTTATCTTGGAACCGATAGTGCTCACTGGTTCGGAAGAAGATCGTATGAATGATGTCCCCCGTAAAAGAAGTAACGCTTGGCCTTGGTACTGAGGGCACCGAAGGTCCTCCTATACCTCCTGAAGGAGAGGAACTTTGGTTGGCGGGCGGTATTGTTCCACCGCCACCGCCACCGCCAGAATCAGGAACGTAGTCTTGTATTAAATGAATTTTCCACATCTGATTACGAGACAAGCTTGGATGTGTCCAATTATATTCCGTTGTACTTTGGTTATAGGTGACTGTTCGTGCAATTAGCTGGCTGCTTCCGGAGCGGATATAAACCGCCGTAATATTTTCGGTCAAGGTCGGTTGGGTCCTCTTTAGTTTCAGGTATCCTTCGTTGTATTCGAGCGGATAAAAGTTACCCATACCTGCTACAGGATAGCTGTAGGCAATATTACCGATTTCAAGGCTATCTGAATCGATTCCAGTCGTAAATCGGTGGATCAGTTCTTCATTTTTCACCAAGCTCCAGCTTCCACCAACGACTGGCTTACTTTCGAGTTTCACCTTCACTTTTATTTCATATTCTGTTTCTCCCTCAAGAAAAACTTCCGGTACAAATTGTATCGTGTAAGCTCCTGTTTCTTTAATGGTAGTTCCACTGATATTACCTCCTCCAGAAGTTTTTCGCAACCTGGTTTCTAACCATTTTACTCTATATTGTTTAGTCCCTAACTCAGAGGGTTCATTTATCGGCATAACTAGAAACGCCGTTGGCGTAGTGCTAACGGGAACGTTTTCGGCACCATCATCTGGTGTTAGCCCGGAAAGAACGTCAACATTAGCGAAAGGATCTCCACCACCTCGGCCGGTGATCACACAATTTTGCCCGAATTCAGCATTGATGGAAAAGTTACCTTTAATGAGCCCTCCCAGAATACTGTAGTAGCCCGCAATAGTGCCCCGAGCCCAGGTTGGGTTGGGGCCTTTCATTTGTAAAACAGCCGCAACACCAGCACTAAGGATCTCTTTACGTACCGTAACAAAAATGAGTTTTACGTCAATACCAATACTTCCCGTTACATACGCCCAGGCCTGGCCTGCTGCATACCAGCCATTAATGCCAATGGATGGCGCATTGGCACCGCCACCAGCGCAAATGGCATCCCCATATTTACGGATGTTTATGTCGAACCCAATGCCCGCCCCAACTTCATAATAGAAAATGAGAAATTTACCATCAGCAGCAAGCTGAAGGCCGGCACCAAAAGCAAAGCCGGAAGCGTTTTCGTATTGAGCAAAATCACGGGACATATCAATGTCTCCGGTTATTGCGGTCACTTCAGATGGTAAGGGAGGTATAGGAGGGACTAATTTCCCGATGCAGAAATAGGTGGAAAAGCCTACCGTTAAGGGGCCAACGCCAATATCAAGTGCAATCCGGCCAGCCGTTGGGTGGCCAATATGGATATACCAGGTTTCGGTACTGAATTCCATACTTACTCCGCCAGCATACCCCAGGTCAGAGGCAATATATTCTCCCTTACTGGTTCCCGGTCCGCTCAGCGGAGGGTTACTATTATTTCCGCCCTGGATAATACCCGCCACGTTGACGAATACATCCGCCGATGCCTGAAAGCCTTTATATTCGGGACTATGTGTGTAGGCCATGTTAACAAAAATGCCTACCCCGCTCTCAATCTTATACTCATTGGTGTAGTTTACCGGAGCCATAATCATGATGTTACCATCAATACGAGCCTGCCATGCGCCAGAGTCTTCCACAATCAGCTCCAGGCGGGCGTTTACACTAAAAGCCTCCGGGCTTGGCCCGCCAATGACTACCTGAAGGAAAGCTCCGAACTTATTCCCTAGATCTACCTCATAGGCAATACCGGACGTACTTATCCCTACGAGTCCGTCGAGCGGAGAGCTTCCCTCCCCATTCCAGTTTTCAGCATCCTCTACGGCAGCTCCTGCCTCTCCTATTGCACTGTCGTCAGGATTCACAAAAGACTGAATTTCACCACCGTCTACCCGGGACATATTCGTGTACACCCCTCCACCAATTGCCATCAACTTTATCCCTCCCGGCAGCAAGATACCTGATCCCAGGCGGGCAATGATGTCAACGAAGAAGTATTTATCATCCCCATTCGGGGCAGTTCCAAACTGGGCTACTGCGGCAATTCCAATGTCTCCGCCGACCATCGTCAGGAAGAAATGCCCCGAGCCATAGAATCCCGTTCCCCACTGAGAATCGTTCTCATAGAAAGCGATGGTCGCCCCTAATGACCAAGAGTCGGTCGAAGCATTTACCTTGAGTGCAAGTACCTTGATGCGACGGAAGCGCCACTTCTGTCGCCCATCGTCTTCGTTTAGGTAGCCCAAAATTTTAAATGCCCCTTCTACGTCGATATCCATCGCCGCGTCCAGGTTGAAAAAGGCTTGAAAGTTCAACGCCACGTCACGACCACTCTGATCATTACTCGAAGAATCCAGTGACATGTTAATTTCTCTGAAACCTAAGGTAAAGGCTCCAAATTCTGCTGTGATCTCGTCGGGAAAGTCCCAGACCCCTGGGGAAAAATATTGAGACCGGTTGCTTAGGATGAGGTCGTCAAAACTCAGCTCATCCATAGTGAAGCCAAAGTTATCGTTGATCTGTGCGTCTACTGTAATGGAGCCATATAGGATAGCTGCTGCATTGAACTGCCCGTCCACCAAGTCAAGGTTCAGCTGGCTGTTTGCTTCAATAATTACTTCCGCTTTCCAGAGGTCGGCGCAATAGTCCGTCTGGCTGGTAATGGTGAAGTATACATCACCTCCGGCAATGAAGAGCGCATCATAAAGTAGACAATCATTAGGATCGAGCGTGCTTGGGGGAACATCCGTCGCACTGCCACCACAATTGGCGGCGGCGTTGGCCAAAAGAGGTACGTTAATCTTGCCCTCAATCCCTGCTTCTTCAAACTGGTTGGCCGTTATCTTCAAATCCACCCGGTCTACCGAAAAGGCCCAACCATCGGCTGATTTTTCACCGAGCGGCAAGAGATTTGTCGCATAAAGATGGACGGTAATACCCATCTTATCAATGATAAGATAAGGTGCTCCGACTTCTATGGGAGGATTTCCGTCTTTAGACAGTTTTTCGGGCAGTTGTATTTCCAGGTCGGCCAGGTAAAAGCCTTGCCAGGTCGGGGCCAAAGCGCCCGGTCCATTGCCGTGAGGAGATACATAATTGGGAGGGACTTCCATGCCCGTCGGGTTCACGACGTCGCTCAGGTCTATCGCCATGATTCCAATTGAGATTTCGACCTGTTCCTTCCCCTTGAACACAAACGGCATTGGAACCTCCATTTGTGCCAAAAAATCAAAGCCATTCTGTGCATCGATGTCAATCGTGAAATCAGCTTGTACGCGCTGACCGGAGTAGATGGCATCTGAAGTAGTTGCAGCGTTTATTTTATCGTCGGTTAAAGGCTCACCGTTGACAACGGGTATCACCCAGTTGCGGGAAAACAGCACGGAAGCATTGATCCGCCCAGCTACAAAACCATCACAATTGATTCTTACGAAAGTGCCACCGAGATCACCGCCGTCGTCCGCACGTAAGATGAGGCGGGAGCGGCCAGCGTTGAAATCAATGCCCCAATCGGCAATCAGTTCGAGTTCTATTTCACCCACGAAACCACCCTGGCGCGACCACCCTACCCCTTTGGCCAAAAAGATGGGGTCCTGATCGGTATCCGGTAAGTCGAGGCTAAGGTAAATATCGACTTCCGCAGCGCTGGGCGTCAAGCGCGCTTCGGCAATGGCGATAAAAACCTCGGTATTACCCACCGTTTGCTTGATCCCAAGCGGGAGAGCCGCTAACTGAGCATCCACCAGGTTTTGCAGCTGGCGGGTCTCTTCTCGGACCATATTTAGGATGGCACGGGCAGAGTCTACTTTACCCTTTACCTGGTCCGTAAATGCAGCGACTTTGCGCAAGTCATCTCCCGTAGGGCTAAGCACTGGTGGGGCGGCGAATGCGTTAGCCAGAGACGCACGCTCTTCAGCAGTTGCCGGAGATGAAGGCAAGGTAGGCACCGTTGGAACAAGATCATATGCTTCCAGAAAGGCAGTAAGATCTGCTTCTACCGGAACGGGCTTACCCGGGCCAGAAGTGGCGTTCAGGCCTACCGAAAGCAGGCAACAGTATAGCAGGCTCAGAAGAAAACGCATGGAGAAACTCAGTAGGTGTTTGTAATAATACGATAATCCGCACTATGAACGGCGTACCAACGCCGGATTTCAGCAATCGCCTTGGCGTAATCCGCAGTAAGCAAATTACCTTCTGCATCGTGTTCAATGGGAAAATCTTCAATAATCGGTGCCAGATATTCAACAAGTCGGGCAGCGCAGTCGATCCGCCCACTGGTTTCAGCATCGGAGGGGCTGCAGGCAAGGTTTTCAGTAACCACCTCCTGCCAAATGAAGTCAATCACCTCCCGTTGACGAGTGTACACCAACAAGGGGACAACCGTGTAAACGAAATCATCATTCACGGAATAGCGGGCGATATTCTTTAGTAAATTGGTCCGCTTGGCCTCATTACCAGTACGGACACGAGCAAGATTAATCGCTTGCTTTAGACCAGAAGGTGGCGACTGAATGGCCAATTCTTCTACCAGCCCACTTTCCCCCAGAAAGCCTGCCAGAAGAATATAGTCTTTTTTCCCGCCAAGAAGTTCCTTATTCAGCAGCTGACTCAGTTGCTTTCCGGTATCAGTACCAAAGGCTTCGCGGGGAAAACGCTTCAATTCCCGGGCAATTTCCGCCTGCCTACCAGTGGTGGCACTTAGCGCCTCCGTAAGTAGAGGCCCTGGCTGAGCCTGAAGCAGACCTACTATTGAGAGAAGTAGTAAAAGAAATGTTTGCCGCATCGAATAATCTTCAGTGATCGATCAAATATCGTGAAAATAATAGAAAGCAGCAGCTTGCATATAAGTATCACTTCTAAAAGCCTATTTTTTCTAAAGCCTCTCCTTTAATTAACCATGCTATTCCAAAAAAGACCAGTGCTATCGTCTCCCCGATAAAAGTATCAATTTCGGTAAAGCTAAATTTGAAAATGAATTCTACTAAAAGAAAAGCAACAACTACCCAGAGAACAATTCCGCTGACTCGGTAAACTCGTTTTCTCTTTAGAGCAGTACGATCCTGATGCTCCCCCTTTACAAATTGATTAAACGCCATGAACCCCATAAGAGAGATAAACAAGCCCGCACTAACTAAATGTATGGTGGAAGCGACTGTATTATTATGACCATTTGGAACACCAGGTTCACAAGCGGAACACGCCGTAGGTACCAGGGCAACGATGATTGCAAAAATGCCCGCCCAATTCGTGATGGTGTTATCGCTTAGCACCTCCCCTTCTTCCTTTGGGTAACCTTTATAAGTTATCAGGAACAACCCAAAGGTGACCAGCACACTAGTAAAGACAACGGACATACCAGTGTAATAGTAATGACTGATGGATTCTTCGATCTTCCAGCCGTTACCAACCACTAATACGAAAGACAACAAAAAACCCAGGACTCCGATCACTTTGCGTAGCGTCAGGTAGTCAATATTCATCCTATTGGCACTACTAACTGATTCTTCCTTAACAGTCTCATTATTCATGATATGGGTATTTAAACTACTAGTACCTTGTAAGGTATTAAGAACTATTGTTTCCGGTGAGCTAATAATGGACATTGGGGTTCCCCAACTCTCCCCTTGCCCTCTTCCACACGTCTTGCCTTAGGCTCGACGGGCCGCCTCAGACAGCCGCGTAACGAAAGTGAGCCAACACGTCCAGTAGGGTGTCGGGGTAGACACAATTTACATTAATATCTTCATACGCTCTGGCAATGGCCTTACGAACAAGCTCTTAGTGTGCTCATTCTCGATATAAGCTTAAGAACAGTTTATAACGACCTTACCCTGTACCCGCCGCTCCATCATTTCTTCTAGAGCAACAGCGGCATCGGCTAAGGGGTAAACAGCGTGCAGGTGAGGTTTCAGCTGACCCGCCGCGTGCCATTGCATCAATTGCATGGTGTTGCCAATATTCTCGTTAGGAAATTTCATTGCAAAAGCCCCCCAGAAAACACCGACTACCTGACAGCTCTTCAGCAGCATTAGGTTAAGCGGAATTTTAGGAATATCTCCTGCTGCGAAGCCAACCACCAAATAACGGCCGTTCCACCCCATCGTCCGCAGTGCCGCTTCAGAATAGGCTCCGCCAACAGGGTCGAAGATGACGTCGGCACCATCTTTACCCGTTAATTCCTTGATGCGAGCCTTGAGATCTTCGGCCGAATAATTGATCGTTTCGTCCGCGCCGTATTCACGGCACAATTCGAGTTTCTCCGATGTGGATGCGCAAGCAATCACCCGTGCGCCCATCAGCTTACCGAGTTCTACCGCCGCCAGACCGACACCGCCGGAAGCCCCAAGGACCACCAGCGTCTCCCCCTCCTGAAGGGCTGCCCGATCTTTCAGCGCATGGTAGCTCGTACCGTAGGCCATCAGGAAGCTTGCGGCTACGGCATCTTCCATAGTTGGTGGTTTGGGAAAGATGTTACGGGCTGGAGCAACGACCATTTCGGCAAAGCCTCCCGTTTGGACGAAGCCGAATACTTCGTCACCAGGCTTGTGGCCGCGAACCTTTTCTCCAACAGCATCAATTACACCCGCAATGTCACTACCGGGGGTGAAGGGAAGCGCTGGTTTGAACTGGTACTTGCCTCGAATAATGAGCGTATCAGGAAAATTCACACCACAGGCTTTCAGGCGGACGCGAACTTCTTTCGGCCCTGGCTCGGGTACAGCAACATCTTCAAGTTTTAGCGTAGAGGGTGGGCCGTATTGGTGACAGACGATGGCTTTCATGATTAATGCTTTTAGCCGTAATGTACTTAAATAAAACAGTTCCCTCTAGACCTTGAAAATTCGTTTAAGAAACTTTAAATTCCGTCGTAAATTTGCCCGGCAATGCAGCACCTTAAAGGCAATAAACAAACTACCCTGATTGTAGAAGGCGGCGGTTTCAAGTCCGCTTTCACTACTGGCATACTCGATGCCTTTCAGATGACTGGTTACCAACCCTTCAACCGCTACTTGGGCATTTCCGGAGGTTCTATCGCAATGTCCTATTTCCTAAGTGGCCAGTACCGGGTTGGTTTAGAAGCATTGCTTCACCTGGCGCAGGATTCAAACTTTACGGCCTTCAGCCGCACCTTTTCCGAACAGGGCTTTATGGACCTCGACATCATCGCCGCCGTGGCCAGCGAGCGCATTGTTTTTGATTTGGTCGAAGCAATGAAAACATCCCTCCGCTACCCCGTAAATTTTGTCGCGACCGATGAGTTGACCGGCAAGCCCGCCTACCTAAAGCCCAATCGGCACAATTGGTTAGATGCCATCATCGCCTCCTCAGCCATCCCATTTTTCACTAAGGGCCGGCACAACTTTGAAGGCAAAAGCTACATTGATGGTGGCTGCAGCGATCCGCTACCCGCACAATGGGCCCAAAAGCAAGGTGCTCATAAGGTACTTGTGTTGCGAACCTGGCCGAAAGAAATGCGCTTTAGCCGCAGTTGGGCAGATGTTGCCGGTAGCTACTACTACCGCTCCGAGCCTGTTTTAAGAGACATTGTCGACCGCGGTCACTTGATCTACAACAAACAGGCCGACTTCCTTGAAAATCCACCAGACGATTTAACCATAACACAACTCGCCCCCAAAAAACTGCTTGCTTCCGGCACCTATCTGAACTCCGTTGAAACGATCATGCAGGATTATGGACACGGACTAGACGTTGGCCTACGCTTTGTTGCTGAAGAGACAGACAAAGGGGCGCGGCCGCAGGTGCAGGGATAGTCAGATAGTCAGATAGTCAGATAGTCAGATAGTCAGATAGTCAGATAGTCAAGTACGGCCTTGTCTGGCAACGGGTCAAATTTATAGTGCACTATTTTACGTTTCTTGAAAGAAATTTCACCTTCACGAGCGAAGCGAGTATCCACTCGCAGCAGCTACTATTTGACTATCTGACTATTTGCCTAATTTCACCCTCCCCAAAGCAAGCCCCAAATGGCCGAAGTACTGGAAACCACCGTTGAAGAACAAGCCGGCATCCGCAAGGCTTACGAAGACATGCTCAAATGCCTCCACAAACCGGCTGGCGATGCCGACCGTGAGCAGATGGACCGTGCAATGGAACTGGCCAACTATAGCCACCGTTACCAACGCCGTAAATCAGGAGAGCCTTACATCTACCACCCCATTGCTGTAGCCCGTATCTGCGCCGAAGAAATCGGCCTCGGCCCCACTGCTATCTGTGCCGCACTCTTACACGATGTGGTAGAAGACACCCCGGTAACCTTAGATGATCTTCGCGCTGAATTCGGTGACCGCATCGCCCAAATGGTCGGAGGACTTACTAAACTAGACAGTGCTTACAACAACGAAAGCCAGCAAGCTGCCAACTTCAAAAAAGTGCTCAGCACCCTGATTGTTGACGTTCGGATTGTGCTCATCAAAATGGCCGACCGCCTCCATAATATGCGGACGATCAAGAGCATGCCCGAACATAAACAGTTCAAGATCGCCGCCGAGACAAGCTACATTTACGCACCGCTTGCGCACCGTCTAGGCCTTTACAATTTCCGTTCGGAATTTCTGGACCTCTGTATGAAGGTCCTCGAACGCGAAGAGTATAACGCCGTTGCCCAAAAACTTCAAGAGACTAAAGCCTCGCGCGAGAACTACATCGAACGCTTTATCGCGCCAATGTTAGAAGGCTTAAAAGAACTAGGCTATACCTACCGCATTTACGGTCGGCCAAAGTCGATTTACAGTATCTACAATAAGATCAAGAAAAAACAAGTGCCATTTGAGCAGATTTATGACCTCTTTGCGGTCCGCATTATAATGGACGTTCCGCAAAACAAGGAGAAAATTGCCTGTTGGTCTGCTTATAGCGTCGTGACGGACAACTACCAGGCCGTGCCCGAACGTCTTAAGGACTGGGTAACGATCCCAAAATCCAACGGTTACGAAAGCCTGCACTGTACAGTAGCCGGGCCAGACGCTCGCTTTGTCGAAGTCCAGATTCGTAGTGAACGGATGAATGAGATTGCCGAGCGCGGCTTCGCCGCTCACTGGAAGTACAAAGGTGTCAGCAACCAACCCGACATCTACGAGCAGTGGTTTGACTCCGTCCGCGACATTCTTGATGATCCGAACTCCGACACCGTACAGTTCCTGGGAGACTTCCGCGACAATGCTTTCTTCAACGAAGAAGTCTACGTCTGGACGCCCGATGGGGATATGAAGTCTTTGCCAAAAGGAGCTACGGCATTAGACTTCGCCTTCAGCGTACACACCGAAGTGGGCTACCACTGCCAGAGCGTGCTGGTGGATGAGCGCATCGTTCCGCTTAGCTACAAGCTTCAGAACGGAGACCGCCTAAAGGTCATCACTAATAATGCCCGCAAACCAAGCGAAGGCTGGCTTCAACTTGTAACGACCGGTAAGGCCAAGTCAAAAATTCGCCAGGCGATGAAAGCCGACCGGAAGGAAAAAGGTGAACTGGGCAAAGAAGCATTATTACGCAAATTGAAAAACCTACGGATTAAGGACAGCACCACCGCAGTAGAACAGCTCGCTCAGGAGCATACCAACGGCAGCCACATCGATCTGTTTTTCAACATCGCACAGGAGACAATGACGGTCGCCCAGGCCCTTCAACCTTTCATTGTCGAGAACGGTAAATTGGTCGCCAAAGCCGTTGAACTGCCGCCCGAACCTGTTCTGGAATCTGGTCGTAAGCGCAACCCTGCTAATAGAGAAAAAGGCCACTCTCGCCTACTCATCAACGGCGAACCAGGAGACCAGTTTGAATACTCGATGGCCACTTGTTGTAATCCTGTACAAGGAGATCAGGTTTTCGCCTACCTTACCGCCAATGCGGGCCTGAAGATTCATCGTAGTAAATGCCCCAACGCCCAAAACTTAATGGCTAATTACGGCTACCGAGTCATGAAGGCCGAGTGGGTAAGTACCTCGGAAAGCTCCTTTGTCGCCGACCTCCGCATGACGGGCACAGACAGTGGCACTGGCGTTATCGAGCGCATTACCCACGAAATCACTGAAATGGACCTCAGTATCCGCAGCTTCAACATCAGCGGAAATGACGGATACTTTGAAGCCAACGTAAGCCTACTCGTAAAGAATACCGACCAACTCTACCTAGCGATTCAAAGTTTGAAAAACTTAGAGCACGTCTCAACCGTTTCCAGAGTAGAAGA
>CAYPIM010000162.1:0-13332 GCA_964410795.1 uncultured Lewinella sp. | reverse complement strand
AATTTCCCCCCTTATTCCTTTCCTCCTTTCCTCCTTTATTCCTTTATTCCTTTCCTCCTTTATTTGAGGGCGCGGCCGCAGGTGCAAAGGGAGGTTTTGAAGAACAAAGATGGGAGCAAAGTCGGTCCGCAACCTCCAACCATTTCACGAGTTGCATAGTTGGAAGAATCATGAGAGTCCTCAATGTCCACCAACGCCTAATTTCAAAGCCTCAGGGAGAGGTAAAGGCTGCCCTTGCTACCCTTGCCACCGAAGAAGACAAAATATGGCCGCTGGAAAAGTGGCCCGCTATGCGATTTAAAGCTGGTCTGGTGGAAGGTGCACGGGGAGGTCACGGCCCTGTTCGCTACTGGGTTGAAGAGTATGTTCCCGGCCAGCTCGTTCAGTTTCGCTTTATCCGCCCCCGGGGCCTGGAGGGCATCCATAAGCTTGAAATTCGGCCGGAAGGCGAAGAGCGTACCATGATCACCCACACCATCGATGCAAGAATCAACGGAACCGTAATTCTGACGTGGCCCATCGGCATCCGGCCCCTTCACGACGCCCTCATCGAAGACGCTTTCGATAAGCTGGAGAACGACCTCTGCGGGAGCCGAAAGAAAACAGAATGGAACTGGTGGGTGAAAGTATTGCGGAGTATTCTAAAGTAAAAGGTGCTACGGCGCCCCTAAACTTCCCTTGCACCCGCGTCTGCGCCCTTTGAAACATGAAATGTCCCGAATACTTAGATCTCACTGTTCATTGCTCCGCTACAATTTTCAGCCAAGAATGATGGGTTGAGCGCTTGTAGCGCGATTTTTCTGAAGCGCAATCACGCTGCAAGTGCTCAACCCAATGCTATTTGCGGCAAATCATAACGAACCATCTATAAAACGCCACGGCTTACCAATTAGCGTAAACGCTGATCAAAGTCCGGAATGTCCCATGTTTCTCATTATTTCCTACACCAAATGTTCGCTTTTATGCCTCTCTTGTGGTGTATTGCTACCAAAGGCCAATGATTCAATCTTAGCTGGGTTAACTTAGGCTTTGCCCAAACAAGTTGATCACGCACACATGGAACATTTAAAAATCACCAAAGTAGAACTCTTTAAGGTGCCGCCCCGGTGGCTGTTCCTGAAATTGACCACCGCAGATGGCACCGTGGGCTGGGGAGAACCCGTAGTGGAAGGCCGTGCTGCAACCGTAGAAGCTTGCATCAAAGAGCTGGAAACCCATATTGTTGGCCATCCCGCGAACAAGATTGATGACTTTTGGCAGATGATCTTTCGTGGCGGATTTTACCGCGGCGGGCCGGTCCTGATGAGCGCGCTCTCCGGGATCGATCAGGCGATGTGGGACATCAAGGGCAAGGCACTCGGCGTTCCCGTATATGAATTACTCGGTGGGGCTGTACGCGACAAGGTCAAAATTTATGGTTGGGTACACGGTGAGACACCCAAAGAGCTTGCCGAGTCCACCCGCTGGCGGATTGATAATGGCTTTACGGCGGTAAAATTCAACGCCGTAGATAAAATGGAGTGGATCGATACCCCCGCTAAGGTGAAGATGGCCGGCAAAAAAATGGCCGCTATCCGCGAAGCAGGAGGAGATGACCTCCTGATTGGGGTTGACCTCCACGGCCGGGTGCACAAAGGCCAGGCCAAAGCCATCGCTAAAGTATTGGAACCTTACCACCCGTACTTCCTGGAAGAATTGGTCTTGTCAGAAAATAATGAGGCCCTGAAATCTCTGAGCGACTATACCTCCACCCCAATCGCTACTGGCGAACGGATGTTCTCCCGTTGGGACTTCAAGCAAATCCTCCAGGATGGATCCGTAGATATTCTCCAACCTGATTTAAGCCACGCCGGAGGAATTACCGAAGTGAAAAAGATCGCCACGATGGCCGAAGCTTTCGACGTGGCCATCGCTCCGCACTGCCCACTAGGCCCTATCTCCCTGGCCGCCGCCTTGCAGATTGATTTCAACTGTTACAATGCCCTAATTCAGGAAACCAGTCTGGGCATCCACTACAACGTCGGAGCAGACCTCGTTGATTACCTCCAAGACCCCGACGGCTTCGGCCTGCGCGACGGCCACGTCTCCCTGATGACCAAGCCCGGCCTGGGCATCGAAATAGACGAAGACAAGGTCCGCGAAGCTGCTAAAATCGGCCATTCCTGGAAGAGTCCCATCTGGCGCAATCCAGACGGCGCCGTAACAGAATGGTAAGCGAGGTGCTCAGGTTGCAGATTGCAAGTTTCAGGTTGGCCCGACTTGTAACCTTGTAACCTGCGCCCCTACAACCTGCAACTTGAACCCTGCAACTTGCAACCTGCAACCTGCAACTTGTAACCTGCACCTTGCAACCTGCAACCTGCAACTTGCAACTTGAACCCTGCAACCTGTAACTTGAATATGACCAAAAAGCGCTACAACATCCTTGCCCTCATCTTCATCACTGTAGTCATCAACTACCTTGATCGGACGAACATATCGGTAGCCGCCATCGGCATCCAAGCAGACCTCAACGTTACTGACGTGCAGATGGGGCTCATTTTCAGCGCCTTTGCCTGGACTTACTCGACGCTGCAAATCCCAGGTGGCATTATGGCCGATCATTTTCGAGCGCGGCTGTTGTACCCGGTAATTTTGTTGTTGTGGTCAATCGCTACACTGTTGCAAGGCCTGGTGAGTAGCCTGGGGGCGTTGATCGGCTTACGGGCCGCCATTGGTGTCTTCGAGGCACCGTCTTACCCCACGAATAATAAGATCGTTACCAGCTGGTTCCCGGAAGATGAGCGGGCTTCGGCTATTGCCATTTACACCTCCGGGCAGTTCATCGGGCTGGCGTTCCTGACGCCGGCTTTGTACGCTATTCAGAACGCCTACGGCTGGCGCGGGTTGCTGATTATTTCCGGTTTGTTGGGCATTGTCTGGGCCGCCATCTGGTACATTTTTTACCGTGATCCACAACGCCACGAGGGGGTCAGTCAGGAAGAATTGGACTATATCGCGGCGGGCGGCGGTGTGATTGTGCAGGAGAACGAAAGTAAGGGCACCGGGGAAGTTAAGTTCAGCCTGGCGGACCTCGGCGAGGCTTTTCGCCACCCCAAGCTTTGGGGTATTTACCTCGGACAGTTTTGTTTGGGTACGCTCTTCATGTTCTTCCTGACCTGGTTCCCGATCTACCTGGTCAAGTACCGAGGAATGGATTTTCTTGATGCGGGCTGGGCTTCCATGATCCCGTACATCGCGGCGTTTTGCGGGGTGCTGTTGGCGGGCTTTAGCTCTGATCTTCTAGTCCGGAAAGGCGTATCGGCCGAGTGGTCGCGCAAGGGGCCGATTCTGCTCGGAATGCTGCTTTCCATCGCCATCGTGGGGGCCAACTATACCGATAGTACAACGATGGTCATCTTCTTTCTGGCGGTAGCCTTTTTCGGCAACGGGCTGGCATCGATTGCCTGGGTTTTCGTCTCGTTGCTCGCCCCGAAGCGTTTGATCGGACTCGTTGGCGGTGTGTTCAACTTCATCGGTGGATTGGCAGGGGTGGTTACACCGATTGTGATCGGGTACCTGATCGATGGCGAAGACTTTTCGCCGGCACTATTCTATATCGCTTTTGTGGCCTTCCTTGGCTTCTGTAGTTACTTGTTTTTAGTAGGAAAGATTGAGCGGGTAGGGGAGGCTTAACTCCGGTGGATGCACGCTCCACGTGCGAGCTTATGAAGCGCCCTCCGGGCGCGAAACCCTCTGTGATCCGCACTCAGAGTATGCGTCGACCAGGTTGTTACCGCTGGACACAAAAGAGCCCCGAAGGTCCGGGCGGACCAACGGGGCTAAAAAGTAGTTCGTGGGATTCGAGGGGGTTAACCCTTATTTCTTCACACTGTTCACAACTGCGGTGAAAGCTTCCGGGTGGTTCATGGCCAAATCGGCGAGAACCTTACGGTTGAGTCCTACACCAGCGGTGCTAAGACCGTGCATGAGACGGCTGTAAGTAGTACCGTTCTGGCGGGCAGCGGCGTTGATACGGGCGATCCAAAGGCGGCGGAAAGCACGCTTCTTATTGCGGCGGTCACGGTAGGCATAGCCCCAACCTTTTTCAACGGCGTTCTTGGCTACGGTGTAGACCTTAGAACGTGCGCCGAAGTATCCTTTGGCGGCTTTGAGGTAGCGCTTGCGGCGCGCGCGGCTTGCAACCGCATTTACTGAACGTGGCATATAGCTCTGTTTTTGTGCAGTACGGAGACCGATTGGTTCTTTAGGCCCGTACTCTCGTGAAAAATAGAGATTCCTCGCTGGGAATTTCTTGGGGGTAGAAAGGTATCTTACTTACTTACAAAGAAGACGCTTGATCCGCTTCTCGTCCGCAACAGAAACCATTGCACCGTCACGAAGACGAAGCTTGGCTTTGTTGGACTTGTTGCGCATCATGTGCGACGTGTAAGCCTGGAAACGCTTCACTTTACCGGTACCGGTGATCTTAAAGCGCTTCTTTGCACTGCTGTGCGTTTTCATCTTGGGCATGGCACAAGTTTTTTATTAAGGGAGCGCAAAGGTAAGTTGTTTGCCGTTGTTTACCAAACTTAGATTGATAGATTTATAGTGTGATAGATTAATAGAGCTACGAACTGATGTGGCCGCAACCAAATCCAGAGTCGCATATCTGCCTAGCCTGTCTTGTGCGGTAGCTCAATCAAGAATCGAGTCTCAAGAATCGAGAATCTCCTGCCTAGCCTGCCTTGTGCGGTAGCTCAATCAAGAATCGAGTCTCAAGAATCGAGAATCGAGAATCTCCTGCCTGCCTGCCTTGTGCGGCAGCTCAATCAAGAATCGAGTCTCAAGAATCGAGAATCGAGAATCTCCTACCTAGCCTGTCTTGTGCGGCAGCTCTATCAATCTACCGTCTATCAATCCATCAATCTAACTCCTCCCGCAAGGCGCTTCAATAATTCTGAATAAACAGTATGCTTCCCAGCTTCTGGGTTTCCGTCTAGGCCCATTCGCACGATCACCATATCCCATTCTGGGATGACGAGGCAGACGTTGTGGTTTAGTCCGCTGGTGTAGTAGGCATTAACGGGTCCGTTGATTACCCACCAGTTAAAGCCATAAATGCCACGCCCGTCGGGCTTTTTTCGATTAGTATCGGCCAGGGGCAGGCTTTTAGGTACTTGGTTCTTGGTGGCCTGGGCAACCCAGCCTTCTGGAAGTATGCGCTTGCCGTTCCAAACGCCATCGTTTAGGAATAGGTGGCCAAAACGGGCTTGGTCTGCTGCACACATCTTGATGCCTGAACCGCCGAAATTGATGGGTGTTCCGTCTTTTAGCGCGTCCTCGCTCCACCAGGTCCAGTTTTTGATGCCGATGGGATACATAAGGGTTTCGGCGAGGTAGTTTTCCAGCGAAGTCCCAGCGGCCTGGGTGACGGCACGGCCGAGCATGATCATCGCTTCGTCCCAGTAATTGTAGGCGGTACCAGGCGCAAAGAAGGGCGGTGCAGGTTGAAAGGGCGTGGGGGACCAATCCTGACTTTCTTCATGCCAGCGGCTTTTGCCGACGGCATCGTAACCACTGGTCATGGTAAGAAAATGGCGGTAGGTGGCAGTGGGGTATTGTTCTTTGAGTAGCGGCTCATGATCGGCTATGGGTTGATCAAGTGAGAGTTTATCTTCGGCGATGAGTAGGCCGACGGCGGTGCTGGTAAATGACTTTGTGCAGCTCCAAATGTCGTGTACTTTCGAGATGCTGTCTCCGGACCAAACCAGGCGGCCATGTCGGATTACCATGGTCTCCTCTAACCCGTCTTCTTTACAGTGGCCGTCTAGATAGCTAAGCGCATTGGCCAATATTACGGAATCAATGCCAACGTTTTGGGCGCGGTCGCGGGTCCAGTGGGAAGTTGGAAAGAGCAGGGGAGGAGCGGTGTAAATCACGCTGGCGGAGGTTTCCTTTTCTGCTGCCGAAGGAGTAACAGATTGGCGGCAGGCGAGGAAGACAAAGGGGAATAATATCAGCAGACGTATCATTGGGTGAAGTTAAGGGACGGGAACAAAATAAACCCCGAGTTGAGATCGAATTGGGCGTATTCTCCACCTTACGGCTCAACCGATGTCCGAAAACCTCCTTTGCACCTGCGGCCCCGCCTGAACCTGAACCTGAACCTGCAACCTGCAACCTGCAACCTACAACCTGAAACCTGCAACCTGCAACCTGTTCCCTTGTCAGTTTTTGCCGACTTGACCTGACAACTTGCCACCCTACAAAAATGGCCCTACTTTTGCACCCTTGAACAACAATGAAAAATTTTTTCAAAATGCCTAAGAAGAACAACGATCCGATCGTCGATGATGAAGTGCTGAAAACAGCAGGAGCGGAGCCTGAGGAGCATACACTTTCTGATGAGGTAGAAGCTGAACTGGAAGACCATCTGGAAGAAGGGGCAGTTGCGGACCTTGACAATATGGTTGCTGGCCTCGAAGCCCAGATCACCGAGAAGGACGAACGTCACCTCCGCCTTTACGCTGAGTTTGAAAACTTCAAAAAGCGTAGCCGCAAAGAGAAACTGGAGCTGATGGATACCGCCGGGCGGAAAACGATGATGGCCCTTTTGCCGGTGATCGATGATTTTGACCGGGCGGCGAAGCAAGCTGAAAGTGATCCTGACACTAAGAAAGTCTGGGATAGTGGCGTAGGCCTCATCGTGAAAAAAATGATGAAGACGCTTGAGGGCCAAGGTTTAAAGCCTATGGTAAGCACCGGGGAAACCTTCAACGCCGACCTCCACGAAGCCATCACCGAAATACCCTCTCCGGAAATGGCGGGTAAAGTGGTGGATACCGTTGAGAACGGCTATTTTCTGAACGAAAAAATAATCCGCTACGCCAAGGTAGTAGTAGGCAAATAGGGAAGACGTTAAGCGCGATCAGATAACGACTTCCACACTTAAGCAATTCCACCATGGCAAAGAGAGATTATTACGAAGTACTCGGCGTAGAGAAAGGCGCTGATGAAAAGGCTATAAAAAAAGCCTATCGCAAGAAAGCGATGAAGTACCACCCGGACCAAAACCCGGACAATAAGGAAGCGGAAGAGAAGTTCAAGGAGGCTGCTGAGGCCTACGATGTACTCTCTGACGACAACAAGCGTGCCCGCTACGACCAAATGGGCCACCGCGCTTTCGAGCAGGGCGGCGGCTTTGGCGGCGGTGCTGGAGGCATGACGATGGAAGACATCATGGAGCAATTCGGCGGCATGTTCGGCGGCGGCGGCGGCGGTAGCTTTTTTGGCGGCGGCGGAGCCCGCCGGCAACCTCGTGGAGAACGAGGCTCCAACCTTCGGATCAAAGTTGCGCTGTCCTTGGAAGAAATTGCCTCCGGCGTAACCAAGCGGATCAAAGTAAAACGTCAGACAAAGTGTAGTACATGTGCTGGGTCCGGAGCAAAGGATTCTTCCAGCGTATCTACCTGTACAACCTGTGGCGGTGCTGGTGTGGTCCGTCAGGTACGGTCTACCTTTCTTGGGCAGATGGCAACGACGACAACCTGTCCGACCTGTGCAGGTTCCGGAAAAATGATCAAGGCTAACTGTTCGACTTGTAAAGGAGAAGGCCGTGTCTACGACGAAGATACCATCGAGGTGAACATCCCCGCCGGGGTAGAAGAAGGCCAACAACTGAGCATGCGCGGTAAAGGTAACGCTGGTCGCCGCGGTGGTCCCGCTGGAGACCTGTTGATTAACATTGAAGAAAAGCCACACGAGTTCCTCCAGCGGGATGGCCAGAAACTAATCTTTGATCTACCCTTAAACTTTGCTGATGCTGCGCTCGGAACTTCAGTAGAGGTGCCTACAATCACCGGGAAGGTAAAGATCAAGATTCCAGCAGGTACACAGTCGGGTAAAATTTTCCGCCTGCGCGGTAAAGGACTCCCCGCGTTACAGGCCTACGGAACGGGAGATCAACTCATTCAGGTTAATCTTTGGACGCCGAAAGACCTGACAAAGGAAGAAACCGCCATGCTGGAAAAAATGCGGGACATGGAGAATTTCAAACCGAAACTACAGAAAGGCGATAAAGGCTTCTTCGAGCGAATGAAGGAGTATTTTAGCTAAATTTATTGATGAATTCTTTCCTAACCGAAGAGCCCCGGACCGAGCTTTGCTCAGCCGGGGCTCTTTGGTTAGGAAAGAATTTGTTAGCAAAAGTAACAGGGCCGTAATTAGACACAGCTCCCTAGCGTTAGCATTATCGAACCAGTTCATTGTCGACTGAAAGAACCTCACGTCATTTATATGTACAAGCTACTGTATCTCTTCGTTATAATATCACTTTTTTCCGCCTGCGGGCCAACCGTTATCTATGAGCAGGAGAAGGAACTTCCGGAAAGCGGTTGGGCTTATGCGGATAGTGCACGCTTCGAATTCAATATTCCGGCAACGGAACAAGCTTATGACCTAGTGCTTAGTCTCGAACACGGAACGGCCTTCCCGTACCAGAATTTCTACGTTAAATTACATACGGGGTTTCCTTCTGGTAAGCGGACTTCAGAGCAAGTCTCTCTTCAACTGGCGGGAAACTTCGGGGCATGGCTGGGCAACTGTAATAGTTCGATATGTGATCAGGAAATCACGATACTACGCAACGCAAAATTTGAGGAAACTGGAGACTATTACCTTACCGTGGAGCAGTTTACGCGGCAACCGGTACTTGGCTCGATTGGAGCTATTGGCCTGGCGGTTGTTGAAGTGGGAGAGTAAGGTTAGTAGCTCTGAACTAGGTTTGCTGTGCGTTTATGTGTGGATGCTCGCTTCGCTCGTAACCTCATCCCCAGCCCTTTTCGCTTCGCGGCTTCTACAGGACCTGCTTCGCGTTCCTTACGAGGTCCAAGGGAGAAGGGAGCAAGGTGCCGCTGTGGCTCTACCTTGCTGGTTGGATTACAGCTATTATTGATGTTCCTTATTGATAAGACTTGATGGTGCTGATAAACAGAGTCACCAAGTGAAAACGAAGTTAGCAACTAACGGTCTAGCGAAGGCGGTAGCCGCAGCGGTGTTGATTCCCCTCTCCTTTGGAGAGGGGCCAGGTGTGAGGTTACGAGCGAAGCGAGCATCCCCACCTACAAAATGCGGTAGCCCTAACGTCTAGTTCCTAACTCCCTACCCCAAATAACTCTGGAGCAAGTGCTTATTCCTGGAACGACGCAGTCTCCGGATGGCCCGCTCCTTGATCTGACGGACGCGCTCCCGGGTAAGGTCGAAGCGTTCACCAATTTCTTCAAGGTTGAGTTGCTTCTCACCGTCGAGGCCGAAGTAGGAGGCGAGCACCATACGTTCACGCGGGGCGAGCATATTCAGGTTGGTCGTGATCTCCTTAGAGAGGGACTCAGACATGATCTTGAGATCAGGGTTCGTCTCGTTATCGGAGTGTAAAGTGTCCAGCATGGTGATGTCTGAGTCATCTCCGGCTACGGGCGCGTCGAAGGATAGGTGACGCATTCGGCCTCTAAGTGCTCGTTCTACATCACTGAGGGAAACCTGAAGAAGGTCAGCGAGTTCCTCTGGTTCGGGATCTCGCTCAAACTCTTGTTGGAAGCTGGCGATGGCTTGGGTTACTTTGGTGTAGCCCGCAGCTTTATTATTGGGCATGCGGACCAAGCGACTGTATTCAACAATGGCCTGCATGATGCTCTGGCGAATCCACCAAACGGCGTAAGAGATGAACTTAAAGCCGCGTGTCTCGTCAAATCGTTTAGCGGCTTTGATGAGGCCAACATTTCCTTCATTAATGAGGTCTGCCAGGCTTAAACCCTGGTTTTGATATTGTTTGGCCACCGAGACGACAAAACGAAGGTTTGCCTTCGTCAGGCGTTCTAAAGCCAGCTGATCACCTTCGCGAATCTTAGCGGCTAGGCTTGCCTCGTCCTCCGGTGTCAACAGGTCGATCTTTCCGATGTCGGATAAATACTTCTCCAACGCGATGCTTTCGCGAGAAGTGATTTTATTACTGATCTTTAGTTGGCGCATGGGTAGGATCCTTTACAAAACTGGTGTAGGTTTATTACTAAGATGACCTAAGGTAGCAAAAGTTTCGGAAGGGGAGTAATTTAGCAGTATGCTAATATAGTAATGTAGCCATTACAACACAGTAAAAAAGGAGATGCCCGCTTCGCTCGAGGTTGTTTCGCCTAGGAAGATTAAACGTAAATCTTCAGGAGCGAAGCCGTAAGAGCAAAGCGGGCATCTGGGCATGTAAACCAGTTCATTGTCTACATCACTACCAAACTACCTTACTGGACTATTTTTTAAGTCCGAGCTTTTTCAAAGTAGGAGTGTTCATGCCTCCAATTGGCAGGCCATTGTCTCGTTGGTACTTAGCGAGGGCGGTTTTGGTTTTGGCTCCCATGATACCGTCTGCAGCACCGGCACTGTAGCCGGCACGATTTAGAGCACGCTGCACCTTCTGTATGGTCGCAGTAGAGCCTTTTCCGGGGCATACCACTTCTACCCATTCGCTGAAGTTGCCTTTACCTGTCATCTCCTGGCGGGTATAGCTGGTAGACTTGGCCGCTATGTTCTCACGGCTCTTGCAGAGGCCGTCAGCGGGGTCGTAACGGTAGCCGGTAGGGCAACCTGCCGTGTAGTAATTGGAAGGCATACCAGAGGCAGTTGTGCCAGAACCGGGGTTAGGGTTTACCGGAGCGTAACCGCTGGGCTCAATGTTACCGGCGCGGTCTGGGCCAGAACCAAGCGTGTAAGGAAGGACAGAGCCGGGAAGCTTCCCGCCTGCGCCAGGGTTAATCATGGTTGGAAGCGAAGTTACCGAGTTGGGGTCGGTACTGCGGTCTCCGTAAGTCGTTGGAGCCATGAATACGCCTCCAGGTACGATGTACTCCGCGCCAGCCAAACCGGTACGCACACGGCGGGTGATGGTCTTGTACTCCGCAGGGACGAGCTCGTAGCGAGTGTAGGCTTCCCGGGCGACTACACGCTTAGGAACGTTCTCATAACGGGCTTCTACCTTGCGCGTAACAACCTTAGCCGGGCTAACAAGGCGTTGTACCTTAACGTTGCGGTACTTCGCTTCGGAAGAACGTTCTGTAATGCTGGGGCTGCCGACCAGAATCTGGCGGGAGCCATAAACGGCTGGTTCGTAGCTGAGACGAACACAGTAGTCTTCACCTCCTTGTGCAACGGCGGCAACAGTATAGCCTGCAGGACAGGCTTCGGCGATAGACTTATTGATGATCTGGGTTTGGGCTGGTACTTCAACCTGACAGAAAGAAACACAGTCGCCAGTTTCACACTCTACAGGAACTTGCTGAAAAGTCATGTAAGCAGGGCTGACTTCTACGGTTTCTGCTTCCGTGCGATAAGTTCGGGGAATACGGTCTAGTTTAACCCGACTTTCCGTCGTGATGTAAGGAGCAATAGTGCCTACCTGCATACGCTGGAGAAGACGTGCTCCTTCAGTGCGGGCAGCATCAATACCATTAGCTTTAATGTAGGCGCTACTGAAGGGGCTGTCGGCGTTGTCTGGGTTGAATAGTTTAGCTACATCGTTACTGGTGTAAAGCGATGGGGTAGCGTTCATCGGGCTGTTCGGGTCGTTAATGAAACCATTCGGGTTGTTCGGGTTGAAAGGGTCCGTATTGGAGTTGATGCCCTTGCGGGTGTTGGGATCCAGTACGTTGCCGTAGTTGGTCGAGTAAACGCCAGGCTTTGATCCATCACCTGTGCCGTAGTAAAGATTGGCGTTGGTTACGGTCTCGTAAGTTGGCTGACTGACGCGGTATTCGGTCGCGCCTTCTTCCACCAGTACGCGTTGGGTAACGGTTTCGAATTTGGCGGCTTCTACCACCATCTCTTCGTATGCGGGAGCAACCATGATACGTTCTTCAGTAATGGTGTATTCGGCGGGGACATCTACCAGCCGGTAGCCGGCTGCCTTTACCATAACTCGTTCAGTGAATGTCTCGTACTGTGGTTCAACCACAATCATGTGATCTCCAGCTCCGGAAGTGCTGATGTTTTCAGTTACGGATTTAAACTGGGCAGGAATGTGGCATACAGCATAGCATTTACCTGCAACCTCAGGCGGAGAGCCAGCGGGAAGCGGTAAAGTATTTTGTGCAACAAGGAGGGACGTGGCGCACGCCAGTAGGCAGGCCAAAAAATACTTGATCATATTGAAATGGATGTTCTGAAAGGTAAACGGTTCTCAAAAAGGCGCTTCGGAATGATAACCGAAGTAGCAATCACAGTACCAAGGTAAGGGACCTAGGCAAAGAAATTAACATTTGGACAAAAAAAATTAATGTTTACGCCTAATAATGAGACTATAGATGTCCTGACATACTTATTGCACTACTACTTCAACCTTTAATTGAAGGATATAATGAACCCGTTTAAACTTTTCTAATCTGATCGAAAAATGGACGTTCGTAGGTCGATTGGAAAAGTTTAAACGGGTTCAATAAGGAACTTTATACCTCGTATTCGCCCTGACGAATTTTAAAGGACATGATCCTTGCGGACCGGCAAAAGCTAGTTAAGGAAGTGGGGCGAGTCTAGAGGCTATCGCTTAACCGCTGAACTGTCGAGCTGAATTTCTGGAAGCTTGTAGCTTACGTCGAAATCGTCCAACACGGCATCCAGAATACGGTCTTCGCCTACGGTATATTTGTGCTTTAGTTTATGGCCGTAGAGACCAGCGAGGGTGGCCCAGTAACGAGCCGTCAGGCCGCCGCGCAGGTCTTTAATCAGGTCGTAGGTAGGAATATCCAGCTCGCGCTCGATCATAGCCATGAGTACCTTGCCCTGCGTTTTAGACATTTTCTTCAGCGGCGCTTCAAACTTCTCTTCCAGTTCTTTCTGGAGCTTTTTGTTGTAGCGCTTACGGTCACGTTTTTTCATGCTCTGGGTCATGTATTCCGTTTCGCGGAAAATCCGAACGGCATCAACGGCATAGGGATAAGCACGCTGGGCGTAGATGCGGTAGCGTCGGTATTGCTTATATTCTTCTTCGGTGTTAAATACTTCAGGGCTGCTCACGGATACGTCACCTAGTTGGGCTACGATCAGGGTGTCGCCGCAGTCGTCCACCATGTAGGGGTAGTATTTACCGTCCACCTTCGTATAGCCGGTTTGAGCAGAAAGTGCAGGGGCCAGGGCAAGCAATAGCAAGGGGAGTAGCCACAGCAGGCGGTTTACCTGGGCGCGGCCGCTGGTGCAAAGGGAGTTTTCGAGGAGCAAAGTGGAAGAAGTACGCATAGGACGCAGAGAACGGTTGTTACTTAAAGGTAAATGCTTTTGTAAGGAGCTTAGGTGTGATAAAGTTGTTAAAGTTTG
>CAYPIM010000161.1:0-13584 GCA_964410795.1 uncultured Lewinella sp. | reverse complement strand
AAGACCGAACCAGCAGCTGTAACCCTACACTGTAAACAGACAAAAACAAGAAGAAATCAGTAGGGACTACCAACACTAAATAGCCATAAACCAGGTCTATCGCTCAGTCATGAAAATGCATAACTATTTGACAAACAGTTTTTTGTGTAAATAATATTTTATTTTGCCACTCATAAGGCCGGAGATGAAACTTGCTCAGTGGTCTCATTAACAGCTTAGCAAAGGGAAGACATTTGTATCAAGATGAATTACTTCTCAAATTTCAACTAACCACCCATCTAGCTGAAAGGGACTTCATTTTTATTCTTTATGTAATCTACCCATAAACCGAAAATTATGATTTACTCTTTAGGACTTGCACGCAAACAAATACTGGGCCTGGGCCTTCACGAAGCAACTTTTGCCGTGCGCGGGTTTGAGGAAAACACAGGGGCTCAAGCTCGGCTTGAAGCGGTTGCGAAAACGGTTGTCTATGGCTACAACACCGCACTGGAAGCCGGAAATAACGAAGAAGACCTTACTACACTTACCAATAGGACGAAACCAGAGTTACAGGGTTTTCTGAGTGAGGGTATTGCTATGGGGCTATTTACTGTCGGAAGATTCTCTTTTGGTGGTTCCAGTTCATTCTGGAAATTTGCCCGCCAGAATCATGGTCGTCACGAATACATGTCATACATCGGAGCGGGTTTAGCTATCGGCGTTTTTGGGTCTTCGTTCGAGAAATTCATTGATAAGGCCTGTCCTATGTGCGGCCATCTCGTCTTAGACGGCATAGGGTTTTACTATGCCATGTTCAAGACTAAAAAGGGGATCGAAGAACAGTATGTTCCTAAGAAAATAGCTGATAATCAGTTTTATCAGGCAAGATACGATAATGGTCTTGGTAGGGCTTTGTGGTTTTACGCTAGTGGCCGTCCAAAAGTAATCCTGCGGGAAATAGATAAATTCCCCCAAAGCCGTAGGGGCAACATATGGTCTGGTGTCGGATTAGCTGCTAGCTACGCAGGGGGAGTTGGCGAGGAAGACATACATGAGCTGGCAGCGAGTGCCAAGGAATACAGCCTTTATCTCGGACAGGGTAGTTTTCTTGCTGAGCATACGAGATACCGTGCAGGAAATCCGCATCTCAATAGTAAAACGGTTGATATTTTAACGGGTGCTTCCGGGGAGTCCTGCCATACCGAAGCAATACGATTACGAAAAATATTTAAAGACAAAAGGGAAGTAGATGGCAAGCCTTCCTTCCAGGTCTTTCTTGAGCTTGTGCGAAAATTTATTCAATCTAAGAGAAGTGCTTCGTCCATTGTTTGCTACGGTTCAATAGTGCTCGAAAAACCAGAGGGAGCAATGCTTTAAACACGATCATTGCGTAAGCAGACGTTTGGGAAAATTAAATTTAGAATAACGATCAGTTTTTGTTTGGGTACCGTATTGGATACGGAGCAGGAGATGCATGTACCGATTTACGGTTATTTCTCCCTTTTCATCCAGGCTGATGGTAGATATTTAGTCCTTCCATGGTTTTGTTCTTAAGCAATTTATTAAGTTAATATAGTAGACCTCTCTATTATATTTTAAAAAAAATAAGAAACAGCTTCTACCACCTTAAAATACAATACTATGATGCTTCGATTAATTACTCTTTTATTGATTTTTTCGTCTTTTTTTACGTGTGAAAGTCCGCCAAAAACACTCACGGTAAGTATTGAGACAAATCTAGAAGACATTGCAGCAGATGGCTATAAGTTTACTCCATCAACACAGTCTTTTTTGCGTGGCAGTCACTGGATGGATAATTTCCAGCAAGCACGCTTTCAGTATGATAAAAATATGATGGGGAACATTGAGTTTTTTACGGAAAACACATCAGAGGAGGATAAATACTTTCGGGTTAAAAACCTTCCGCTCGATCAGCTTGTACCCCGTCTTCATTATCCGTCAGGTGATAAATTTGATGGATTTGATCGCTTTAATTTGATGATGGCGGAATATTCTCGTAATGGGCTGAGTATGCCTTTCGCGGATGAAGGCGCGGCCATCACACACTTTGAGACAAACCTTCCTGTCGGTATCCCCTGGGTTTTGGAAAATGATTATAACTTTAAACCCAACCCTTTTTACCGACCGGTACGGTTTAGCGTTGTAAATAATTGCTTAAATCCTGGTTTGTGGGAGCTTAGTGCCACCGATAAAACGGGAGAGGTCTACCATGGATGGTTCACTTTTCCCGAGCAGGACTATTTTGATTTGGTGGCAAACGTGAACAACATTCAATTGAGCGACGCCATCAACGCACTAACGTGGAAAGATGATACCAACACTAAGCTGGACTTGGATAGGCTTCGTACGGTTAATAGCGTCGTAGGTGAAAGTGATCTCTCTTTTATCGACCAACCTATCAGTTATTCGTCCCAGGGGTCTCGTCGTAAGCTTTCCAAGGGCTTTGTGACTTGTACTAAAGACGAGCATCGTACACGTCCTTCTTTTCTGTCTGATATTCTCATGAAAAAGACTGAGATGTGTCAGTTTATTCCTCCCGGGAAATACTCAAAAGCTAACCCAATGGCTTTTGACTTTCAGAGCTTTGCTGACCCACTACAAGTAAAAATTAGTGAAGTCTCTCCTCTTACCTGCTATCAGTTTAATGAGAAAGATTGTAAACAAGATGATTTTCAGTACATAGAGATTGAAATCGAACTTCCGAATGATGAACGTTTAATCTTAGGAAATCTACCACTAGATCTTATTGTAACTCAGGAAGATTTCATGCTTCACGGTTTTGGAGTAGGTATTCTCTCCGCTAGCGGATTTGCTGAGCGTCGTAATTTTTTGATCAATCAGGGCTTTCATCCGAGTTTTGCCTATTTGGCGAAAGTTACCGAGGGCGGAGTATATCTAGCGCAAAATTCACATGAACGGGGAATAGAACAAATAGTCATTCGTAGCTACCCCTATGCGGATGTACCTCATTGGGACATTACGCTAACTTCCTACGAGCGTATTACGGACATTGTTAAGTACCGCGTTCCTATTCCAAAAGACTTAATACCAGTTCAACTGGCGCATACGGAGACTTATATCACGCCCGTCTATTTCTCCTACCGTGACGATAATCTTCGTTAAGCTTAGACGTGAATATCTCATTTATCAATGAGCAGAGGTTCGCAAAAATTTACCGATTCGTAGACGGGTGATAATTTCATCATTGGTCTACACCCACAAGCTGGCAAAGACTATTTCTCAGCGTAAAGATCCTGTTTCAACCATGAGTTCAATGTTCATTTTCCGCAGGGGAGATGGTGCGCTCTGTACTCATTAGACACGGAAATTTCTAAAATAATAACAAACTAGACATGAATATTAAAAACATACTAAGAAGTAGTGGAAACGTCAACGATAGCTGGTGGACCCGGAGGAAAGGTATTTTAGTGTTTCTCGGAGGATTCTTGATAATATTCCCGATTGTTTTCCACAAAATAGTAATGTATAAAGCTGACCAAATTATGAATGTCGAGATCAAATTCGGCGAAGAATTTGAGGACGTTGAAGAAGACATTTTGTACGCGAATGATGTTGAAAATCAAGCTACGCCTTACGATGAGAATAGTTTTGCCGAACTATCCTCGCCTTCTCCCTTTCGGGAAGTAGAAGCCTTTGATGACGAAGCGAAAAGTTGGGGAACCTTCGCGGGGCAATATGGCGCATGTGGTTTATTACTATTCGACGCTAATGGAGATGATTTGCTCGATGCCTATTTCTTAAACCCTGGGGACAATTGGGCGCGCCCGACCGACGAAAAGGGTATTCTCGCCGATACTGCTCGCCTGCAGTTTAATAGTCTATATCTTAATCAGGGTAACGATGCAAAGGGGGACCCTATATATTTACGTTGTGATGAGATCGCTGCGCGCAATAATACTTATGTACGTGAGGAATTACTCGTCGAGAATTTCCTTGAGCCGCGTAACTCGATTAGCGATACTAGAAAACGAGCGGGACGTCATTCACAAAACGCTATTTCGGTAGATTTAAATGGAGATGGACGCAATGATCTTATTGTAGGATCTGGTCTAGACGGAATGATTTGGTCTGCTCCGGAGACGCAACGTGTTCTAGGACAGTTTGTGCGCCCCGTAGGCCGGCAGGCAAACAATGTACGCACGCCCATGAAGGGGCAGGGGTTAGGATTTATCAAGGACTATGCCCCTCGTGATAATACGTACGATAAGCATAATACCGGCCGGGGTGAAGAGTTTTTCGGAACTAACTCCGTGTTTTTAAATATGGGGGATAAAGACAAAGATGGCCTGCCGGAGTGGAAAGACATCACCAAGTCGTCCGGACTAGGTGGCCAACGTAATACCTACAGCATCCTAGCCATTGATTTTGACCTGGATGGTGATCTCGACATCTTTGAGGGGAACTCCATGGATGGAGATTACTGGCCCGGCGGTGCGCGTGCTAACGCGGGTGGCGCAAATCAATTTTACGTAAATCAGCTTGTCGAAACCGGGGAGTTGAAGTTCATTGAGCGTTCGTCTCAGTTGAATATAGATGGTGTTTACGACGAGGGCTACCCGCGTACGCCATCTTACTGGCGCCTCAAAACATATCCGTACGTTCCCAAGGAATATTTCATGGCCTTAATGAGTTTCGAGGAATACGTCCCGGAATGGTTAAATATTAACGGTCAGGAAACTGAGCACGGCCAATTATCATGGGCTTCTGTATCTCAAGACGTTAACAACGATGGTTACCCAGACATTTGGGTGGCTAATGACTTGGGGTGGCTACGCTTATATTTAAATAAATCTGGAAAAGGATTTGAATTAGCGGACAAATATGCCCGATCGGATAAGACGGGCTATTGGATGAGCCTTTCACCGGCTGATTTCAATAACGACTTACACGAGGATTTATTTGCAGGTAACTTAGGGGGCTCCTCCATGAACATGGCCTTTTCATACCCTGATCCTAATATGATGATAGACCCGGTCATGACGGTCGCGACAATGGGCCAACAGTATTTCGCTGACCGTCATCGAGCAATGCATACTATTGTGAACGGTGAAAATATTCATGAGGAATTTCTTACGAGCGTTAAGCACAGTAAGGTGCTGCCTCCAGACGCTACTCAACCCAACAATGTTCGTCCCTTTGTACCGGGAGGTCCTCACGTACCGTATGATATCAATAGTCTTGATCCGTACGAGTTTTCTTGGGGGTCCACCACCCTTGACGTCCAGAACGACGGCCTTAAAGATCTATACTGGATAGGCTGTCTTTATGGGTCTGGTGGAGGGTTGTTTCCCATCATGGGATCTGGTCCGGGTAGACTACTAATAAATGCTACGAAAGAGAAAGAGAAATTAAGTTTCGTTGATCTGACGGCGGAATATCATGCCTTTAACATTCTTGAACTAGAGTACGACAAGCTTGATAGCGAGGGCTACCTATACCGTAAATCCCCAACGAAAAATTGGGGCAAACGGAGTATGGTGTATAGCTATGACCAAGACGTATGGGGATTACAGGGGCCGGAAGTATTGCAAAAAGTATCAAATCGCTCTATGATTCAGCTTGCGGAAGAAGGCCGGTCCGTCGTGGCTGCGGACTTAAATAATGATGGTTATCAGGATATTGTTGTACGTAATATTGGAGGCTACGATAGTCGTAAATCTAATGGCGTCAACCTTAAGGCAAAAATTAACGGTAAGGTGCGTGTCCTACCTGCGCATGATGCTAATTTTCCTACACCTACAAACTTTGAACCGGGCGATACCCGGGTATTGATGAATACCCATACCGGTGCCAATTCTATTAAAATAGCATTGACAAATAATATGCCTGGTAATTTCAATTATAATTCTATAGGTGCCCGGATTATTGTGAATGGTAACCAGATGGACGTAGTTCGCGTTGGTGGTGGAGGCTATATTTCTAATTATGACGGCCCGGTTCATTTTGGTCTCGCCGAAGATGTAGTGCATACCGTCACGGTGGTTTGGCCAGACAAAGAGCGGACTAAACGGACGTATGAAGTTGACGGCTTAGCGAACGGTAAGCTTGTTATCGACCGGGAAGCAGGGGTAAAGGACTTCGTTCCTTACCGTTCAGCCGCTAATCGTACGCTGGCAAAACTCAAGTAATCTAACTACCACCTAACAAAGTAATCATGATCAATCCGGGAGAAGTAAATATCGCTATCGTAGGCATCGGGTGTAAATACCCAGGCGCGAATAACCTACAGGAATATTGGGAGAACATCCTAGCCTTACGGCAGCAGTTTCGCCAACTACCTAAAGAGCGCCTTGACCTTGATTACTATGGTTCGGAGGACAAGGAGCTAGCGGATTATACCTATCTAAAAAAAGCAGCTTTACTAAACGGATATGAGTTTGATCGGGTCAAGTATCGTGTGGCGAGGTCTACCTTCGAACAAACTGACATGACGCATTGGTTAGCACTTGACGTGGCGACCGAAGCGCTAAGGGATGCAGGTTTTGAGAACGGGGAAGGGCTTGATCGCCAGCGCGTAGGGGTAATTCTTGGCAATTCACTTACCGGAGAATTTACCCGTGCCAATACGATGCGGTTGCGTTGGCCATATGTGAGCAAGGTTTTACAGCAAACACTAAATGGGTTAAGTTATACGGAAGGACAAATAAGCGACATCCTTGCCCAAACGGAAGCCGATTATAAAGCACCCTTCCCCAAACCAGACGCCGACACGCTTGCCGGCGGGCTGAGTAATACCATCGCTGGCCGTATTTGTAACTATTTTGATTTTAATGGTGGTGGTTTTACCGTCGATGGTGCTTGCTCGTCTTCTTTGCTATCGACGGCCATTGGCTGCAACGGGATTTTGAACGGAGATCTTGATGTCGTGCTCGTTGGAGGAGTGGATCTTAGCATTGATCCATTCGAGGTTATTGGGTTTACGCGAAATGGTGCACTTGCCAGAAAAGAGATGGAAGTCTACAGCAGCAGGTCTGAGGGGTTTTGGCCCGGAGAAGGATGCGGTATGCTGGTTTTGATGAAGGAAACGCTCGCTCGCGAAAAAGGACTTGAAATTTACGGAAATATCCGTGGCTGGGGCATCTCTTCCGATGGTAAAGGTGGTATTACGCGTCCGAAGTCCGCTACACAGCGTAAAGCCATTGAACTTGCTTACGCGAAAGCTGGCTACGGAATCGATTCGGTAGCGATGTTTGAAGGTCATGGTACCGGTACTCCGGTCGGCGATGAAGTAGAGCTCAAAGGCCTGATTTCAGCATTGCGCAGTGCAGACAATCAGCACCGTGCAGCTACCATTGGCTCGGTTAAACAACTCATTGGTCACACCAAGGCTGCTGCAGGGGTGGCTGGAATTATAAAGACTTGCTTGGCTATTAAGAATAAGGTTATTCCGCCAAGCCGCCCTAATATTCCGCACAAACTTTTACGGGAGAATAATGATATTCTTAAACTGAGTTACCAACCAGAAGTATATACCGATAAAACACCGATGCGTGCTTCGGTATCGTCTATGGGCTTTGGTGGCATCAACGTTCATATAACTTTGGAGAGTGAGGGGGCTGGTAAATCCACTGCACGCTTGTCGCCAAAAGTTAGAAAACTAACGTCTTCGAGCCGCGACTACGAAGTGCTTGCCCTAGCGGCTAGTTCGCGGGATAATCTACTTAGTCAGATAGACAAATGGTTAAGAGTTGCTTCCGCGATATCGCGTGCCGAGTTAATAGATCTAGTGGCAACGGATAACGCGAATTTCAGATGTTCAGGCAATTGGAGAGCTGCTATAGTAGCAAAGACTCCTGATGCTTTAAGCCTAAAGCTTTCCACACTGCGAGAATGGTTAAATGCTGGCGAAACTTCCCAATCGGATGCGGACCAGGGTGTGTTTTTCGATGGTACGGGGCGGAAGGCCCGAATCGGTTTTCTTTTTCCAGGTCAGGGTGCGCCTATTAGTAAGACGGACGGTGTCTTTACGCCATTTGTGCGCGACATCCTTGGCATGCGCCCACAAGAGGTTGTCTTTTCTGGCGCGGTAGCCGATACGAGCGTCGCTCAGCCGGTGATCGTTGAGCGCAGTCTCAGAGCCGCTGAATTACTTAGTCACTTTGGCGTTGAAGCCGATCTCGCAGTAGGGCACAGTCTTGGCGAGATATCCGCTTTAAGTTGGGCGCGGGCGCTGGATGCAATGGAAGCTTCAAGAATAGCAAGCCAACGGGGCAAAGCCATGTCTGGCGAAAGCTCGGAGCCTAGTCTGCTACTCGCTATTCAATGTGACAAGCAACAAATACAAGACTTCGTGACTAAATCCGGGCCGTGGATTACAGGTTTTAATGGCCAGGAAAATTTCGTTATCGGTGGAAGTATGGCGATGATTGCCAAAGCCGAAGCACATGCTGTAGATGCCGGTTTTCCTAATACGAGACTTAAGGTTTCTCACGCATTTCACACGCCTTACATGAAGGCCGCGACCGAACGGTTCAGCGAACGTATCAAGGGCTTTAACTTTAAAGCTTGTGATCGAAAGGTCATCTCTACCGTCACTGGTGAGACACTCGCTAACGACATTTGTCTTGAACGGCATCTGCTAGACCAGATCGAACTACCGGTACGCTTTACCCAGGCCATGGAGAAAGTGACCGCTGAAGTTGACATGTTTATCGAAGTTGGCCCGGGGGCCGCCTTGACTAGGAGTTTGCATAACACCCCAGGAGTTACGGTTCTTCCCACTGAATACGGTGGGGATTCTCTGCGCAGCTTCCTTAAGGTTTTAGCCGGTGCTTTCGTTAGCGGGGCTCCAGTAGACTTTGCTGAGTTGTCAGTTGGTCGGTTCTATCGTTCAACCAATTTAGACGAATGGAGCTTGAATGTCCTCGTGAACCCTTGCGAGAAGGTTCCAGCCGATATTACCCCATTGTTGCCAGGTAAAAATATACCTGAAGCTAATGCTAGTAGTCTTTCGGTTATTAGTAACTCCGCCGTACCCCAGAAACTTGATCAGGTTGGCGTCTTAAAGCACCTAAAGGAGCTAATCAGTCAGAAAACGGAAATTCCGGTTGCTGTCATTGGTGATCAGGATAAAATCATGTCTGAATTACACCTGAATTCACTGGCGATCACGGAGATAATTTCGCTAGCGACAAAAGTGTTTAAAAAAGATCACAAAACCTTTTCTGCCGCCTCCTTGCTTGCTAACGCTGATGCTACCATAGAAGAGGTGAGTAAAGTAATTTTTCTAGGTAATAGCGGTAAGGCAACGGCAATAAATAAAACAAACACGGCTGAACTCTACAAGGAAAGCGAGAACTGGACTCATAGCTTTCGTAAAGTAAGGACCGAAAAGAGTAGGTCGAAAATTAAAGTCAATAACGGGGACACCGTGTACGATTTCTACGGGGACGAACGGCTGATAAAAAAATTCGGGTCAACGGTCAAAGCAGAACAACAAGAGAACCTTGGTCCAGTGGCGTTGTTTTTTAGTAGTGGTGATGACTCCCCTAAGAGTGTAGGGCGTTTTCTGGCGTTGGCAACTTCGAGTGTGCCGTATCACATCATAGTTCTTGTTGAAATTGGTACAGGAAATGAAGATGTTGGGCTTAGCCCGCTATTCCAGACGTTACAGTTGGAGAATCGTGAAGTGGTTGTAGTTCGGATAAATTTTCCTGCTACCCTCCAGAACCTTGAAGCGGTGCTTTGTAAAGAACTTGCCGCATCAACCCGCTATCGAGAGGTGTTTTACGATTGGGATGGAAAGCGAAGTGAAGGGGAATTTACTACCTACTTCCCTTCAGCACCAGAGCTTAATGGAAGACTTACGGCTAAAGATGTAATCCTTGCTACTGGGGGAGGGAAGGGGATAACTTTCGCCTCTGCTAAGCGACTTGCAATCCTCACTGGCGCGCGCTTGATTTTGCTCGGGCGCTCCGCCATTGGAAGTAGTGAGGAGCTCGACAGCAATTTGATGACACTTAAGGATAGCGGGATAATACACGAATATCATTCTGCTGATGTAATGGACGTTGAGAGCTTGAAGAAGGCTATTGGCGCGGCCGAGGAAAATCTAGGGCCGGTAACGGTTGTCCTGCATGGAGCAGGAATAAATAAACCAATGATGCTGAACCAGCTTCAGCTAGCGGATTTTGAGCGTACCGAGTCGATCAAAGTTCAGGGCCTTGATAACGTGCTATCTTGTTTAACCAACGAACAACTAAGATTCGTAGTTGGGTTTGGATCAATTATTAGCCGAAGTGGTATGCAAGGCAATGCCGATTATGCGTTGGCTAATAACAAGCTCGCAAACAGCATTAGCGCACTCAATAAGTTATTACCCACATGTCGCTGCGTTACGCTTGAATGGTCTATATGGGAAGAAACGGGAATGGGGGTAAAGTTAGGTAGCCTTGCCGGGCTCAAGTCGCGTGGAGTTTGGCCTATTCCGCTTGAAGCTGGATTACAGCAGTTGATTAACCACTTAGGAGATACCAGTGTTAATTTACCCACGCGAATAGTAATAGGTGGTAGATATGGTAAGATGCCTACTTTGCCATATTTACGTCGTAAATACCCCGTAGGACGTTTCATTGGAAAGATAATTGATAGCACCCCGGGTGTAGAATTGATATCCGATGTGTCCATTAACCGTACGGATGATGTTTACTTAGAGAATCACGTTTTTAAGGGGCAATACATTTTCCCGACCGTAATGATTTTAGAGGGGATGGCTCAGTGCTGTCGAGCAATTGGGGGAGATTTCTCTCAAGTGACTTTTTCAAATCTAGAAATTGAAAAATCAATTTTCATCCCGGCGGATGCTGCAAATATTATCCGGTTTATCGTTGTCAGAATCAGTCAGCATGAATACGTTGCCAGGGTGCGAAGCGAAGACTCGAATTTTGAAGTGGATTGTTTTCGTGCGCGAATTTCTACGGAGGCCATTTCAGCACGTGAGAACTCGGAGTACGCCTCGTCAAACGATAGTACGTTACCCGTTGATGTGAACATGGACTTTTATGACAGTCTTTTATTTCATCGTGGGCCATTCCGTAGAATACAGAGATTTGAACATATATCCGCTTCAGCGACCCGTGGCGTTGTCGGTAAAGAGATATCAGGTAAATGGTTCGGAGACTATGTTTGTAGTGATTTATTACTCGGTGACCCAGGAATAAATGATGCAGCAATTCACTGTAATCAAGTTTGTCGCCCTGGGTTTAACCTTTTGCCGGTTCGTTCCGACAGTATTGTCTTTCACAGTTTTGCTTTTTCAGGCCCATTGTACATCAATGCAGTCGAAGTTAAGGAGCAGGGGACCGAAACCGTAATTAACGTATTCGTTACGGATAAAAACGGTAAGATTATACAAGCGTGGCAAGGGCTAACAATGACTAAAGTGAGTGGTACAGCTTTCAGTGGGGTTTGGAACCCTGTACTTCTTGAAACCTACCTGGAATATAAATTACGTAAAGAACCAGGAAAAACCGATAGCTATTTTCCTAAAGAGAAATTTTCCAGTTTGTTAGCCGCGTTTATTTCAACGGGCGCCCCCATACGGCTGGAGGATGAAAATTTTGAAATCAGTTTGTTGCCAGGTGGCCAAGTAAGTGAAAAAGACGAACAGCTTATTCAAATCGCAGGCATTAGTGATCCGATACTACTTCGTGTCAAGGTTCATAACGCCTTAGAAGTATCTGTTTAATGAAGGTGGAAGTTCTGTCGTTTCGCTTTGATCACGCTATTGGACTACTGCAAACTAAACCTATATGTCAGCTTATAGTAATAAGCTAACGTTCGTATTTCATATTTCGCGCTGTAGTAGTTTCAGTACTGTTGAATCAGAGAACAAGTAAAATAATTAACATTATGCCAATTGTAACATACAAAGATACTTATTACTATGAGTATCGTTTTAAGACATCCTTCGAGGAAACTAATCTTGTGGGGAATATCTACTTCGCCAATTTTGTTGTGTGGCAAGGAAAGTGCCGGGAGATGTTCTTATATGAGTACTGTCCGGATATAGTAGATAGAATTAACGAGGGGCTGGCGCTGATTACTCTCGACCTCAGCGTTCAATTTCGTTCACAATTATTCGCTTTTGATACGGTTGTAATGCATATGTCACTTAATGCCCAAAGTTCAAGCCGATTAATAATGAATTTTGAATACTATAAAGAAGAGGAAGATGGTAGCCTTGTCCTTGCCTGTATAGGCCATCAAGCGACTGCTGCGATGCGCGAAGTAAATGGAAAAATGATAGCTGTGAGCTATCCAGATTCTATTTTTCAGGTATTTGAAGATTACGGAGTTAGTACTGTATAGTATTACTTGCCAAAGGCTAGACTTGTATTAAGCCAATAAGCTATCCTTCACGGAACATAACTGAAATTATAATCTACTCTAGCTCGAGATATCAATAACAGAAAATTATAATTCATAAATTATGAGACTCTCTATTCGCTGGTTTTTGTTGTTTGTTATTTTGGCTCACTGCTGTGAGCTGATGACACAGTCCGTAGATACCACCACTATTAATGATAAGGTGGCGTTCTTTGGTGATTTTAGATTTCGTTTTGAGGAAGACTGGAACTCTCGCCGAGCTGATGGTACTTATCGTGCGGATCGTTTCAGGATGCGATATCGTTTTCGTTTTGGGCTAAAAAAGCGGCTGGACCAAAATTTTGTAGTTGGTGCCCGGTTGCGTACAGGAAATCTGAATGATCAACAGGGGCCACATATTAGTTTGGGTGGCAGTGGTGGGGAATTTAGTACGCTAAGTATCGGCTTGGAAAAAGCTTTCCTTAAGTTTGAGAAAGATCACATTTGGGCTTGGATTGGTAAGAATGACTACCCTTTCTGGAAGGGACATGAATTACTTTGGAACGATAATGTTTTTCCGGATGGGCTTGCAGTTGGGGGAGATTGGGCGCTTGGAAAAAATACTTCTATAACCCCAACAAGTGGCTATTTCGTTTTGAGACCTGGCAATGATCCGCTTACCAGTACCGGATATCTATTTTCTACCCAGGCACAGCTAAATTTTAAAATTTCGGATGAAGCTTCTCTGTCAATGAATTTGGGTGCTCTTTATTTCCATGATATACCTAATGTGCCAGACGGGATGCATGATATGCTACTAGACTACAATATACTCATTGGTTCTATTCAGTATAAATTTGGGGCCTTAGTTGTTGGCGCAGATTACTATCGTAATACCAACAATTATCTCGATCATGAAGAGATCAACCACGATTTAGCAGAAGAGGATGCTGGTTATGTGGGCTACCTAACCTATGGTAAGAGTGACGAAAAAGGTGATTGTCTGGTTGGGCTATACTTAGCCCACATAGGGAAGTATAGTGTAGTAGATTATCTCAGTCAAAACGACTGGGCTAGGTGGGATTACAGCGGTAAGGGGGCAACGGGGTCCCGCTTAAGTAATTTCAAAGGGTACGAATTGAGGCTTGCTTATCAACTTACGAATAGTGTAAATGCCGTTGCTCGTTTGTATCAAGTGAGTGAACTGGTTACTCCGGCTACGCCGGAGACTGGTCAGCGGTTTCGTATCGATGT
>CAYPIM010000160.1:0-13648 GCA_964410795.1 uncultured Lewinella sp. | reverse complement strand
TATCGGTGTACTGAAAAGTATCGAGGTCGGCCGGAATCTGAAGGGTCACGGAGTCCAAACCGCTGACTTCAATCGGCGTAGTACTAAGTGTTAGGTTGCCTTGTCCATGAGAGGTTTCTGGTAAAACAAGGAAGAAGAGTAGGAGGAGTAAAAACAAAAATAAAGCACGCATGCTGGTCGCATTAAGCAATTCCTGCCCGTTAGCTGACTGGCTCATAACTAAATGAACCGCGTTGCAGCAATCAACAAAACCATCGAGATTTATGGCAGGAAAAGTAGGTTACATAAAGTGATGTGAGCTATGAGTCCCTACCCTAATCTGTTCACTTGGTAACGACTGCACAGCAAAGGTGCGCCGTGCGAGTCACCTTGCACTACACTATTGTCTTTTTGACCTACACTATTGTCAAGTGAATTATAGATGCCTGACATTCAGTTGTTTAATACTGAACTATTTCTTGCTGGCATCGCCCCTGTCTCGCGTTTCCGAAGGGGGCTCTTGATAAATTTCCGCGTAATACCGCGAAAAGTGATGGGCGTACTTAAAGCCCGTCGCGTAAGCTACTTCGGAAATGCTGAGCTCGTTCTGCTCCAAAAGGCTACGGGCCTCCGCCAGTCGCAGCCGCCGGATGTATAAAGAGGTGGAGAGTCCGGTCAGCGCTTTGAGCTTATTGTGGAGTTGCCCGCGGCTTACGCTTAATTGTTTGGCTAAATCCGGCACCTTAAAGGATTCGTCATCCAGATGCTCCAGCACGATCTTTCGTACTTTTTGCAGGAAGCGTTGTTCCGGGTCTTCACTTGGAAGCGTTGGTGCGGAGGCGGTAGCGGTTGAAAGTTGGAGGTACTGTTTGCTGGCCCGCTCCTGTTGCTCCAAAAGGTTCTTGAGGTGGAGCCGCAACTCGCGTAAATCAAAAGGTTTGCCGAGGTAGACATTAGCCCCACGGGATAATCCCTTTAATCGGTTCTCCAGTCCGGTTTTGGAGGTAAGCAGGATGATGGGGATGTGACTGGTGCGCTCATCATTTTTCAGCTGGTTCACCAGCTGCAAGCCATCCAACTTGGGCATCACCAGGTCACTGATGATCAGATCGGGCACTTCCTGCCGGGCTAAAGCACTACCGGCTTCACCATTATTGGCAGTTAAGACGCTGAAGTGCTTGCTCAGGCTTGAGTACAGGAATTGCCGGAGTTCATCGTTATCCTCGACAACCAGGAGGCGTTTCTTTTCCCCGGTGGCGACCTCCTGAATGTCGTCTAGCGCAACACTTGCTGTAGGCAATTCCTCCACCAAGGGCAGTAGGTCATCGTCTCGTTGTTCAATGGGCAGGCGGACCGTGAAGTTGCTACCTTGTGCCAGCTTACTTTCCACCTCAATCTCGCCGTCCAAACGATCTACCAATTCCTTTACGTAAGCAAGGCCAATACCAAAGCCCCTACCCTGCTCCTGCTGGCTATCCGTCCGGACGTTGCGTTCAAAAATTCGGGGTAAGAGGTCCGGTGCAATACCAGCACCATCGTCTTTAACCATAAATACCATGGTGTTTTCATCCTCACCTAGGTTAAAACCAAGCTCCACCGCACTTCCTTTACCGCTGTACTTTAAAGCATTGTCCAGCAAATTTCCGAGAATGGTATCGAGGTAATAGGGGTCAAAGGCCGTTATGAAAGACGCTGGTTCCGTACTGACAGTCAGGTTAAGTGAAGCGGCCACGAAGGTGCTCCGGCGCTCTTCCACCATCTGGATCAAGTAGGCCGCTACATCACCCATCCGAGCGTGGTACGGCAGTTTATCCTTTTCTACTGTGGCTACGTTCAACATCCGGTCTACCTGGTTCAGCATCCGTTGGCTGCTGCGTAAGACCGTGTTTGCTTCCCGCTTATTGGTGGCACCAGCATTGCGCTGCAGCCACTCCCGAGCGACACTATTGATGACCGAAAGCGGAGATCGAAACTCGTGGGTAACACTTTGGTACAACGAAGCTCTGAACCGATGCAACTCCTGTAGTTGCTCCGTTTCTTTTTGCTGTAGCTGCAGCCGGAACCGATAAGATTGCCGCCGCAACAGATAGTAAGTGGTGCCGGCGGCTAACAGCAGCGCCAGCAAGCCGTACACCAGGTAAGCTCCCGTAGTCCGCCACCAGGGCGGAAAAATTCTAATATTTAGCTCGGTTGCTTCTTCATGCCAGATGCCATCTCCGTTGGCAGCTACGACTCGGAAAGTGTAGCGGCCTGGTTGTAGGTTGAGGTAAGAGACTTGATTTTGACTCGTTGGTGCACCCCATTCCTCTTCCGCCCCAGCCAGGAAAAACTTGAATTTCTGCTTATCCGTAGCGGAATACTCCAGGCCAGCAAAAGTCAACTCAAGGTTATTCTGATCGTAGGGCAATGCGATCTCCGTCAGAAAAGCTGGGTCGTTTATCTCCGTGTTTTTATCTGGTAGCGTTGCCCAGGGATCTCCGTTTACCTTCAGGTCTACTAAACGTGTTAGTGGCGTGTGTGGATTGGGGGTTATGGTCGAGGGATTAAAGGTTACCAACCCTTCTACCCCTCCGAAATAGAGGTTTCCAGTGGCATCTTTTGCGTAAGCAAGCTGATTAAACTCATTTCCCGGTAACCCGTCACTGGTATTGAAGTGGTTGAACTGCTTTGTAGTTGGTTGATACCGGCTTAAGCCCTGATTAGAGCTCCACCAAATATTCCCCGCATCGTCGGATAGTAAGCCGTAAACGTTATCATCAACGAGTTCCCCACTTTGCCGGTTCCAGTGGGTGAAGGTGCCCCGATCAATAGCTAATTGCGAAATACCCCCGCCCAAGCTACTGACCCAAAGCACATTGGGATCCTCAGGGTCTTTTAATACTCCACTAAGCTTATTGTTTTGTAGCCCCTCCTCGTAGACGGCTTCTTCATGGTAAGTGCTAAACGTAACAGAATCATCGACAACTACAGCACGGAGAAGCCCCAAGGTAGTTGCCACCCAGACGCCACCATCAGGTGTTATTTCCAGATCCATGGTCTGGTGGGGAGCGGAAAAAGCGCTAGGAAACGGATAGACCGACGGCGCGGCTTGCCCCTGAATATATTGGTACAGGAAACCTTCACCTGCTATCCACAAATGCCCGGAAGGAGCAATGACCAGATCGGTCATTCCTTTCCTTATTTGGTCGGCTGTTAAGTGGGGCAGACGGTAAGAAAAAATCAGCTCACGTTGCTCGTTGTTCTTTTTGCGGTAAAGGGTCCAGCCGCTTGCTGTACGTTGGGTTCGCCATTCCGTTCCTTTATCATCTATAGCCAGGCGCAGGGCACCAGGCTTCTCCTCGGTTATGGATGCCTTGTTCTTATCCTTAGCGATAACCAAATAGCGGTTGGTCTTTGCTTGGGCTAACAAATTCCCCGCAGCATCAAAATTTAGGTGGTGCCGCAGGCTACTTCCTTTCAGTAAGGTGGTAAACCGCTTTTTACGCGGGTCAATTTTCAACAATCCACGGCCGCTGCTACCAAACCAGAGGTTATCGGAGGAATCCAAAATGGGGGTTCGGACTCTGGCAAAAGCCAGCGCTTCTTGATGGGTAACGGTAGCTGCTGGTAAAACATCCGTTGTGGGCAAGGGAAGGGAAAAGGTGAGCAACCGGTTGTCTTCGGTGGGGACTACAAGATTTTGATCCGTAATAACCCCAAGGGTAATACCTGAAAAGTCGGTTTTCCAGATACGCCATTCCCCTTCTGACCAACACCCTAATAGCTTATTGGAAATAATCCAAATCTCGCCGTTTTTATCAATGGTGAAGTTGCCCCCCACCAGGCCTGCCGGGCATGGAATCTTCAGAAAGCTAATGGGTTGCGCTCGCAAATCGACCCGCAGCAAATGATCTGGCCTTCCGATGTACAAGAAGTTGCTGTCTGGTCCAAGACTAACATTACCAACATCTGCATCAGCCAATATGGTCCTGGCTTGTTTAGTTACTAGCCTGCCATCTTCCCCTTCAGCCAGTTGAAACTGGATAAAGTAAGAGACCGCTTGCGGGGTCGAGAACAATCCAAACCAGCCTTTAGCCCCAGTATTGACTAACCTGGAGACACGAAGTTGGTCTAACCCTAAAGAATCATCGGTGATCCGATTCCGTACCTCGTAAAACGTCCCCCTTTTCTTATGATAGGCATCGAGCCCTCCTACCTCCGTTCCAATCAAGAGGTGATCTTCCCCATCCGCAAGCGCAAGGATTTTATTGCTCCGAAGGCTGGTGCTGTCAAAGGGATTACGGTAGAAGGTCTTAAAATTGCGCCCATCGTAGCGATTTAGCCCGGAAGCGGTTCCAAACCACAGAAAACCTTCCGCATCTTGCAGGCTGGCGGATACCAACCCTTGGCTCAGCCCATCCTCTACGCCAATGTATTCACTGCTTTGCCCCCAGGCTGAGCCGAGCAAAAATAGTAAAAGGGATATGAGGAGGCCATTTTTCATGTCTACCAAGGCAAAGATACATACGAAACGATGTGAAAACTTTGGCGACCACTAGTGGCTGAGTTCATAATTATCTGGCCGTTTAGTCCGCCGGATTTTCGTGCCGGGACAAGGCGCTGAAACCGGAGTTTAGCCATAGCTAAATGAGGATTTCAGCAACGAAGTCACGGTGCGAAAAGACAAGGAATAACGGTCAAGTAATTGTGAACTAAGCCACTAGTTAAGATTTATACTTGTCTCGGTCACTAGAGGCAACCATACAGAAGCAGCGAAGCTCAAATTAGACGAGTCTATTTTTTGGCAGGGCAAAAAAACGCCGGCCTAGCAGGGACTAAAGCGAAGCATTTTAACGCAGCCAGCGGAAAAAGAGTCCGTCAAAAATCACCTGGAGTGGCAGATGCACATATAGGTAGCACGGGAACTGGGCCGAGCGTCATCACATCAAAAACGCATCAAGCAGGGCGAGGTCTTACATATTAGAAGTATTCCCGATACCGGAATTGCCGTTTCGCTCCAAAGAGGAGTAATTTCATGAATCAGAAGGGTATAAAAAAGAGAGGAAAGACCTAAGCCTAACCTCTCTTTATAGTACATTCGTTCTGAAACGACTGCTAATTTGACTTCCGACATTTCTGCCTTTTGTCTAATTAACTGTTAAACAGCCGTTTGTGGAGAACGTATGCGGTCTGGACGGGACTCGAACCCGCGACCTCCGGCGTGACAGGCCGGCATTCTAACCAACTGAACTACCAGACCAGTAGCTCTGACATTATAGGAGATTCACTGCGTTTCAGTAACCTTTTTCCCAAATGCTGCGCAAATATACGTGCACTCGTCCGACCCTTGCAAGCCTTTGGGCAAAATAAATGAAAGCATTTTTCACGGCCTGGTTTACTCGCCTGATTATCAATGGTAAGAAGTCGGTTTTTTCTTTACTCAAGTCGGAACTTTACGGGCAGGTTATAGCGGACGCGAACCGGGCGCCCCCCCTGGATGCCGGGCTTGAAGCGTGCGCCTTCGCCGTTGATGGCGTTTACGGCTTTCAGGGCAGCCTCCGTGCAGCCAGCACCGACTTTACGGGCGGGGCTGACATCGGAGATGGAACCGTCTTTCTCTACGGTAAAGGAAACCACTACGGTGCCCTGGATACCGTTTTCACGGGCCATTGAAGGATACTTTACGCGAGACTGCACGAAGGAGAGCAGAGCTCGGTCAGAGCACATCTTACGCTCATCACCCGGGAGGTCAAAACATTCCTGGCCAAAGACGGGCATACGCTCTGCAAATAGCAAAGGTGGCGCTTCGACTGCTGCCGGCGGCGGCGGTGGAGGAGGTGGTGGTGGCGGGGCCGCAGGTGCAATGGGCACTTTAGGGACAAGGTCTTGAATAATGGGATCGTCTACGGTGATACTCTGGTTCTCAAAAGTCTCGGGCTCCAGCTCGGGCTCCATGACTGTTTCGATGACGGGCGGCGGCGGCGGCGGTGGGGGCGGAGGGGGATGGTTGGTTGGGGGAATGACCACATCTATTTCCAGGTCTTCTGAAATGGTGTAGCCGGCCAGCACTTCCTGCTGGCCGAACTCGGTCCAGTTTATGGCAATGATGCTCGCCGCGATGGCGACACACAACGATAAACCGTGGAGTGGGGTAGAGAATCGAAAGGCAGCGTTCTTGGCTCGCTTCCCGTCCGGGCTTTCGGAGCGTAAGGCACGCCGAAGGACGAAGATCGTCAGCCCGACCAGCAGGCATAAGCCGCCCAGCCCCAGCAGCACCGCAGTGCCGCTGAAAGTAAATATCAGCATAATAATAAGGTTGGGGGGAGACATTAGTTAAAAGTCTCCCGGGGTGGATAATTCACAGCTGGCCAGCGTGTCTGCACGATAGATGCGCAGCGGACTGGGTTTGGTGGCCGGTAATGTGAATGAGGGGCTGAACCTGTCGAAAAACGTTGACCTATCTGCTAGAGTGTATTGTACAATGGTCCACTATGGTTTTAAGCCGCCCGGACACCGAACACTTTTAGTTTCGCAAAGACTACTATCATTTTGGGCGTGTGTGGGTTGATGCCACACACGTCCAAAATATGCGACGTAAGTTTTCATTACGATAAGCTAAGTGATGTCAGTACTTAGGCCGACGGGTAAGCCCCGGAGGGACGCTTAGCTTAGCGTAGGGTGCAGATGACCGCGAAGCGGTTTCGGAACCCCACGTTTTCGTTATTTGCCCGATGAGCAATCGCACCAGAGGCGCTCAACCCATTTATAGCTGTTGAAACCATAGCGGGCCATTGTTGTACGTATAGGGCTAAAATCGTTTTTAGCCGAAAGTGTCTAATTTAGACCCTTAGCTGATGTCGCACTAATTCAGTGACCGCAGGATTCGAATGACTCGTGTTGATTGAGCGCCAGATGAACTGAGTAACATATTATTTCAGTAACGCTTGGTAAGCCTCCTCATCTCCTGCATACATTGCAGCCCTGACTTGCCGCTTCCACTCGTTAATCATATTGCTACCTTCAATTTCGTCTAGCATAGCTTCGACGGCGGTAGCGGCATAAAGACGCTGCTGCCTAAGCTCTGGAAAGTAAGGCGAGATTATGGCCATTTCAGCTTCGCTTAAGGCAATTTTTTCCGTTGAGGTAGCGTGGAAATTATTAGGCAACACAAGCGTAAAACGCGCGCCTCCTTCGGGCGATTCGCCTACGGTTACTTTTCCGCCCATTGCCTCCACGGCCATTCGGACAAAACTCAACCCCAGCCCGTAGGCATCTCCGCGAAACTGATCAGAGGCATAGTCCGCAAAAATATGTGTTCTTAGTTCCTCCGGTACCCCTGGTCCGCTATCGTCACAATGTAATTTCAAGGTTTCAAACTCCACTTCTGTACTAAAATTGATTTCTCCGCCCTCGGGTGTGTATTTGATAGCATTGTGGAGAATATTATCAATTGTTCTTTCCGTTAATGAGCGATCTGCGAATATGCGTAGCTTGTCGCTTAGCAAAAGCGAAATACTAATTTCTTTTTCGGCAATGAAGGCTTGTTGCCGGCGGGCAGCTTCAGCTACTATCTCCTGCAACGGAAGGGATTCTGGACGACTGATCAATTTGGCCTGTTCCGCTCGATCTACATCCAGTAAATTCTGTATCATCATTTGCAGCCTGCGAGCAGCAGCATAAATTTGATTCCCCGGACGCCTGTTCGGCTTTTCACGACGACTACCCGATAGAATAACCTGTAAAGGATTGCGTAGATCGTGGATGATCATCGCATTGGTACGTTTCCGAAATCGTTGTAAGGTTTCGAGTTCTTTGTTCCGTTCGGCTAATTCCTTGGTCCGCCTTTCAACCTTTATTTCCAGATTGTCCGCAAAATCTTTTAACTGGTGCTTCGAGTTTTGGAGTTGAATATAGAGCCTCCCCTTTTCGCGGTAAAACGTAAAAATGTCTATCAAGGCTAAAAGAGCCATACTGACCGTAATAATCATCAGGCTGGCGTTCTGAGGGCTTTTTCCCCATTCAACTTGATAAAAATTAAACACCTGCTGCAAGACAAAGAAGATGGTTAAAAATCCCAGACCTGCAAGAATAGTTGCCTTCCGATTGCCATTGATCGCTTCCTCCAGGAGTGAGCGAAAAAAGTAAATAATAGAAATAATCAGGAAAAACTGACTTAGGTAGATCACATAACTCTTAGGATACACTGGCAGTAAGAGCACCAGTAATGAAACTACAGAAACCCATGATTTTAAAAATAGGCGTCCCCTTTTTCTAAGGGAGACTGAGACAAATTCAAAGTAGTAAAAGCCAGTGAACAATACCCCAAATGGGATCGTCAAAAAACGTAGCGTCATCACTAAGTTCCAAGGAAGACCTACCGCTAAAAACTGGATCAACATGGCGTCCGAAACAAATAGACGAACAAGTACCACAAGACAAAAAAGGCTAACGTAAAGCAACGATCTGCGACGGTCAAACACAAAAAAAAGGCCGAGACAAAACAAGCCCAAACTCAGGGCCAGGGTAGCTAAAAAGACCACTTGCATTAACCAGCTAAGCGAGACCTGATCTACAGCTGTCTGCGTCCCCAGCAACGGCACCGTGTATAAACCACTTAAGTGATGGTTGTGCCCCGCAACGTCGATCCGAACACTGAGGGTATCTCCATGCCAGGCGGCAAAGGGAAAAGGAGAAGTTATCAGCTCATAGCCAGGACGGCTAGTATTCTCTTGAAAATTTATCGTCCCTGATTGAGCCAGCTGACGTTCACCCACGCCCAGACGAATCGCTGTGCCAAAAGGAGTAGAAAGAAGAAGCGTTACCGGGCCAGGGTTTTTCTTGAATCCATCCCTTTGCGAAGGCCCCAAAATAGGGGGTGGGCCTTTTCCATTCTTGTTTTGGGGAGGTACAAAGTGAGGTGGAAATATGACTGAAAGTTCGTACCGCCCAATACCAGAAGGCCCTAGCTTATGTCCCCCGACAACCTCTTTACGCCAGTAGGAAGGTACCGGCACCTCCACCGGAGGAGCGAATTCACTGCTGTCCCAAGGATAAAATAGCCAATCCCCTTCTAAGGGGATTAACCTATGCCGTTGCAATCCTGTGGAACGAAGATCAAGTACTCCATTTTTCGCAACCGGCCTACTGCTTTTTTGAGACACAGGATTGTGCAAAACAGCCTGGATTCCGGCCAAAGCACCAACTAATAAAATTGCCGCGATCCAATACTTCACCCGAGAGTAATTAAGAATTGACTTATATCTTGTGCTACCGGCAAGTTTAACCGTTTGCGTAGCCGATTACGATGGCGCTTCACGGAATCAGGAGATACTCCCCGGATTATAGCAATTTCTTTTCCGCTAAGTCCAATACGGCTGTAAGCGCATACCTCTAAATCGACTTTAGTAAGTGAGGGGAAGGCTTCTTTAAGCTTATGATAAAAAGCAGTATTGACTTCCTCAAGATCAATTCTTAGGTGCTCTAATCGTTCGCCAGCAAGTAGTTGATGTTTGAGTTGACGTAGTGCTCTTTCGGTTTCTGAACCTACACTCCGCCGTTCCAGCATCCAGCCTTCGAGTTTAGAAATTAAGCTATCCGTTAGCGTACGGTTACGGGCTAACTCTAAACTTAAGGTTTGGATGTCGTTACGTTGAAAGCCAATTGTTTTTTTAAGTAATTCCTCGTTACGTTCTTTCTCGAGAGCAAGTAATCGCTTTTGTTCGGATAGCTCGCTTGCTTGAGCACGGATGAACTGTAATCTTTGTCTTTCGCGCAATGCAGTCATTACCCGGGCAATAAGCTCCTGATCATCAAAGGGTTTACGGAGGTAGTCAACTGCACCTTCTGAAAGGGCATAATAAAGATCCTGACTATCAATGTTTTTGCCAGAGCAAAGTATAACTGGAATATCGGCTAATTCTTCGTCTTCTTTTATTGCTTGCAGCAGTTCTATTCCGTTCATCCCCGGCATATCCCAATCCGTAAAAACCAGGTCTGGCTTTTCTTGCCGAAGTATTTCTATAGCAGCAAGTGGGTACACGGTTTGTAATACGCGACTTTCCGAAAAATGTTGACGGAAAAAATCGACCAACTCTCTTATTACTTCAGGCTGATCGTCGATTACCAGTAAAGTGAAATCCGTCATTCGTAGGAGATTAACCGTAAGGTACCGAGTAAGTCAATCATAGTCTAATAAGTTCATACCTGAGATTAGTGAAGTATCTCCAAATTATTTACGAATCATTAATTGCTTAGTTAAACCAAGGAGTTTACAAGCAGCTGTAGCTTTCAGTGGCCTAAAAGCTTTCAATTGTAAAAGCTACTGCACCGATAAAACATGCGTTGCCACGCCATTTGCTCCGGCGTAACTCAAGATGTAGAGTCCGGTCTTGGGCGCATCGAGTGCTACTTGCACTTCGCGCTGTTCGGGGGCTAGGGTAGTAGACCAGATCATCCGACCATTGAGGTCAGATATCGTTAGCTTTCCGGCCCGTCCGACCGAGCGGGGAAGTTGGGATACATCCACCGTGAATTGGCCAGTACTGGGGTTGGGATACACCAGCATTGCACCTGCGGCCGCGCCCAAGTTGTTCTCCAGGAAGACCACTTCGCTGTATCCAAAGGTCCCGTCCAAATCCACCATTTTGAGGCGGTAATTGGCGGTTGTCGCTTCCTCTTCGAACTGGTAAAACCCGCTCTGGTCGCCTCCTACGGTGCCGATCTCTAACCAATCAGTTCCCGTTACGGAACGCTCTACCGAGAAGTGGCTGAAGTCTTCCTCATTGGCCGTTGTCCAGGTTAGGCGATTTTGCTTACCAGCGGTTTCGCCGGTGAAGGAGAGCAAATTAAGGGGCAGTAGAGCTGTGGCTGTCAGTACGATGTCGCGGCCATCGTTACCGCCCTGGTAAGTGATGGTCATTTCAGTGTTGTTGAAGGCCAGCGTTGAGCCTTCGGGCAGGCCAACAAAGTTGCCCACTGGCTGCTCGGTTCCACCGGATACAATCGTGAACGTTTCGTCTATTTGCGGTTGGTAATCGCCGGTGAGTTCTAGGATTGTTCCGTTGAACTCGAGGGTTTCGAAGACAATGATTTGGTCATAGTTAGAGCAACCCTGAGTCCCATCTATCTGTAATTCCAGCGTTACCCCGTCGAGGGAGATGGGATTGGGGAAAGTGATGCAAGTTGCGCCAGGGCCGAGAACGAGGCGGCTACCTTCGGCGAAGTTGAAATCTGAAGTCATTCGGTTACTTGTCACCAGGGTACTGCCGTTCGCGTTGGTGAAGTTGCCGTCCTCGATGGAGCTGCTGGAGGTATTTCTAACCTCGATGTACCCATTGTTGGTGAACAGCTTACCGTCCTCTACGTCAATGCCGTCGTCGGTTGCTCCGTTGATAAAGATGCTTCCGTTGTTGATGCAGTCTTCGTCGGTGTCAATGGCGTCACCGTCGAGGGTATTTATGATGCGGATGGTGCCGTTATTGATGAAGTCGGCGTCAATGATTCCCAAATTGCCGCTTCCCTCGAGGAGAAGCAAGCCGTTTTCGCCGACGGTGAGTTGCCCACCGCTTGTGCTAAAGCCATCGTCTGCGGAGTTGGTTCCGGTAAACGTTCCGTTGAGGGTGAGGGTGCTGCCGCTAAGTACGGCGCCCGCATTGTCGAGGCAGTTGATTACGAAGAGTTCAGCGTTCGCGTCAATAGTAGCGTTGGCGTCAATACTGAGCACGAAGCCGTTGTCTTTGATGTTGTCGATAATACTCAGCGTGCTGGAATAGTTGAGCGTGCTACCGATTCCGGTTACTTGCAGACCGTCATCATCGACATTGCTGATGTTCAGGATACCGGTTGATTCTACCGTTATGGTCGAGCCCTCTTGTACCAAAATGCCGTCTCCAGTCATTTCGGTTATGTTGAGGGTGCCAAGAAGGTCCAGGGTAGCGACGCCGCCAGGCAGCCATATGCCGTCTATTCCCTGGGCAATGGAAAGGGAGTTTTCGGTGCCGATGGTTAACGCTTGGTTGGAAAGCTTGACACTACGGGCAATGGCGTTGGTCGGCGTTCCACTCACCGTATGGATAGAGCATTCGTTGGCGGCAGATGCATCAATAAACACCTGATCGTTGGCCGTCGGTACCCGGTCCAGGTCCCAATTGTCGGGGTCGTTCCAGTTGTCGGAAACGTCGCCGGTCCAGTTGATGCTTTCTAACAGCTCCAGGCTGGTGGTGATTACATCGTCGGAGTTGTTGACTCCTCCGAGGGCGACGCGGAAGTTGTACCGCTGCCCGCCATTCAGTTCAAGGAATAGTACTTCGCCACCGCCAAAACCATTGTCTTCGTCGGAGCACTCATCGAGCACGAGGGTAGCGAGGTCATCGCCGAGGTAAACGCCCAGGAAGATGTCGTTAGTGGTGGCGAATTCGAATTCGCCCGTAATCTCGCTGGCGAGGCGGTAGGTACCCGTCGTGGCGGGCGTGAAGGTGTACCAGTAGGCGAAGTCGGCTACACAGATTTCTTCCCCCAATTCGATGGTCGCCTGGGAGGCATCAATTGTGGCTACGTCGTGGGAAAAGGGCGCATTGGAAATGACGATGGCGTCAGCAAAGTTATCGTTCACAGGCGGGCCAAAGGCCAAAAGCACGTGCGGGAGGAGACAGATAACAAGTAGGGAAAGTCGATTCATTATTTATAGGTTTTTATGGGCGCGGACGCGGGTGTGAGGATGGTTGAAGGGCAGTGCTGGTGCTTAGTCTGGAATGAAGAGTGTTGTTAGATTTCTCAACTGCCTGGCTGGATGGGAAATGTGTTCTTTGGGTATGATTTGTAAGTGTTGGCAAAGCTCTTTCTAAACCTGTCCGTACCCAAAAAAATGTGGGTGACAATGGGGTGACGGCCGGCTGGCATCAGCCAGATTTACTTTAGGTGCATGGGGGGTGAGCACTTGCAGCGCGACTTCCAGGCTACAAGCGCCCAACCCAATACTGTTACTGCACGCGCAAAATGCGCGTAACGACCCCGGCAATACTGATGTAGCTCAAGGTGTACAGACCAGCTTTCGGCGCATTGAGCGCTACTGGAACTTCGTGCTGTTCGGACTCTACTGTCGTGGTCCAAATTATCCGGCCATTGAGGTCGCGTAGTGTGAGCTTTCCTGACTCTCCGGCAGGGTGGGGGACTTGCACTAAATTCACGGTAAACTGGCCGTTACTTGGGTTGGGAAACACCAACATTGCACCTGCGGCCGCGCCCAAATCGCTTTCCAGAAACACGACCTCGCTGTAAGCAAAGGTCCCGTCCAAATCCACCATCTTAAGGCGGTAGTAGGCCGTTTTTGCTTCTTCTTGGAACTGGTAAAAGCCGCTTTGATCGCCTGTGATGTTGCCAACGGATTCCCAGTCAATCCCCGCCTCAGACCGCTCCACCTCAAAGTGGCTGAAGTCTTCCTCGTTGGCCGTTGTCCAGGTGAGGCGGTTTTGCTTGTCCACGGTTTCGCCGGTAAAGGAAAGGAGGTCGAGCGGGAGTACTGATACCGCCGTTAGGGTAATGTCTCCACCTGCACCGCCGGTGTAGCTTATTAAAAGGGAAGCATTGTTGAAATCAATGGCGCTGCCTTCCGGCAGACCGGCAAATGTGCCGGTAATACTGGAAACGCCGTCGTTTTTTAGAATGGTGAAAACATCGTTTACGGCGGGTTCGT
>CAYPIM010000159.1:0-13662 GCA_964410795.1 uncultured Lewinella sp. | reverse complement strand
TTTTTCATCACGGAAAATACAAAAACTTATGTTACAATGTACTAGTACAGTGTAAACTAAGTTTCATCGCCTTTTCTGCGGCGCCTTTTGGCGGCTAACTTCCAAAGCATTCAAATTTCCCCCCTATGGATTAGCAACTAAAGACCAGGATAGAGAGTCGAAAAATTTATTCGGATAGATTTATGGATTTCAGGAAGCTGGAACGTCCCTTTAGGGAATATCATCCTGCTGAGCGGCTATTGTTAAAAATAGCCGCTCAGTTCAATCCATTACCTATGAATTTTCGATTTTTCCTCCTCCCTATCCTGGCTCTTTTCTTAATGACCAGCAACAACCTCCAGGCCCAAAAGACCAAACAAGTCCGAGACGGCTATACCGTTAAGCAACTTCTACTGAATAAAAAGGGGCTGGAACAGCTTAAGGCAGCCCCACTACTTTCTACCGTGGCGGTTCTCAAAGGAGCCACCCTTTATCCCAAGCAAGGCTACAAGATTGTAGCACTGCACAACGGGAAGTCTGCCGGAATTGTACCTAACTTTTTCAAGCCAAGCAAAGAAACCATGGCGTATTTTCAAGAGGTTAGTGTAAAAGGAATTCTTGGTGCCTGCTTCTGCCCTGCAGGCGAAGGTGGCTGCCGTCTGAAGTCCTTTACAGGGCGGGATGGACAAAGAGATTACAACTGTAAGGGAGCATGTGACTGCGGCCCTGGAATTCTCATTTTTGACATTGGCATCAAAATAGCAAAGAAGGAAAATGCGGAAGGGACCAATGACTGGCCTTACAACGGATCAAATTTCCCGCATGGCTTCTAGAATAGAAGCAGACTTGTTGTGGTCATTTCCCGAATCGCTTAGGGAAACTAGTACAGTGTAACAGCACTGCTCCATTGTCCTTTCCATTGCACCTGCGGCCGCGCCCACAATCTTATAACTGCCGGGTAAACGTCAACTTGGTTATCACCTGTTGTTCTTGAAATGGGGTGTCTAGGTTACTAATCTGCCGGTCGTTGAATACGATATACAGGAAGGACAGTGGTTGGTATTCCCAACTGAACCTAAAGTTCCAACGCCCCTGATCATCAAAACTGTTGTACTGATAAAAAGTGGAAAGTTGAAGTCTGGGGTTGAGTGCAAAGCGGGTACCTACCGAAACTAGATTCGTTGATAAGTTCTCTTCATTCAGGCCTAATCCTTTGAGGTCATTGTGTTCAAAACTGGCAGAAAAGGCAGCATGAATAGAAGGAGCATACCGAATACCTCCGGTTAGCGTAGTACGCCTTCCGTTATAGAAATCCCCCCAGTTCGTGCCGCCATTAATGGATAATTTAGCAGAACGATCCGTATTGAAACGGACTACATGGCGGGTATAAAAATAGCGTTTCTCTTCGATGGCTACACCAAGCGGAGCAAAACTAAAATTGATGTTCTGCCAGGTAGGAAAGAGAGAATATTCTAAGAAGCTACCGTTGGTAAAAACGAGGTAAATGGGGAAGATGTAGAGGTTAGCCTGCTGGAAGTTGCCCGGATCTTTAGCGTCGTGGTAATAATTAACAAACGCACCAGGGTCAAAACGTCGAATCCAGGGTATATTTTTAGGTCGCCATATATAGTAACCACCGGGATTGTGCTGAATAACGTTTTTTTGAAAAACGAAGCCCATATCGGGGTTGTAATCCTGAGACACAAAGTTGGTAAGCCAGCCCAGGTAAACATCGTTCTTTTGGTACCCGGCAAAGACGCTACCAGCCACCCCAAGGGTGTCGTTGGAATTGTCGCGCGAGCCAGACAACATGTAAGTAAGGGTGAGCTCGTCGCGGGGGCGTATTAGGCCGTCTACCGTCAGCGTGGTATTATGACTCTGGCGGGTACCCAGCTCCGTAGACGCTGCATCAAGCCGGTGGGTAAGCATCGTCCCTATGTTGTTTTCCTTGCCGTAGTTTTGCAGGTAACGCGCAACACCGAAGGTGCTACCGGGGGAGTTGTCCGTTTCTGCTTGATTGATCAGTAATCCGGCAACAGCTCTTTTTTCGTTGCGAAAGGTGTACCGGCTCCCCGCATTAATTCGGGCCGGAGCCGCATTAAAACCTCCCTCAAGCCCGATTCTGCGGCTGAAGAATGGCACTACCGACCGGTTACTCGCTCCCGCCCAAATACCAGAGTTTTCCAGGAAAAACTGACGCCGTTCCGGAAAGAATATGTTGAAGCGCTCCAGGTTATTGACGGCACGGTCGACGTCCGCCTGAGCAAAATCCGTATTAAACGTTAGGTCAACCACAGATCTAGGGCTAATCGCCCATTTCACATCTCCACCCAGTTTTGGTTGTTGGTTCACCATAGGGTCAGCTCCCGCCTTAATACGGTCGTATTGATAGAGCGCATAAGGCTCAATACGGACATTAGTACCCGGCTTAGGCAGTTCCAGTCCTTTCAGCTGGGCGGCATAGGTCATCCGGTAAGAAGAGAAAGACTGGGGGATAGCGGGATAAACCGTTAGTTCATAATCCCTTCTTGCTAGTCGTCCAAAAGTAATGCCCCAACTGACTTCACCATCTGTCCGTTCATAGCGGAGGGATTTGAACGGGATGGCAAACTCGGCGTAGTAACCCGAGTCGGTGCGCATGGTCCGTACTTTCCACAGGGCGTTCCAGTCGTCGTCAGTGTTGGCATCGTTGAAATTCTGCAAGTCACGCTGGTTACCATAAGGCGTCGTCTGAAAGGAGACGCAGTATTGCTTCAGATTTTGTGGGTCGAGTTGGATACCGAAAATATCGTTCTCCCTGCTGGAGAAATCCCGCCGCAAATCCTGTACCCGAACGCCCTTTTTGCCCATGGAGTCTTGCGCAAATACACCGAAGTAGAGATTTTTCTCATCGTACAACACTTTCACGAAAGTGGGGTAAGCATAGTCGCCTCCCTGGCGAGGTTCCACCCTGAAAAAATCGCTGGTCACCTCGCTGGTTTGCCAGGCGGGTTCGTTCAGTTGTCCATCTAGTACAATCTCTCCAATTGCCTTCTGCGCGGTTATGGTAGGCGGCGTTTCGGGAGGCGGAAAATTATCGATCGATTGGGCAGAAGCAATCAGTGATCCCAGTACGGAGACCATTACTAATAGTTGTTTAATTGCCTGCTTCATATCTCACATCTTTAGTCAGGGTTAGTGAGTGACACCGGTACACCTACCCTGCCGGAGATTACCAACAACAAAACACTGGCCAGCAAGAGTGGGAGTAAAGCTGCGAGCCAGTGTACTCCTCGGGAATCTTGATAGTATTCGGTGCCGTGCTTTTCCCAATCAACGGATGAGACGGACTGTTCAGCAAAGACTTTGGGGTAAAAATCCAGCCGTTTGTTTTCGTGAAATTCGGCTAAGCGGTCCTGAAAGGCCAGGTAATTCGTCAGGTCTGATTTGCTGAGCGCATTTAGGTTAAGTTGGGTATGTACGCCCGGAACCAGATAGCCAGCTATCTGACTGAAGCGGTTACGCCCTTGCAGTTTTTCCCGCATCGCTGCGGTCGCTTCTGCCGCCTCCGCATCGCCTAGGTGTTGCATGGCGTAGTACCACAGCCATCCAAAGCTCGCTCCTTCGGGGTGTTGGTAGTCTGCATATTGGGGATAAATTTCCTTGAACTTCTTGAGCGTTGGTGCTTTGGGTTCATCCCATTTATTGTGGTAGCCATCCCGGCTTTCCAGCATTGCTTCGTACGCTTCGGGTATGGGATACAGATGCTCCACGAAGGCATTGAGCCCTCCGGGTACAACGATGGTAAGTAACACCCAGGCAAGGAGGAGCGCTAAAGCATTACTGCTGGACGAACGCCCTAAACGAACAACCAGCCACGAGAGGCTAAACCAAAAGGTCAGGTACAAAAAAGCGATCGCAGCGAACGCCAGCAAGTAAGCATCCACCGGGATTTGAAGATAGATGGTTGCCACAATCAATAAGAACAATAAGCTCATTTGAACAGCGGCGAACCGCAACAATAACTTACCGTAAAGTAAGCGCTCGGGGCGTTCCGCCTGGCTGAGGACCAAACTCCAGGTACCTCCTTCCCGCTCTTCCGAAAACAGGTTGAAGCAAAAGGCAATAATGATTAAAGGAAATAGGAAAACCAGTACGAAGCTGAAATCCAGATTACCCAGCAGCTGAAACAGAGGGTTCCGCAATACACTTACGTGCCGCTGTTCTTCAAGGTTTCGGATATTTACATTCTGGGCGGCAGGGTGTACGTCCCGATGACCGACCGACAAGCCCGCTAGACGAGGAATTTCGTTGACCAGACCAAACCTTCCGTAATACAAGAAGAGCCCCAGGTCATCATCGGCAACAAAGTCCAGCGTATGCTCAATGCCTTCCCGTTGAGCAGCTGCCGTTTGGGCCATGGTATCCTCCTGTAGGTCCAGGAATAGGCCCCCAACATAAATACTGATCAAACCGGTAAACAACAACAAGGAGATCCCGGCAAGGAGGCTACGGGACCGGATAAAGTCTTTAAGTAGGAAACCAATCATCAGATTACGCTTGTAGGACGACGAAGAAAAAGAGCCAAAGCAGTCAGCCCAACTACCCATAAGATCAGTGCTAAAAGGGCTTGTCCGGCGGATTGTATGCTATCCGCCAGCGGTAGGGGGCCAGGCCGAAAGTCGGGGAAATCGTGCCAGTGTTGTTGGTCCAACACGGCGCCTTTATCCGCCGAACTGGCTACGTTATTGCTGATGAATTCCATCTGCAATTCATTCATCGTTTGCGCAAGTTCATAGCGGTAGTCTTCTGCTTGGTCCTTAAAGGATCGGTATGCTCGGAAATCCGTTCCCGCCAGCGCCATCGAGGCGTACCGGATGGCGAAGTAGGGATTAAAAAAGGAAGTCCAGCGCACAAGGCCGTGCTGCTGTTCGTAACGGGCAAGCAATTGTTCCTCATGTTTTCGGAAAGTAGCCGTACTCAATTTCTCCCCCTCACGCATAATGAACCCGCCATAATTGAATGGTAATTCCTTAGTTGAAGTAACACCATGAACCGCAAGTACAGAATCTTTAAGCCCCTTGAAATAAGGATCATCAGGGTTATGACTGTCTCCTTGTTGGAGCAGGTCTTCCTCCACCGCCCGGTCGAAGGCAATTTTGGAAGGGGAAGGATAAGCGATTTGTCCGGTTACCTGGGACAGTTTTGGTAGTACCAAAACAAATAGCAACCAGCACCCGATCAGCCTTAGTAGTGCCGTTTTAGCCGTCTTACTTATCGTGGATACCCAAACGGTCAGCAGTGAAATAGCGAATAAGTACATACCGTAGCTTACGGTCAGTAAGCCGAAGCGGGGCAGCAGGGCAAAGCCCGTCGAAGAGGTGGGCGTAAAAAGCAGGAATAGCCCCGTCAGCAAAATGGGAGGTAATAGTACCAACAGGGATGCGCAAAACAAACCCAGTGCCTTGCCAATAATCAGTTCCGACCAAGTAGTTCCCTGGGCAAAGACCAATCTCAATTTCCCATCTTCTCGTTCTCCCGCAACGACGGTAAAGCCCCAGAAAAAAATCAGCAGGGGTAATAAAGCTTGCAGGACGAGTGCACCGGACAACTCTCCGAATCGTAATAAGCTGGTAGACAAACTGGCGGTAGAGAAATTTACCGTGTTCTGGCGGTGGGCTTCCAGAAAGACGGCGTTGCCCACGTAACTGTCGAGCCCGCGGTCAAAAAAACTTAGTGGATGCTGCTCACGGAAAGCGACGTAGCCATAATGCGCCATGCGGTGTGGGTGCTTGTCCGGATTAGCCTCCCAGCGTTCGCGCACCTCCTGGCGGTAATCATTTACCGAAGCTTGTTGTTCCCGAAGCTGACTATAGGCAGTTACCAAAGCAAACAAAGCCAGAACGTTCAATAGACCAATGGCCAACTTCGTGCCGGGCCGTTTCAGTAGCTCGGTAAAAGTATGGACCAACAGGAGACGGAGGTTGCTAGTTCTCATAATTTGGAAACTCTAAGTAGCCATTCAGTAATGGTATTGGTTAGTATAAAAGTTATTGAGAATAGCTAATACTTCAGGATTCGGTGCGGACTGTCTCCAAATAGAGCCGTTCCAAATCGTTAAGTTTTATCTCTTCGGTAGCAAGGGTATGGACAAGGACACCAGACCGCATGATACCAATATGAGTGCCCGTCTCCTTTGCCCGAAAGAGGTCATGGGTAGCCATAAGTACGGCTACGCCGTCGTTTCGCATATCTTGAATAAGGTGGGCGAAATCGTTACTGGCCTGGGGGTCCAGGCCCGAAGTGGGTTCATCCAGTAATAGATTGTCCGCTCGCTTTGCTTTGGCTATGGCGATGCCAACTTTTTGCCGCATCCCTTTAGAATAGGTACTCACCCGCTGTTGGATTGCTCCAGTTTGCAGCTTGACGGACTTAAGTAATTCAATCGCCTGGAGATCATCCAGCGCCACATTTGCTAGGCCGGTGAAGAACCTTAGGTTCTCTAAACCAGTAAGATTGCGATAGAGGTTTAAGTTTTCGGGAATGTAGGCCAGGTGCTTTTTGGTTTCTGATGCCCGCGTATTTACATCAATCTCATTGATGCGGACTGTTCCGGCCGTCGGTTGAACAAAGCCCATGAAGAGGTTGATCGTAGTCGTCTTCCCAGCTCCGTTCGCCCCCAGCAGGCAGAACACCTCCCCCGGAGCTACCCGAAGGTTAAGCTCCTGAAGGGCCGTATGGGTACCGTATTGTTTGGTTAGATTCTCTGCGACGAGCATAATGGCCTCTTAATTAATGCAACTTGGTTGCAAATAACGAGACTTATCATGACTCTACCAAGAAGTTACTCGAAACTTATTTCTTTGCACAGCAAGACTTGCAGCTCCCGGAAAGAATGATGTTGGTATTGTCAATCTGATAACCATCAGGCAAGCGGAAGTCTACTGCACCAGGAACACATTCAACTTGGTCACAGACAACACAGCGGAAGTGTAGGTGGCCATGAGCGGCGTGATCGTGGCTACAGTTTACCTCGCAGCTAGCAAAATACTGCCGCCCGTCGTCCGCTACTATACGGTGAGCCAGGCCATCTTCTACAAAACGGTTGAGAATACGATAGATGGTTACCCGGTCCATCTCTTCCTTCAGTTTTGCCGTAATACCATCGTGGCTCAACGCGTTTGGCTCACGCTGCAGTAAGTTTAAGATAGTAGCTTGCGCCTTCGTTTTTCGTCTTGCCATGGGGTCGATTTGCTTTTTGAACTGGTTTAAACTTTTCGTTCACGACCTTATCCGCGCCCTGATGATCTTTAAACCAGTTCGTTAAGTAAAAAAGCACTTAAACCAAAATAGTTTAAGTGCTTACAGTTCCAATGATAAAACACATACATAAAGACCCAAACGTCTTCAGCGCTTCCGAAGGCTTACTGAAGCGCTTTCATTTTCGCTTGCATCTCTTTTTGTTTTTCCAAATACATGGTGTATTGTTCAGCTGAAAGCAGCTTTTTCATCTCCTTATTTCTTGCTTTACTAATCGACTTGAATTGCCGGTACTTACTAAAGCGCGAGGCGTCACTACCTTTAAGTGCGAGGAGTTTATTGCTGTACTTTTTAGCGATCCGGATGAAGTCGTACTTTTCCGCTTCCGTTAACTTCATTGAATCTATAAGTACTTGCATCTCTTCTTGCATCTCTTCTCTTTGTCCGTCGCTCAGCTCTGCCATGTTTCCTTGCCCCAAAATTGGGCCAACGCAAAACAGGCTAATGGAAAGGACTAGTAATGCATTAAATAGCGTTTTCATTCTAGAGGGATTAATGGTTTAAAAATATCTATACTAACTATTCTTCTCTCGCTTCAAGTCCCCTTTCAGGAACTCCCATAATGGAAGAAAATTTATTTTCAATGGATTATGACCAATAAATCCGGAAGTAACACCATACTTCACTTTTTCAGTTTCCGGCTCGTAGGTACCAAAAATTCGATCATAAATAATCAACATACCGCCGTAGTTTTTATCAATATATTTTTCGTTCGACCCGTGATGAACCCGATGAGCAGAAGGCGTATTAAGCAGCCAGCCTTCGGCAAACCCTAAACGGCCGATGGCTTCTGTATGCAGAAAGAATTGATAAAACAGCCCCAGCGCAAGGCTTCCGGCAAATATTTCCGGGGAAAACCCAATTAATATGAAGGGGAGAAAAAATAGCGGGCTAATGAATTTAGCCAACCAATTTAGCCGGACAGCCGTAGTCAAATTCATCCAGGGGCTGGAATGGTGGGTATGGTGCATCGTCCATAAAAGCGGTGTTTCGTGACTCAACCGGTGGTACCAATAATACGCAAATTCAGCGGTGAAGAAAGTAAGGAGTACGGTAAATACATTAATGGGAAGCTCAGCGATTTGATACGAAGTCACCGCATTAAAGACCAGGTACTTCCAGGCCAGGGAAAGGGGTTTAAGTAGATTGTTCCCAATTAATATTCCTAAATTGCTCAACGCTTCTTTGGTGTTGTAAACTCCATTTTTCTTATGGTGCGACCAAATCGCTTCGGCAAGGATTGCAATAACGATGACTACTGAAAACTTAATTTGAAGCGTATTCATGGGGATGCTTTAAGGGGGATGAAAATTAACCGCCTCTCCTCGAAATTCAGGTCGCTACTTAACGACTATCAGGGGAGTAGACAATACGAAATTGTTGCCCGACAACCGAATCGTATAAGTACCTGCGGGCAACTTACTATGATTCACCTCAACGGTGTGGCTACCGGATCTTTGGTGTTCATTTTGGATGATCACCTTGACCCCTCTTCCTTTAACGTCAAGCATTTCCAGGTTGACCTTTTGGTTTTCGTGCAAGTAATAATTAATGGAAGCGACATCTTTACTTGGGTTTGGGAAAGGGGGGGCTAACCTGTTTAAGTTACTGGCCTGATCTACCTCCGTATTCGAAGTGACGGTTCCTCCTACAACAATATTTTCATCTCCATCTTCATAGGGTACATGATTGATGCCGACCAAGTACATTTCGTCGGTGGTTCCTTCTCCCCAGCGCATCATTTGCGGAGGGCTACTGGGATTGAAGGGGTTCGCCGAGGTATTGTCATAAGTAGCATTAATGTGTAACCTTGAGCCCGCCGGAATTTTCTTCATTCGGTCAAAAGTATACGCTCCTTGCCAGTTAAAATCCCATTCGTCGATACGGATAATATTAATCGTATCTCCCGTTGCGGTGCGGGCAAATATTTCCCAGTCCTGCCCTAAATAGTGGCAGTGGGGATAAACGGACAATAAGCTAATATCCTCCTCTATTTCCTTAACGCCATTGAAGGTTTTTACTTCCTCCGGAGGGATGACGAAGGAGAGAATACCTCCTGGCAGATCAAAGGGGGAGCCGGGGGATCTTTCGATTTCTCGTTCGATCGGGTCTTCAGCGTCTTTATAGAAAATATTAATCAACGATTTATCCGTCTGATCAACGGGGAGGGGAGCATAATGCACCTGCAGTAACATATCTGCTCCAGCCGGTAAGGTTGTGCCAATTCCCGGCGGGAATTTGACGGGAGAAATCCCGGGAGTATAGCCGATAAAGTTACCTTGTACGGGTACACCAAATCCACCGAACTCCTCGTACCCATAACCTGGGGTAGCAGCATCCCTCTCCGCTGCTTCTCCGTTGATCTCGTAGGCGATCAATGCGTGGTGTACGGCCTTTGTGTTTCCCGGACGAAATTCGACGGCGGCTATTTCTTTGTCTTCCGTTAGCCCGGTAGGGATTACAAAGACCCGGTAATCGTCCTGGTTATTCCCTTCAATGAAGTACTCCTCCTCCATTTCCAGAATCAAATCCGGCGTCCCTAACTGGGAGCCATCGGGGAAGTCTGGCAAAGGAGGCTCAAGAGCAGGGTCTCCTTGCGGAGAGCCAGCGGCAACCCAGTCAGCGATCAGTTCAATTTCCGAATCCGTGAGTCCTCTTTCTCCCACAAAGTTGCTGTACTCCTTGTTTGGTTTCCAGGGGGGCATATACTTTATTGCCGTAACGTACTCAATCATTCCACTCCAGGAAGACACCTCTTCGAAATTGGTCAGCGGCATTGGTCCTATTTCTCCCGGGCGATGACAAGAGGTGCAATTATTGTAGATGATGGGAGCAATATCTTTGCTGTAAGTAACCTGGGCTTTGGCCGAGGGAATCTGAACCGCGAAGAAAAGGAAAAGGAGTAGGACAAATCTCATGGTACTGGTTTTAAACAATGAATTTGAGTAGGGAGTAAGCGCATTTACGGGATTAGCAAGCATTCCGCAGCAGGGGAAGGAAACGGCACGACGGATCAGCGATCTAACCCTCTTTGCACCTGCGGCCGCGCCACTTTATTTGAATCTTGCCGAACGGTTTATTTGGTATCACCCGTATTGATAAAACACCCTACAGCTGGGGTCGTGGTTACGCTGACGGGCACACCAGCAACAATAGCAGATAGCGCATCTTTAAGCTCTGAGGTAGACGTAACCAGCCTCCTTTTTCCTACCCTGGCGTAGGCATTATCAATACGCCCTTTGTACAAGATGCTTTTTTGCGTTTCGTTATACACCACGACCTCGGGGGTAACGGTAGCCCCCAACTGTTCCGTCAGGCGCTTATCGTAATCCGTTTTTAACGCAAAGGGAATTTTATACTCCTCTTTGAATTGTTGCATGTTTTCCGGCTTGGAGGAGCGGTTAGGGAAAAGACCGATAAACTGTAGATGTTGGCCCGTAAACTCCTCACTTAGCGCTCGCAATTGCAGGGTGTAATACTGGCTGATGCGGCAGGATTCATGCAAAAAGACGTAGACCGTAATACTGTCTTGAGCAGCAGCGCGGCTATTAGCAAAGACTCCATGTTGAAGCGGAAGCGCAAAGAATATCAGTAAAGCAATTCGCGGAAGCATCTTAGTTGTTTTGGTAATGAACAGGTCTAAACCAGTTCGATAGTCACAAAACTAAAGGCACTCCATGGTGCCTACGTCCACAAAGGCGGTCAAATGACCACAGCAGTAGGTGAAGCTGACTATAAATCAGGTGAAGTGATTGGCTTCCGCTGGACATTTTAGCCTCACCTCTCCCCTACCCGCTCACTCGTCTCACCTAAAGCCTGGAGACAGCACTTAGTTAAGCCATTTTTTGAGCCGGGGCGCATTGGCTTTACTGACGACGATTTGCTCCTTTGCCTCAGGAATCGTGTTGACTAAGAGCCGCCCGTTAAAATAAAAACTTAGGTGTTTAATGGAGGCTCGCTGCACCAGGAACTGTCGATTAACCCTAAAAAAATCGTTGCCATCCACCTCCTTTTCTACATCTTCCAGTTTCTCGTCCAGGTGGTAGGTAACCTGGTCGTTGGTTGTCCCACGAACCACCCCGTTTTGAATAAAGAAAAAAGCGAAATCTTTGGTCGCTACGGGAATGAGCAACTCGCCTTTCCGAACTAAAAATGACTGGCGATGCTGGGGGCCTTCCGCTTGTAGTCCTGCCAGAATACTTTGCAGGTTGGCGTTGGTGGTCTCAATGGGGGAAATTTGTTGCTGTCTGAACTGCCGTAAAGCATTCGCCAACTCGGCCTTCTGGATGGGCTTCAATAAATAGTCAATACTGTTGATCTTGAAGGCCCGGATCGCATATTGATCAAAGGCCGTGATAAAAATCGTAGGCGCCTTGACCTCCACCTGTTTGAAAATTTCAAAAGAATTGCCATCAGCCAGGTGAATGTCCATAAAGGCCAAGTCAAAGTCTTGTGCTGTCTTGAGGTAGTCAACAGCCTCTGCTACTGTGTCGATCACCGCAACGACCGTGACCTCAGGCGCCAGCCGATTGAGCAAAAAGCTTAGGTTCTCAACCGCAGCATGTTCATCTTCAATAATTAGCGCTCTCATAGAATAGGTAATTTGACTAAAAACTGCTGTTCCGTTTTCTCAATTTGCAGGTCTTTCTTTTTCAATAAACGGAACCTCGTCGCTAAATTGCTTAAGCCTTTTCCGGTACTATCTACTCGATCACTTCTTTGCTGAATGGGGTTACCAACGATAAGGAAACCATCCGCAGCGTAGATTTCTACCGTTAGCGGCTGCTTGGTGGCAACCACATTGTGCTTAATGGCATTTTCCACCAATAGTTGGAGTGAAAAAGAGGGCACCATTTCCCTGCGCCAATCCTCCGGAACATTAATCGCTACCTGCAATTTCTCCCCAAAGCGTTCTTTTTGCAAAAAAACATAAGCGGCTAAATAATCGAGTTCTTCCTGCAGGGTGATAAAATCCTTATCCGATTGCTGTAACGTTGCCCGAAGCAACCAGGACAGCTTATCGACAAACACCGAGGCCTGCTCCGGTTTTTTGCGAATAAGCGTACTCAGGGAGTTGAGCGTATTGAAAAGAAAGTGCGGATTAAACTGCGACCTTAAAGCGTCTAACTGGTGGTGCAAAGCTTGCTGTTTGGCCTTCTCTTTTTCCAGGATGCTTTGTTGGTGCCGGGTAGTTAGGTTAACCAACCATGACAACAGCAGCAGAATGATTAAGACGACCAAATAGATAAAAAAGGTAATGAATAGAAAGCTGTCGACATCGTAGATGTACACCTCCGTGAACTGCTTAAAGAAGGCAAGCGTCTTTACCCCCAGGAAAAGCAACAGGATATTGATGATTGCGTCGCGCAAAAAGTCTAGCTGCGGAGACCGGGTAGGCCAATACTTTTTCCAATTAATGTTATAGCTCATGACCAGCCAGGAAAAAGAGAACATGACGGCTACCCTCAGCCCCACTTCGGAGTAAGTGAAGCCTAAGTCTTTTGCAAAATCCTGTCGCATAAGAATAACCAGTACCCGAGGGATATTGAGCAGCAGGGAAATGGCCAGCGCACTAATTATGATTATTTTCTGCTTACTGAGCATGAAGAACCAGGGTTTATCTAAGACCACAAAGTAACGACATCTGATAATAGGTAATACCCGATAGCGTACGAGGGCCTTGCCGAATCAGGCGCGGCCGCAGGTGCAGTGGTTGGGTAAGATAGAAAGGAAGATTAAGAAATGACTAAAGCCTCCAAATGAAGATCATGCCCTTGGGCAAGGCTTTCGTCGTGATAAGCTGACAGGCCAGACTTCAAGCCATCGGGAGTTTATTGGTGCTATTTGCGTTGCCCCGGTCGGAAGACTTTCATCTCCTTTTCGTTCGTTTCCAGATAAGGCCCGTCAATAAGGTCAATGCAATAGGGAATGGCAGGAAAGACAGCTTCCAGGCATTCGCGAATAGACTTTGGCTTACCTGGCAAATTGACGATCAATGTACTTCCTCGGATGCCCGCTGTTTGCCGTGAAAGTATAGCAGTAGGTACATATTGTAGGCTAACCTGTCGCATCTGTTCACCAAATCCGGGAAGGAGTTTTTCACAAACGGCAACGGTAGCTTCGGGCGTTACGTCCCGAACTGCGGGTCCGGTGCCACCAGTGGTTACGATCAGACAGCAGCCTTCTTGGTCCGCCATATTAATCATGGCTTTTTCCAAAAGATCTTGCTCGTCAGGGATAACAGCATAGACGGTCTCCCACGGACTAGACAACCATAAATCCATCAGCCGACGAACCTCCTTTCCGGGTAAGTCTTCGTATTCCCCTCTGCTAGCTCGGTCGGACACATTGATGATGCCAATTTTTGCTTTTTCCACTTGCGCT
>CAYPIM010000158.1:0-13843 GCA_964410795.1 uncultured Lewinella sp. | reverse complement strand
GCGCGCAGGCGGGCCAGGCCCTCCATGCTGGTGCCCCGGCGGATGCCTTCGTCCATTTTTACTACGTGGCTGCTCTTGACCATTTTTCCGTCTTTGACGAAGACGTCTTCGACCTCTACGGGTACGATCTGTCCGTCGAACTTACCGCCGTCAATGGCGGCGATAGCGCGGTCGTGGCTACGCACGGCAAAAGCGTCCGCTTCTTCGCGCGTCACCTCGTACTTCTCGGCGACGGCCTCGGCCGTCTTACCCATGCTGACGTGGTAGTTGACGTTGTCCATCGTCGCTTTGTAGCTCGGGCTCAGTTTGTAGCCCGTCATCGGGATCTGGCTCATGCTCTCCGCGCCACCGGCAAGGTAGATGTCTCCGAAGCCAGCCTTAATCTTACCCACCGCCATTGCGATGGACTCCAGACCAGAGGCACAGTAACGGTTAATGGTGATGCCCGGAACTTCCTTACCGAGCGCACGTGCTGCGATGAGGCGACCGACCTGCAGCCCCTGCTCCCCTTCCGGGTTGGCGCAGCCGACGATCACGTCGTCCACCAGCTTAGGATCCAGTTCGGGCACAGTGCTCATGAGATGCTTGATCACATCAACGGCGAGGTCGTCTGAGCGGTAATTTTTGAATCCTCCTTTCTTGGCGCGGCCAACGGCGGAGCGGTATCCTTTTACTATGTAAGCTTCCATTTTAAGGGCTTAAAGGGAGAAGGGAATAAAGGCTAGAGATAATTTGACTTTACGCGCTTCCCCCGGATTTTTTAATTGAGTTGGTAAGGAGTTAGAATGGTTCAGAAAACGGAAGGCATCGAAAAAGCTTCCTTTATTCCTTTCATCCCTTCCCCCTCTAATTACGGAGCGGCTTGTTGTTCTGGAGCGTGTACTGGATCCGTTCCAGTGTCTTCTGGTTGCCCAGCAGACTCAGGAAAGCCTCGCGTTCGAGGTCCAGCAGGTACTGTTCGCTCACCTTGGTAGTTTGGGTCAATTCGCCACCACAGAGGATGTTGGCCACGTGGCTAGCTACGATACCGTCGTATTCAGAGATGTACTTACCGAGTTTGAATTCATTGATCGCCGTATAGAGGGAGGCCAGTCCTGCGCGACCAAGTACCGTAATGTCTTGGCGGATACTCGGAGCTACGTACTCACGGGAAAGTTCAAGCACCTTGCGCTTCGCTTCGCCGATGTTGCGTTGCATATTCGTTTCTACGAAGTCTTTGCCTTCGATCAGGTAGCCATAGTCGAACGCCTGGGAAGCAGAGGTTGACACCTTCGCCGTAGCAATCGTCTGGAAAGCGTCAATCAGGGTTGGCATCATTACGTCTCCTTCGAAGAACTTATCTGAAGCGCGCAGCGCCATCTCCTTCGTTCCGCCGCCGCCGGGAATAAGGCCTACACCAACCTCCACGAGGCCGATGTAGCTTTCCGCAGCGTAAACGCCCGCATCAGCGTGCATACTTATTTCGCACCCACCGCCAAAGACGTATCCCTGGGTAGCCACCACAACGGGCACCTTACAGGTCTTGATCTTCATGTTAAGCTGCTGGAAGCCGTCAACCAGGCCATCGAGTGTCTTAAAGTCTTGCTGCATTGCGAGCATTCCAACGTTCATCAGGTTGGCGCCTACCGTAAAGTTCTTGGCGTTGTTGCCGATCACGATACCAGCCCAGCCTTCGGCTTCGGCCTTGTCGATGGCAGCAGAAATCGCCTCGCCAATCGCGTCGTCAATGCTGTTGGACTTGGAGGTAAACTCTATGCACATTACGCCGTCGCCCAGGTCGTGAACGGTAGCAGAATCATTCTTGATGATTGGCGCATTTTCCTGGAGGGTATCGAGGATGATGTAGTTCTCGAGGCTCGGTACAGGCTTGAAGCTTTTGCTTGCCTGATCGTAGAACATGCGCTTACCGCCTTCTACCTTATAGAAAGCATCGTGGCCTGCAGCCTGCATTTCTTTTACCCAGTCGGCAACCTTACCGTTGGTCTCTTCGATCATCTTGATTCCTTCGGCGAGGCCGATTTGGTCCCAGGTTTCGAAGGGCCCGTATTCCCAGAAATAACCGGTGCGCATGGCATCGTCGATGCTGTACAGATCGTCAGCAATCTCAGGTACGCGGTTGGCGGAGTAGGCAATCAGGCCAGCGTAGTATTCGCGAAGAAACTTACTCTCGCGGTCATCTCCCCCAACGATCGTCTTCATGCGTTGCCCCATGTCATCGATCATCTTCGCTTTGCCGATAGCCGGACGCGGGCGCGTTGCCGGAGCGTACTCCATGGTCTTCAGGTTAAGGGCATGGATGATGGACTTGCCCTTATCGTCCCGTTCCTTAGTCTTTTTATAGAAACCCTGGCCGGATTTGTTGCCAAAGAATTTGTTCTCCAGAATGAACTTCATGAAGGCTGGCTGCTCCTTGGTCTTTACGGACTCAATGTATTCATCACCTTCAACGTTCATCATCACAAAACCAGACACCTTTGCGCTGGTATCAATTCCGACGAGGTCCTGTAGGCGGTAAGTCGCTGTATTGGGCCGGCCGATGAGGGAGCCGGTAATGGCGTCTACCTCCTCGATGGTCATGTCGTACTTCACCGTCAGGTCCATCATCTGTACGCCGGACATTACGCCAATGCGGTTGCCGATGAACCCAGGAGTATCCTTACATAATACGGTTTGCTTACCTAGGTACACATCGCCGTAGTGCATGAAGAAATCCACTACCCCCTGATCGGTGCCTTCATGAGGAATCACTTCAAACAAGCGCAGGTAGCGCGGCGGGTTAAAAAAGTGGGTACCACAGAAATGTTTCTGAAAATCCGCAGAGCGCCCTTCGGCCAGCATCTTAATTGGGATACCGGAAGTATTAGAGGTAACAAGTGAGCCGGCTTTGCGGTACTTATCTACTTTTTCAAAAATCTGCTGCTTGATGTCAAGACGCTCAATCACAACTTCTATAATCCAATCACAATCACCGATCTTCTCAAAGTCGTCGTCAAAGTTTCCGGTAGTAATGTGGCTGGCGAAGTCTTTTTTAAACAGCGGAGCTGGTTTAGACTTCATGGCAGCTTTCAGGGCCGTTACTGCCTGGCTATTACGTTTCACGGGGTTCTTTTTCTCTTCGTCGGAGAGGTTGAACGGAACGATGTCGAGCAGGAGCACGTCGAGGCCAATGTTAGCAAAATGACAGGCGATGCCGGAGCCCATTACACCAGAGCCAAGTACGGCCACTTTCTTTATTCGATGTTGCATGATGATGGTTATATAAACGTAGTAACGCTGTGAGTTGTCTTGGGGTTAAAATTATCACTAGCGAATTTTCGCTGGCGAAGATAGGGGGTTGTTAGTACATAGTCAAATATGTCCGGTAGTCAAATAGTTGTGATTGCTGAAGTAGACTTAACAGGACGGCACAATTTATGATTGCAGCACCACTGGCGACGGTTATTTGGCTCTATTTAGAGGCGCGGACGCGGGTGCAATGAGCGTTTTCGAGATTGGTCCCAGCGCCTTAGGGACGGTTCTAACGCATTCTTCAACCTTCTTTGCACCTGCGTTTGCGCCAGATTATGAGCTGATTTAAACAAATAGCGGCTATTGTAAACTTTTATCTGCCCCAAAATCGTTATATTTACCACTCAAAGCTTTCTTTTATGGCTGCACAAAGCCAATTATTAAGTCGGGTCATTGATGTCCTCTCGGATTTCCCCACTCCGGAAATCGTGATGCAACTGCGTACCAGCGAAGCAGAAGAATCCCGTCTGGAAGAGCTTTCCGCTAAGAACGAAGCAGGTATTCTCACTTTTGAAGAGAAGATTGAACTTGAGCACTACCGCGTTGCCGAGCACATGGTACGCATGGCTAAAGCCCGTGCCTACCGCCGTTTGATGAAGGCGTGAGTAAGACCTACATCCCCGTAATTCTTCGCCGGCAAATTAAAGAAGCAGCAGACAATTGCTGCGAATATTGTTGTGTCCCCGAAGCCGTCGCTTTCGCCAGTTACCACATAGACCACATCATTAGTGAAAAGCAGGGAGGAGGTACTATTTTCAGCAACCTTGCCCTGGCCTGCAGGTTATGCAACCTGAGCAAAGGAAGCAGTATCGCTGCTTGGCACGAATTTCAAGAGGCCCTCATTCGCCTCTACAACCCACGTAAAGACACCTGGCATCAGCACTTTCAGTTTCGCCCTTCTGGCTTAATCGTAGCCCGCACCGAAATTGGACTTGGCACCATAAAGGTGCTCAACCTGAATGACCTGAACCGGGTAGGAGCCCGCGGCGTGCTCATTGATGCAGGAATTATTGAGCTTGGTTAGCGGCCACAGAAGACTTCGGGACGCGGATTAACCCGTTGAAATTTTATTCAGATTCGTTGTAACAAATAGGGCTTAACTTTCGTGTATAGATTGTTAACACCCCCGTATGCACTCCCATTCTCCCAAGCCCGGCCTGTTCCGGGAAGGCCTAATCGGCCTGCTCGCAATTAAAGCTATCCTACACCTAACGGCTATTTTGAATGGCTACGGCCTACATCGGGATGAGTATCTCTATCTTGCCGAGGGCCATCATCCGATGTGGGGCTATATGGAAGGCCCACCAGTAATTGGGTGGGTCGCTGGCATTAGTCAGTTCATCTTTGGAGGTACCATCTGGGCGGCAAAACTCCCCGTATTGGTGGTCGGTCTGATCAGTCTTTGGTTGCTTTGCGAATTGGTCCGGGAAATGGGCGGCGGCAAGTACGCGCAGCTTATTGCGGGAGCAGGCTGGCTGCTCTCCCCTATTTACCTGGGTACCAATGCCCTGTTCCAGCCCGTGAGTTTTAATCAATTTTGCTGGCTGCTTACCAGCCTGGCCCTGGTTCGTTTGATCAACCATCAGCGCCCAAAAGACTGGTACATCCTCGGTGCGGCAGTGGGCCTGGGGCTAATGACCAAGTACAGCATCGTATTTTTTCTAATCGCGATCCTCGGCGGTCTTCTACTAACCAAGCAACGCTCTTTGCTGCGCAGTAAATACCTGTGGCGGGCTGCGGGAATTGCCCTTTTAATGTGGCTTCCAAACCTGATTTGGCAATTTAGCCGGGGATTCCCCGTAGTTGCACACATGCGAGAGCTGTCCGAAACGCAACTGGTAAACATGTCTGCGGCGGATTTTCTCGCGCCTCAGTTTCTGTTCCACGCCCTCGGTATTCTGATCTGGCTACCCGGCTTGATCTATACGTTACGGTCTGAGCAACTCAAGCCTTACCGCTCGCTCGCTTTCACGTACATTATCCTCATAATTCTCTTACTCTTACTGAGCGGAAAAGCCTATTATACCTTCGGAGCATATGCTTTCCTCTTCGCTGCCGGAGGATGTTTCTGGGCAGAGCGTCTGGCTAAAAGGAGTTGGTTGATTACCCTGCCATTACTTGCCAATTTCCTACTCATCCCCTTTGGCTTACCCATTCTACCGGTAGAGAAGATGCAAGACTATGGTGTGTATTTGCGGGATGATTTCGGCTTCAGCTCCAGCTTACGGTGGGAAGACGGTTCGATACGGGACCTTAGCCAGGACTACGCCGATATGCACGGCTGGGAAGAAGTGGTAGCACGGGTAGCCGAGTTTTACCACCAGCTCCCACCAGAAGAACAAGCAAGCTGTATGATCGAAGGAGGCCACTACGGAAATGCTGGTTCAATCAATTTTTTCCGACACAAATACAATCTCCCCGAGGCTTATTCTTTCAATGCAAGTTTCCTGCTATGGGTCCCTCGGGAGTTAAAATTTGACCGCCAGATAATTGTTTCCGATTGGCTCCGCGCGCCCTCTGAACTGTACCGAAACAGCATTTTAGTGGACAGCATACAGGCACCATACGCCCGGGAAATGAGTTACATCCATTACTACTCAGACCCACTCCGGGATCTTTCTCCGGTCTGGACAACGATTGTGGACGAGCGGAAGGGAGAGCAATTAGGAGAATGAGTGCACAGGTCTTTTGTCTTCTTGCTAATGTAGCGCCCGGCAAAATGAATATTATTACATTATTCTATCGTGCTCTCCAATTTCCCGAATCACCCGACAAGGATTACCCGCTGCAAAAACTTTTGGCGGCACATCCCTCGTTACTACGCTGCCTGAACCAATTACGGCATTATTCCCGATGGTAACGCCGGGGTTCACAACCACCCGCCCGCCAAGCCAGACGTTATCGCCGATGGTAACAGGTTTCGCAAACTCAAGTCCAGAGTTGCGCTCCTCCGCAACAAGCTGGTGGCTGGCCGTATAGATATGAACCCCGGGAGCGAGCATCACATTTTTCCCGAAGCGGATTGGTGCATCGTCGAGAAACAGGCAATCGAAGTTGGCGTAGAAGTTTTCTCCAAGGAAGATATTAAAGCCGTAATCGCACTGAAAACGGTTTTCGATGAAGTAGCTTTCACCGTGGCTGCCAAGGAGTTCGCTTAGGATAGATTGCCTTTGTTCGCCTTCTGCCATAGGTAGCTGGTTGAGCGCTTCGGTAAGTCGGCGAGCGCGGGCACGGCCGGCCACCAGCTCTGGATCTTGTGAGTCATAGAACTGGCCACTTATCATTTTCGCTTTTTCAGTCATGGCTTGCTTTTATGTAGGAATACCAGATGTTGCTTTTGCCAATTCCCGCATTAGACGCTTAAGAAACGGATGATAGTGCACCTCAATGGTGTGTCTTTTCGAACGGGAAAACTCTCGTTCAATGTGATTACTATCAGCATCAGCGAGTGAAGACAGATTGGGAGGTAGTTCGTATTCCCCCAAGATATAAGCCGAAGCGAGTTGCGCCTGAGCGTCGCTAAGTGGCCAAATAGCGCCCTGGGGCTGAAAGAGGCCAATAAAAACGAGCGAAGGAATATCCGGGTGAAACATTCTTAGGTAGAGCGGAATACGATCAGCTTCTTCATAATTAACAACCGCGTCGTTAAAAAAAGGAAAGGTGATTTTGTAACCTGTTGCCGCCACGATGGTATCGTACTCTCCTTCACGGCCATCCTTGAAGAACACTCGCTTGCCTTGTATTTTTTCCACACCTCGCTGCGGGTGGACCTTACCATGACGGATTTTGTACAACAGCTCAGAATTGAGCGTAGGATGACTGCGGGTCACCGGCTCGGTTGGTTCTTCCAGTCCGTAGTTTGTATACCTACCGACCTGGAAGCGGAGACTAAGCTTTTGTACAGGTTCCCGAAGTACTTTGGGTAAGTACCGTAGGCTTTTGTTAAAGGTGTCCGCTGGTCTACCGAGAAAAAACTTCGGAATAATATAATGAGGCCGGCGGACACTGATATCAACGCGTTCCGCAACGCGGCTTATCTCTACGGCACAGTCGGAGCCTGAATTTCCGCTACCAATTACGAGTACCCGCTCGTTGGCAAAACTGCGGTTGTGTTTGTAGTCATGACTATGGAGGTAGCGTCCGGTAAAATGCTCACTGACCCCAGCAGGATGGCGAGGGTGGTTGTGATGACCATTAGCCGTGAGTAAAAAATCAAAACGTTCGGTACTACCGTCACTAAGCGTTAGTAGCCAGCTATCATCTGCCTGGCGTTCGGCAAGCTCTACACTTGTATTAAAACGTATATACTTGCGTAAGCCAAAGTGATCTGCATAGCTTCTGAAGTATGCGAGGACCTGATCGTGACTTGGATAATCCGGATAGTGTTCCGGCATAGGGAAGTCCAGATAAGCACTAAGGGTTTTAGAACTGATGATGTGGGTGGTCTCACAAACAGAGCTATGACTGGCTTCGGCGCTGTAAATCCAGTTACCTCCAATATCACTCCCTGCTTCAAAACACAGGGTGGTTAACCCTTTAACAAGGCAATTCTTAAGGGCCGTGATGCCGGAGCATCCTGCCCCGATTACGGCAACACGGGAATGTGAAGACATAGGTAGTTGGTTATTACATAATTTGGCGGGTACAGGCCCAATGCCAAGGTAGTAAACGTACATTAACCGGAGTCTACGCTCCCGAGTTCTTTATACCAACGATGAAAAAAATGAGAATGTAGAGTTATGCCATAATGCGGTCTGCGTAAAGAATTGGTTCCGGGTATTCCTTTTTGAAGGAATATTTGATCACGTCAAAGGCCGTGACGACACCTTTCAGCTTGCCTTCCAGGTTCACGACGGGGAGGGTCTTGAAGCGGCGGTCCATGAAGAGCTCGGCGGCAGTGCCTACCTTGTCTTTGGGTGCCAGTTTCACGACGGCCTGGGTCATTACCTTGCCAACAATTTCTTCGGCGCAGTTCGGGTTGTTTCGGCAGTTCTGCCAAAGATCGTAACTGGTGATCAGGCCTACAAGTTTGCCGTTACCGTCTACGACGGGTAGCTGTTGCAGGCGTTTTCGCTCCATCAGAGAGAGCACGTCGGAGACATGCTCTTCTTGCCTGACGGTAGTGACTCGTGTGGACATAATTGTCCGAACTTCCTCGTTCATCATAAGCTCTAAGTTTATTTTGTGAAAAACCACTGTAGGCTTGTAATGTACTGATTATTGCCAGTTTAAACAAATCAAATTCCATATGCGGAAGCAGTCACAAATAATCTTGAGGATAAGGTCAAAACAAAAGAGCTGGCCTTCCTTACCGGAAGACCAGCTCTTTTATAGATTAATAGACTTGATAAAAGGTAGATTCGCTACGCGGCTTCTTCGAGGTGATAGGGCTACCGTAAGTATCGTTCGCAGCGCTACGCTTGCTTACCAAAGACGAACAAGCGTAGCGAGGTAAGTGGTATCAGCGGTAGCCTATCAATCTACCGCCTATCACATCTATCACTCTATTTCCCCAGCGCAGCGACCATAGTCTTGCCAATATCTGCGGGGCTCTTAACTACGTGGATCCCACATTCTGCCATGATCTTCATCTTAGCTTCCGCAGTGTCTTCGTGGCCGCCAACGATGGCACCGGCGTGGCCCATGGTACGCCCCTTAGGGGCCGTCTGGCCCGCAATAAAACCAACAACAGGCTTAGTGCCGTGCTCTTTGATATAACGAGCGGCATCGGCTTCCATAGTTCCGCCAATTTCTCCGATCATTACGATCGCATCGGTATCGGGATCTTCCATGAGGAGCTTCACGGCATCTTTAGTAGTCGTGCCGATGATGGGATCGCCTCCGATTCCGATACAGGTGCTTTGGCCCATTCCAGCTTTGGTGATCTGATCTACCGCTTCGTAAGTAAGGGTACCGGAGCGTGATACGATGCCGATGCGGCCGGGGTTATGGATGAAGCCGGGCATGATGCCGCACTTCGCTTCACCGGGCGTCATCACACCAGGGCAGTTGGGGCCCACGAGCGTACAGTCGTAATCATCGATGTAAGACCGAACCTTCACCATGTCCTGAACCGGGATGCCCTCCGTGATACAGATGATTACTTTGATGCCAGCAGTGGCAGCCTCCATGATGGCGTCACCAGCGAAAGCTGGTGGTACAAAAATAACGGTTACATCAGCGCCCACCTTTTCTACGGCTTCCGCAACGGAATTGAATACGGGAACACCGACAGCTTCCTGGCCGCCCTTCCCCGGAGTAACACCGCCAACGAGGTTGGTACCGTATTCTTTCATCTGGCCAGCGTGGAAACCACCTTCTTTACCTGTGATACCCTGAACGATGATGTTTGAATCTTTTCTTACGAGAACTGCCATGTTGGACTTTAAATTTTAAGTTTTCTAGTTATGGGGAAAAGCTTTTGCGACAAGGATACTCCCGAAAGAGCTCTGCGCTTAATAACTTTCTTTGCATCCCGCGGCCGCGCCTGAAAAAGCACGTACGGAAATTCGACGCGAAGGTAAGGTTTGAAAGACGGGGACGCAAAAGGTTGACGCTAAGTTATTGAAGGAGATGCTATCCGCAAATACAAATCCACGTATAAGTGTACTTATACGTGGATTTTCAACCATGCCCTTAAGCAGGCAAATAGTAAAGCAGTCCTATTCTTCATCTTCCTCAACAATGATGAAAACGTCTTCATCGTCTTTCTGCATGTAATAGCCTTCACGGGCAAAGGTCTCCCGGTTGGTCTCCATATCAAGTTTTTCCGCTTCAGCTTCATCAATCATTTCATCAAACTGATCAAGATCGCTTTCTAGCCTTTCCACCGTAGAGTGCAGACGAAACTGGGTAGAAATATCATGTCGATCTATGAACACCATAAAAAAGGTGAAGGCTACCAACACCAAAAAATAGCGGTTGCGCAGGTAAGGCGGTAACTTATTGATCAAATCACCGACGGGGTCTTTCTTCTTTTTTAGTGCCATAGCTAACGCTAAGGTAGTCAAATAGTAGTTATCAGAAGAGGATACTCAGCGCAACTTCGTGGCACAATCTCAAGGTCATTAAAATTCGCGATGGGTTGATCTCAGCCTTCGGCTTCGGTCAACCCATCGCTAAATAACGTACCCCTTCCAGGGCATTAATTATTCCGTTAAGAAGGCTAGCGTAGTGTAGTAGTTACATGTGCGCGCGCCCGACCAGACTATGTGACTACCTGACTATGTGCCTACCTTTACCCTTATGGCAAAAGAAAGAGAAGACTTGGTCTATGGCCGCCACCCTGTATTGGAAGCACTAGCCTCCGGCCGGCCGGTCGACAAGGTATTCCTTCAACAGGGGACCCGTGGTGAATTCGAAAAAGAGCTGCGCAATACCTGTAAGCTCCATGATGTCCCCTTCACCATCATCCCCCAGGCAAAGCTGGGCCGGATGACACGTGGCAACCACCAGGGCGTGATTGCGCAACTCGCCGCCGCCGCCTACCAGAAAACGGAAGATCTGCTACCATTACTCTACGAACAAGGCCACACGCCCTTACTACTCTTACTTGATGGTGTTACCGATGTGCGTAACCTTGGCGCCATTGCCCGCTCAGCCGAAGTCTGTGGGGCTCACGGCATCATCATTCCCCAGAAAAACAGCGCTGGCCTAACCCCCGATGCAGTAAAATCTAGTGCCGGGGCCCTGCTCCGCCTCCCCGTCTGTCGCGAGAAAAGTCTGGTCAACACCGTAAAATTGCTTCAAATGAGCGGCGTCAAAGTGATCGCCAGCGACCTGGCCGCTACCAAGTTTCTCCACGAACTGGAACTCACCGAACCACTATGTATCGTGATGGGAGCGGAAGGCGAAGGCATATCACAGGGCGTTGCCCGCGCTTCAGACGTAACCTTCAAAATCCCCCAGGCGGGGACCCTGAACAGCTTCAACGTCAGCGTTGCAGCAGGCATTCTTTTGTTTGAGGCAATGAAGGCCAGGATGTAGTGGATATGTCATTTTTTATTTAGACCAGCTCAAAACAACCATTTCCCCTTATATTTGCGGCTGTAACCAAATCCAACTACATGCCCTTTCCTCGCAGCACTGCCGCCTCTCATTTTGTCGCTGGAATGTCCGGAACAATCGAGCGCTTCACGAACGAGAACTTGGCTTGTAAGTTGCTGGATATTGGTGTACGCCCTGGCTCCCGGCTCCGGCTCATTCGTAAAGGGCCTTTTGGCGGTAGCTGGTACGTCAAGATCGACCAACAGTGCCTCGCTCTTCGCAAACAAGAGCTTGCCTGTATCCTGATCAAATAACTTTTTTCTCAGCGGCAGTTGCGCGCTGAATTGCAAATATTCCGCTAATTGGCTACCTCCGGAACACCAGATTTTTCTCTCACTACACCCGTTGTAGGCCTTGTTGGCAACCCAAACAGTGGTAAGTCTTCTCTTTTCAATTTACTCACCGGTCTGCGGCAACGCATCGGCAATTTCCCCGGCGTAACGGTAGAAAAAAAATCGGGCATTCTTCAGATTGACGACTTAGCCCCCGTAGAAATCATCGACTTCCCTGGCGCATACAGCTGCTACCCGACCAGCCTGGACGAGCGGCTAGTCGTTCAAGAACTCACCAACCCCAAGGGCGATCTTTTCCCCGATGCCATCCTCTATGTAGCTGATGTAACCAAACTCGATAAGCACCTACTACTATTCACCCAGCTCCGGGACCTGGACCTCCCGATGATTCTCGTCCTCAACATGGCCGACCTCATCAAGGAAGAAGGCTTGCAGGTAGACGTAGCCGAGCTAAGCCTCCGCCTTGGCGTTCCCGTAGTAGCCTTAAGTGCCCGGGAGAATACCGGAGTGGCTAAACTAAAAAAGGCCATTGGGGACCTATTGCAGAATCCTCAGGATTTCCGACCAGAGGAGCCTTTCTACGAACCAGGTGTTCTGGCCCGCGACGTACTCGCTGATCTTCGTCAGGAGCTCCCTGCCCGCAACGACTACCACGCGCTGCTGTTGGCCCACCACGCCAGCTGGCTGAAGCACGTACCCGAAAAAACACGGCACCGGGTGCAAACCGCCCGGGTAAATAATGGCTTCCACAGCCTCCGCGCCCAGGTAGAGGAAACAATGGAACGCTACGACACCTTTGAACCGATTGTGCGAGACACCGTTCGCCGCGCCGGAGCCAAAGCTTCTTTTAGCGACAAGGTGGATGGTATCCTCACCCATCGCCTGTTTGGCCCAATGATTTTCGTGGTCATCATGCTCTTGCTCTTTCAAGCACTCTTTGCCTGGACGGGCTGGCCGATGGACGGCATTGAGTGGGTATTCGAAACCTTAGGCAATACCGTCCGCGAAGAGCTCAACCCGGGCTGGCTAACGGACCTGCTGGTAGATGGCATCATCGCCGGGCTTGGTGGTGTGCTCGTGTTTGTACCGCAAATCGCCGCACTATTTCTCTTCATTACCATCCTGGAAGAGGTTGGGTATATGGCGCGTGCCGCTTATCTGTTCGATAGTCTGATGCAACGCTTTGGGCTCAATGGGCGGTCCGTAGTGGCGCTCATCAGCGGGCATGCTTGTGCGATTCCTGCCATCATGAGCACCCGCACAATTGCGAACTGGAAAGAACGTTTGTTGACCATTCTGGTTACGCCGCTCACCTCCTGTTCGGCGCGTATTCCGGTCTATGTCATCCTCATCAGTTTTGCCGTTCCGGAAGGTTCTTTCTTTGGTTTTGGCTACCAAGGGCTGGCCTTTGCCGGGCTCTACTTCCTCGGTATCATTTCGGCCATGCTCTCGGCACTCGTCTTCAAACTGGTGCTTAAAACCCAGGAGCGGAGCTTCCTGATGCTCGAAATGCCGGACTATCGTACGCCCGTCTGGCGCAACGTCGGCATCACGGTATGGCAAAAAGTAAAGACCTTCATCATGGAGGCGGGCAAGATCATTTTGCTCATTAGTATCGTGCTCTGGGGGCTTTCTACCTACGGACCGACGGGAGCAATGGAGGAGGCGCGCACGCAGGTGCAAAAAACGGTGGAGGAGCAAGGTTTGGACAAGGACGCCGCCGCTGATCTGCTGGCCAGTGAACAACTAGAAGCGAGCTACGCCGGCCACGTCGGTAAGTTCATCGAGCCGGTCATCCGCCCGCTCGGCTACGACTGGAAGATCGGCATCGCCCTCTTCACCAGCTTCGCCGCCCGCGAAGTATTCGTAGGCACCATGGCCACCATCTACTCCATCGGCAGCGCCGATGATGAGCTCCGCATCCGCGACCGGATGGGCGAGGAGATCAACCCCCGCACGGGCGAGAAAGTCTACAACCCTGCCACCGCCTGGAGCCTGCTGGTATTCTACGTCTTCGCGATGATGTGTATGTCTACCCTGGCCGTCACCAAGCGGGAAACCGGCGGCTGGAAGTGGCCAATTATCCAGTTCACCTTTATGACGGCGCTGGCTTATGTTTCAGCAATGGTGGTTTATCAGGTGTTGAGCTAGCCCGGCCAATGCTCACTCCGTGAGCGAGCGGTAGGAGCAGCCTCCGGCTGCGAGTTTTGGCGCAC
>CAYPIM010000157.1:4346-13895 GCA_964410795.1 uncultured Lewinella sp. | reverse complement strand
TCGGGATGACTCATGTTTGTTGGTGGGTCTCATGATCTTTTCGTCTAATGAAATTGACACTCCATTCTATCGGCGAAAACTTGAGTCCATCCTAATTCTAAAACATAAACCTTGCACCTGCGGCCGCGCCCAAATCTTCCTATATGAATTCCAGTAATTTTTCCAACTCACTGATTACCGGGAGCTTAACCATGCTGACTTCTTGTAATTTTGTCTACCGAAACCTACATACGCTCTACAAAACAACCATTCAATGAAAAACGCCACTATTTACCTGTTTCTTTTACTCTTGTTCATCAGCTTCGCCGTTTCCGCCCAGACGGAGAACGTGGTCTACCCCCGCCCCTACGAATCCAAACTCGCCGATGTTTACATCGCCGAAAACGACGAAGGCTTTGCCGTAGGTTCCTGTGGGGTCATCCTTCGTACTTCCGACGCCGGGATGAACTGGGACCTCGTTGATGCTTCAGGTAGTTGGGACTACTCCGCAGTAGCCTGCCCCGATGACGACTGCAGTAAGGCAGTCATCATTGGCGACAACATCATCCTGCGCCGGCAAAACAACGGTAGCTTTACTACTGAAACCGACGAGATGTTCAACGAAGTCGAAACCATCCATCACCTCACCGGCGGGGTACTCATCGCCGATAGGGCCTTCGCTGGCTACCTGCGCAGTGTCGACAATGGAACCAGCTGGACGGAAATGACCTTGCCCGTAACTCCGAACCAATCTGACCGGATGGCTTTCGTCAATAACACCCTGACAGGCTACGTCTTCAACTCCGAATTCGAGCTGCACAAAACAACCGACGGCGGAATGACCTGGACGCCAACAGGCTTCACTTCCGACCAATCAATAATTACAATGCACTGGCGTACTGAGTCCCTTGGCTGGTTCAGAAGTCGCACCAATGCCCCCTTTCAACGCACCACCGACGGCGGAGAGACTTTCACCACCGTTACCGCCGTCAACCTGCCTAGCAGGCTGTATTTCCTGGAATCCCTTTCCGATGATCACCTTGTTGGCCTCGCCTACGTGAGTGAGATATACGAAAGCCTGGACGGTGGTGCCAACTGGACCCGGACTTCACTAAGCGGAGGCTCCGGCACCCGCCCATCCGTATTCAGAAATTACCATCGCCGTGGCGATGAGTTTTTCTGCCAGGGAGATGGCACCCAGGTCTACTACTCTGCCACTGGCTTCCAGAACTGGGAAGGGCTGATTGATGATGACCGAGGCGGTAGCGGCCCCGTTATTGCTTTCTTCAATGATAATATCGGCGTAGTAGCCGGCACCAGGAGCTTCATCATCAAAACGGAAGACGGTGGCGATAACTGGAACCGACTCACTACCAACAACCCCAACCCCAATGCCCCCGTAAGCAGCATCGATTTCCGCAGCGAGAATGAATTTGTTCTCTACTACGGCAATACTTACCCGCGCATTACCACCGACGGCGGGGCGAGCTTCAGCCAGTATTACGGCGAAGAAACCGGCATCAGCCAGGGAGAGTCCGATGTCTTCCACAACTTTGCCGACGGAAGCATCCTGACCATGGGCCGCTTCGATTATGCGATCTCCAACGCCGACCAGACGTCCTGGACGGTAAATACCCACGGCTTCGAGCGTACGATCAACGCGCTGCAATTCCCAACCGAAATGGTTGGCTATGCGGTCGGAGACGAGATACTGGCTAAAACTACCGACGGTGGCCAGACCTGGGCCGAATTACCGCTTCCACCGTTCCAAACCAGTGCCCGCTGGGAAAGTGTTCATTTCTACGACGAAAATCGGGGAATGATCGGTAAATCTAACCGGGACGGTTTTCTGACCACCGACGGCGGAATGACCTGGGCCGCAAAGGGTTCCGCCGCCGCCGGCGTATACGCCTTTGATGAATCAACGGGCATCACCTACAGCCTATCCTACGAAGGCGGTAACAACGGCTACCTGAACCGTAGTCTGGACATGGGAGACAGTTGGGAGCGTGTATCCTATATGTGCGCTGCCGGTAGAACGATGGCCCTTACTCCGTCCAACAACTTCGCTTACCTGGGCGCCGATGGCGCCCACGTTGAGCGCCACCGGGTAGCGGACCTCACCAGCACCAGGCCCGCACCGCGGGCCGTGGCGGACCTGCGTCCTTTCCCGAACCCAACGGGTGGAAACGTTTCCCTTACCCTTCCCCGCACGACGGAAACCACCGTACTTACTGTTTTCGCAGCGGACGGACGGCAGGTAAAAGCGCTCAACGTCCCGGCTGGCTCCGAGCGTTTCGAACTTAATCTGTCCGGGCAAAAGCCAGGGCTTTATCTCCTCAGCTGGCTCGGCACTACCGGTGTCCGGCATACCGGACGGGTCGTTGTGCGGTAAAGGGCACTGGAGCGAGCCGCCTCCGGCAGCGAGACCGGTGTGAGTTGCCTCCGGCAACGAACTGCTCATTACCGGAGGTAATTCGTTCCGGTCTCGCTGCCGGAGGCAGCTCGCTCCAGATTGCCTACGCCGTTTTCACTTTTTTCGGACAAACGCCAACGTTTGAACACGAATGGCAGTCTTACTTAAAAAGACCCAAGCCATGAAGTATTTCATATTCCCAATTCTCCTGCTTTCCGTTCTGTTTTCTGCGTGTGAGAGAGATGAAAACATCACTCCAGTAGAACCAGATCCCGTACGCAATCCTGAGCGGCTAGATTTCCAAAGCCCGGTCGTCGGTCAGTTCAACACCTTCGAGATTCGCAGCTATGAGTGCGGAACTGAAATCCCTTCGGAGGGCGGCGAGCTCGACCTTAAGATTACCGGCGTAACGGAAGAGGCCATTGAGTTTACCGAGGATACCGGCAACGGTACCCCCTTCGTCTATTCTGCCCTGAGAAAGGAGGGGATGTTACTGATCAGCCCTGTAGACCGCCAGCAGAGCCGACTGTTTTACTTCTATGGTTCAGACACCCTTCGGCTGGCTGCTGCACCAACGGTAGAGGTAACTTACCAAGACTGTGTCTTCTACGATGACGGTGAAAAATTCACCGGAGACTACATCACCAGCCTTCCCTTCTTCGAGCTCGACGATAAGACCTTCACGGACCAGAAAGTCGCAAGCTGCGTCCCCGTAGTGCTTGACCTGGATGGCTACCTCCTTTACGATGAGCACGGCCTTTCAGCTTCCATTACCGTGACGGAAGGTGGCTTTGGAGAAATCATTACCTCCACCACCGCCTACCTGCTGAAAGCCGAAGAAGAATAAAGGATTTTAAGGCGCGGCCGCAGGTGCCGTGCACGTTTTAAGAAACACCGCCCTACTAACACAAAGAACGGCCTTCAACATGCGTTGAAGGCCGTTTCAATACCGTTGTACCCGGAACGGGGATCGAACCCGTACTTCCTCAATGGAAACTGGATTTTACTTACCATCTACGGCTTTCGCCGCCACCAATGCTTCTAGGTGTTTGTGGTCTGGACTTTATCTTCACCATAACCCGAAGGTATTAGGTGCTCGCCGTCAAGTCTCTACACTTTCCTCATCCCTGTGATGAGGCTTAGCTCGGTATTGGCATCAATGTCACCACTGAAGCGTTCACCGAATTTGACGAGTTCTACTCCGGGGATTTCTTCCCGGGCAACCCTATGTTCTTGCCTCTATAGTTGTCAGTGAGGGCATGGCAATTAGGACATAAAAGCTAGAGATTTTCAAAGCGATTATCATGCTTATCTCCATTACAGTGATGTAATTCCAGGGGAATTTCATCTCCTAACCATAAAGTGTTCATGCAAGACTCACACTTATGTGGTTTAAGTCCTTCAGCCAATATTCTACGCTTTAGCTTGTAAGGTTGGTACCTAGATTCCTTAACCATAATTTCGGTCAAGGACTTTTTAGGGTTAGGCTTAAACTTAAGCCCCACATTCCAACCCTGTCCACGAAAATGAGATGTATCAATATCCCAATCCGCAAATTTTTGCTTCAACGTTGTATAATTGCCTCCAGCGGCTTTCATCTGTAGCATTCTACAGACTTCCGCAATACTAAACGAGGCGCGAACAGCGGCTTGTAGTTCTTCTTTTGTGTATCGATAGCGCATGCAGTCAATATACGAAGAATAACAAGCAAACAAGCCGCAATCTTGAGTCCAGCGCGTCTACCAGTTCCGCCATCCGGGCGGTACAATTGCAAAGGTAATTCTTTAGCTGAGTTTTACAAGTTTAAGTTCACCTTTAGCCTATAAGGGCATTGACAAAACGGAAAGTTGCAAAACTTCAAAACCTATTAGCCGTAGTGCAATGCTCATTGCAAAAGCAGGTTAGAAATTTAAGTACATTTGGCTAAACTACTAAAGGCATACCACACAATTGCCGCTCTACTCGTTAAAACAGTCTTACCAATGAGAACCTTTGCGCTTGTATTATTTCTTACCGTTTCAAGTCTTTGTTTTTCGCAGAATGTTCCGGTGTTGGACTACTCTGTAAATAACTTTGGCCAGGTACAACTAGAGATTGACGGGCGGGCTGACCAGTATTACGTTCTGACTGCCCTGCACGAACCGGGCCTGTCTTACCAGACGATCACCTCGATCACCCTCGGCGTAGACGGCCCCATGATAATTTCAGAGCCGCTAAGGGCCTATCCCCAGCCAAACTATAGCATCACCGCCCACCCCATCGCCAACCCAGTTGATACGGACGGAGACGGCATTGATGACATCACTGAGCTTAACAATATGCCTACCCAGGCGCCACTCAACTTTGCCGGAGAAGTTCCCTTTGTTGACGGTACCACCTCCATTGATAGCTACGAGACCTTTTCCAGTCTCGGCGTCATTTCGGAGGACATTCCTTGGGCACCATTCCTGAACAACCAGGAATTTGTCAAGTTTGCCATCCTCAATCAGGATTCAGATGAGCCAGAAGTATACTTCATCAACAGTCAAACCCATTTCATCCACGCCAATTTTTTGAGCACCATTGATACCGACGGTGACGACATAGTTACCGGTGAGGTTGTCTATAACCCCAACGAGATTCTTCCCAACGGGGCCATTGGGAGCTATTCCTTCAACTATTCTTTCGGTCTTTCCTACACCTTCGAGCATACGCGGACGACTTTTGAGTTGCTCGCCGCAAGTATGCCTTACCTGAAAAACAACCTACGCCATTTTATTGGAAGCAGCGGAGAGCCTCAATACCTAAGTACATACATCACAGAATATACGGGCTCCCGCCTGGACGTGGTCCTGGAATCTGAGTTTTTTGCCGACGTAGACTTCTTGCCCTTTAACCAAGCGGAAGGCTTTGGCTTTTTTCGGCAGATGGAGCTGGGCGACAACCCCGGCTCCCGCGACATTGTGCTCTATGATGCTTTGCCAAATTCACTGCCAAGGGTTGGAGGCATCATTACGTCCGTAGTACAAACGCCCCTGTCGCACGTAAACCTCAGGGCCATCCAGGACAATGCCCCCAATGCTTACATCAAGGAGCCCCTACTCATAGATTCGATCGCGGATTTACTTGATTCCTACATTTATTACAGAGTAGAACAAGACCGCTATTTTATCCGGGAAGCCACGCTTGAGGAAGTAAACGCCTGGTACGAAAACATAAGACCTACGGAAGAGCAGGTGCCCGAACGGGATTTAAGCCAAAGGGAAATATTACCACTCGATTCTATAAAATTCGAGATGTCCGTCGCCTTCGGCGCAAAGTGCTCTAACGTTGCGACGATGAGAACATTTGGCTTTCCGGAAGGTACCATACCCAACGGATTCGGCATACCTTTCTACTTCTACGACGAGTTCATGAAGTTCAACAACTTCTACGAAGAGGCGGAGAGTATAATAACGGACCCTGGTTTCCTCAGTGATCTGGAAACGCGTATTGATATGCTCAAGGTCTTTAGGCGTAAAATCAAGGATGCCGACATGCCCCAGTGGATGCTCGACCAGCTACAGGCTATGCACGACTCCTTTCCGGAAGGTACTTCCGTCCGTTGTCGGTCTAGTACAAACAATGAAGATTTACCCGGTTTCAGTGGCGCCGGACTGTACACCTCAAAAACACAACATCCCTGGGAAGGGCACATTTCAAAGTCCATCAAGCAGGTATACGCCAGCATGTGGAACTTCCGGGCTTTTGACGAAAGAGACTTTTACCGGGTAGACCATGGCATTGCCGCAATGGGCGTTTTATGCCACCCTAACTACCAAGAAGAAAAATCCAACGGTGTAGGCGTCAGCATCGACCCCGTTTACCTGACCGAAAACACCTTCTACTTAAATACCCAGGTTGGGGAATCATTGATCACCAATCCTGAAGCCAATTCAATACCTGAGGAAATCCTGCTGGATCAAGATCCAAGTGAAGGTTTTTTCGTTTTAAGGAATTCTAATCTGGTTCCCGAAGGACAACTGGTAATGGATGTAGAATACCTGAACCAGATGAGAGAATACCTTGGTGTAATTCACGATGAATTTGCAGTCCTTTATAATGTAGTAGGTGCCGAAGGGTTTGGCATGGACATTGAGTACAAAGTAACCCGCGAAGATCAACTAATCATTAAGCAGGCAAGACCCTGGGTATCCTTCTGGGCGGACATAAAAGCCGTCAATGATCTCGCTTCTATAGAAATCATCAGTCCGCGTAATTCTTCGGGTTTAGGGGATGAAGAATTAGTAACCGCAAGAATTGCAAATCGCGGGCTGAACGAGCTGTCGGACTTTGAGGTTTCACTCTCCATCGACGGTCAGATTGTAGAGACGATTTCGGTAAGCGAAGAGCTGAGTCCACAGGTTTCTAATGAATATCAATTCACCATGCCTCAGGACTTTTCCGAAACCAGGGATTACGCAGTAGATATTATCGTTTCTCACCCCAATGACGGGTACGCCGGAAACGATACCCTGAGCTCGGTGCTCAGTAAATTGCACCTATTAGAAGGTAGCATTGTTTCAGCCGAAGCTATTGGAAAGTGCGGAAATGAATTAGAGATCACCGCCAGGGTAACCAACAATGGCGCGTCTACCTTTAACAATACTGAAATTGAGGTAGTTGTGAACGGAATTCCAGTAGACACCATTAACTATGGTCTCAATATCCCATACTTAGCGGAAGTGGACATCGTATTCACCATAAACCAAAACCTGCAGCAAGTCGGCAATGAAATCACCCTGAACCTATTGTCAGTAAACGACCAGCAAGATGCAATTAGCGAAAACAACAGCACCTCTCTCACCGCTGATTTAGATGACGCCTTCGACAATATCACCCTGGTGATTAATGCCGACGATTACCCCCAGGAAACCTCCTGGGAGCTTCGAGATGTAATAACTAATGAGTTAATCAACTCTGGCAACCTGAACCGAGGAGATGCAGGGATTATACAAGACATTTGTGTAGAATATGACGCCTGTTATTCACTGGTAATCTTTGACTCCGCTTCGGATGGTCTTTGTTGCGGATTTGGAGAAGGAGATTTTCACGTCTTAAATGCAGTTGGCGACACACTAGCATTCAACAATGGCGTATTTAACGACCGAGCAGAAGAACTATTCTGTCCCAGCGGAGAAGGCTGTTTCTTCGCCGCTCAGGTAATCCCCGTCAACGCCTCTAACGAAAGTGTTGCGGATGGAAGCATTACCATCAATCCTAGCGGTGGATTTGAACCTTATGAATTCAGTATTGATGGCGGGGAAAATTTCTTCAGTGAAAATGAGTTTAACGGCCTGCCGCACGGCACTTACGAGATCGTTGTTCGAGACCTACTTGAAACTTGTAGTTATACCGAAACGGTTGAAGTTGGGTTTGAGGTCGTCAGTAGTACGGACCAGGTTAACTCGGCCCCTATCAAAGTTTACCCCAACCCTACCAACGACATTCTCTTCGTTGAATTAGATGCCACCTTGAGCGGAGCCAGCGAAATTACCATTGATGTTTATGACTACCTCGGCAGGCTAATTCAGCGGGAATCCGTCGCTGAGCTTAATGGTGGACTAAAAACAAGTATTTCGCTACAAGGCCATGCGCCCGGGAGTTACTTTGTAAACTGCTACAACCAGGACTTCAAGCGGGTATTCAAAGTGATCAAGTATTAAGCACTTACGCTAATACCAATTCATTCGGCGAGCAGCAAACCCGGAGACCCTTTATTCATAACAGAACAAAGGGTCTCCGGGGATAAGGGGTTTTAGGCCTCAAAAACTATCCTTAAAACGATTATTGCACCTGCGGCCGCGCCTGCTAAATTACCGAATAGCCTTGTACACATAAGTCCGTAAGGCTTCTCCGTACTTACCGGTATAGGGAGAGGTCTGCGTCATTAGAATAGCGTACATTTTGTTGGCGGGATCCACGAAGAAAAAGGTGGAGTAGGCCCCACTCCAGAAGAAGCGCCCTTTACTATCCATACCATCTTCCGGTGTCGTGGTTTTTACTCCGAAGCCAAGCCCAAAGGTCTGGCCCGGCAAGTAAGGTGCCTTGCCAACGTTGGGGCTCGTCATAAGCGCCAGCGTTTTCGCTTTTAGCAGACGGTGCCCGTTAGACTTGCCACCATTAAGCAACATTTCGCAGAACTTTGCGTAGTCGGAAGCTGTGGACAGCATGCCGTGGGTACCTCCAAAAACGGTATGACCATTGGCTGGCATTTGCATCATATCACGGACGAGTTTTCCGTCCACAATTTTATATAGTTTGGGCATACGTGCCGCCTGTTCAGCGGTCACGTTATAACCGGTATCCTGCATATCCAAGGGTTTCAATATTCTCTTCTGGATGAATTCATCCGTTGGCTGCCCGGAGAGTTTTTCTATGAGTAGGGCCAGGACATCCGGAGACGCGCTGTAAGACCATTTTTCACCGGGCTGCGCCAGAAGTGGTAATTCCGTCAACGTTTTCACCCTGGAGGCGATGTCCGCCTGAGGAGAATAGTAAAGCGCACGAGCGACGTCGTTGTCCAGCGCCGTCCCTCCCAGGCCGTGGGAAAAACCCGCCGTATGGGAAAAAAGCTGACGGATAGTTGGGACGGAATTAGCCGGAACAGTTGGGCCATCTTTTCCCTTGGTGAGGTCCGTTGAGACCCGAAGGTTTTCAAAACCATCCAGGTATTTACTGATCGGGTCGTCGAGTTTGAATTTACCCTCCTCCCAAAGCATCATCGCCGCTACCGAAACAATCGGCTTAGTCATAGACATGAGGTGGAAAATCTGGTCTTCGTCCATCTTTTCCCCAGCTTCCTTGTCGCTGTAGCCCCAGCTTCCGTTGTGGATAACCTTGCCGTCTTTAACGATAAGGCTGACGGCGCCGGCTATTTCGTCGTCATCTATTGCCTTCTGCAAAAAATTGGTGTAAGCGGTAAAGTCTTTAGTAGCGGCCTGGCCGAAAACAGCCCCTGTACAAAAGACGAGAAGAATAAGAAAGTTAAATCTGTTTGACATGATCTGGTTTTATGACCGGTAAGTTAAGGGACGGAGGTTAAACCCAATCCCGTAGCATAACCAAATGCACAGCAAACATGAGTCATCCCGATATAAATTTCAGCAGTCAGCAGTCAGCAGTCAGCAGTCAGC
>CAYPIM010000157.1:0-4246 GCA_964410795.1 uncultured Lewinella sp. | reverse complement strand
TCAGCAGTCAGCAGTCAGCAGTCAGCAGTCAGCCTGAATGCTGTCCGTTGAATGCTACTTGGGGAATTGGAATAAGTATTATCTGTTCATTTGGTTATACACATCCGCCTTCACATAAACGCCGATTACTGGCGAGCCCTTACCTTTGCTTCTATGCGTACGCTCTTCTATTCTATTTTCGTCTATCTGCTACTTCTGACTGCCTGTAATGGCGGCAAAAATGATCGCTTCGACATCCCCCGGGAGCCCTATGCTGTTTCCAGCATGGACGGTGATGCCTTAAACGTAATCGTTGAGATCCCCGCAGGCACCAACCATAAGATAGAATACAAAACGGAGACCGGTTTCAGCAATGATACTCTTTTGGGCGGCGACACAAGAATCATCAACTTCCTCCCCTACCCGGGCAATTACGGTTTTGTGCCTAATACTATGATGGACAAAGAGCGCGGCGGTGATGGGGACCCGCTGGATGTGTTGGTGATCTGTGAATCCGTTCCCAGTGGAACCCGCTTGGCGGTTACCCCAATTGGCGCCCTACTGCTTCGGGACCGAGGAGAGATCGATACCAAAATAATTGGCGTCCCTGCAGATTCGTCTTTACGCGTTTTCTCGCCAGAGAATTTTATGGAGCTTGCCCTGGAGCATGATGCAGCCCGTTCTATCATCGAGGCCTGGTTTCTTAACTACAAAGGCCCGAAGCAAACGGAGCTGATTCGTTGGGAAGACGAGACGTATGCCTGGCGAGAAGTCCGCAAATGGCGGCTCGACTAAATACAGCGTTTAATACATTTATTAAAAAATAAACTGTCCTCAAATACCATTCCCTCAACGGATCACGTTAAAATCCCGCAAAAAGCAACCACTTCCTCAGCCCATTTCGCAAAAAGTTGTTAAAAAACGGCGTTTACAGGCAAAAAGATGATGCTTTTTGGGCAAATTCGGTTACTACCCCCTTATTTTGCGTCTAACTATTTGATACTCCGTTCTTCCCCACGGAACAATTCGTTTACATAATCCCCAACTTTACGATGAAATACCTACTCTCATTTGTTTTTGCCCTCACTGTATTTGCGGTTGGCAACGCCCAAACCTTTCAGTGGAACACCAAGTCCGCAGAAGCTCACCCCAAAGAAATCAATCCTAACGATCCCGCTAGAATGGCTTACGAAAAGGCCTATAATGAGCGGCAAATCGGTATGGCAGGCACCTACAACGCTACTGCGCAGGGCCAACGTACTGCCTATAACGAGACCTACGTAAACAAACAACTCACCGCCAGCCACGCCTTGCTCCCGTTAGGTACCTTGGTGCGCGTTCAGAATCTGGACAACAACCGTTTTGTCAGCGTTCGTATCAACGATAAAGGCCGGGAGTGTTCAGACTGCTTGTTGATGCTAAGCCAGGCCGCAGCAAAACAATTAGGCATTAGCTATAGAGGTCGTGTTTCCGTTGAGCGGACAGGCTTTAGCAACTGGAACCCAGCTCCACCTCCCGCAGCCCCGGTTGCTTACGGCACCCAGGCTCCCGTTACCCGACCAGTACAGATCAATAACAATCAATGGCAGGCACGAGGTGGCAACGCTCAGTCTCAGGCTACTTACGGTAGCCAGGCACAAAGCCCCGTCGCTTACGGCAACTCTGGGTCTACTGCGCAGCCCAATACTTACAACCAGCCATCTGCCTACGGTACCCAGCGCCCTCAGCAGTCTGGTAATTATGCCGTACTCAATGCGCCCAACACGCCTTCAGTCGTTTCGCGTGAAGTACAGCCCGCTACGGTTTCCCGTCAGCCAGCTACTTACAGTCGCTACCCTTCGGCTTCTACTCCTGTTCAAACCAATAATCAACCGCGTGTGTACCAGCCTGCTCCCAGTGCTTACAGCACACCTGCGCCTGTTTACCAGCAGCCAGCTCCGGTTCAGCAGCAGCCAGCTCCAACTACCCGCCAGGCAAGTCCTCCGCCTTCTACCGTGAAGCGGTATCAGGAGTCTAAGATTGTTCCCGCGCCGGCGACTTACCAGACGCCAACAGCTTACAATGCTCCCCAGGCCTACAATCCTCCGCCAAACACTCAGGCTCGTGGTGTAGCGTCCCCAGCAGCAGCAGCAGCGTCAGCTACTACCGCTCGCCAGTACGTTGTCCAGCTCGGTGCCTACAACAACGAAACCTACGCCAAGGCACGGGTAGACCAGCTGCAGAAGATGGGACTCAGTAACATTTTCTACCGCTCTATCCAGAAGCCTGATGGTCAGATGATCAACCGCGTTTATGCCGGTACTTTCACCAGCATGGCCGAAGCACAGCAGGCCGGAAAATTGATCCGTGGCAATTTCCAGATTGCTGGCATTGCTTCAGCGCTGTAATCAACCAATCGTTAAATAAAAACGCGGGCTTTCCTTACGGAGAGTCCGCGTTTTTTCGTCAATCTGCACTAATGAAAATCATCCAAAACGACCACATCCCAGCACCTAAAGGCCACTACAGTCCTGTAGTTGAGCACAACGGCACGTTGTACATTTCCGGACAACTTCCCAAACGAGAAGATGGCAGTATCCCCGAAGGTATTGAAGCGCAAATAGAGGAGGTGCTCTCTAAACTTGATCATCTACTCCTCCATTCCGGCAGCAATCGCAACCATGTACTTTCAGTCCGAATCTATATCCCAAACGTTGCTTATTGGGACCAGGTTAACACCGTTTATGCACGCTTTTTCGGCGCCCACCGTCCCGCCCGCTGCGTTGTCCCCAGTCGGGAATTGCACTACGGCTGTCTCGTTGAGTTAGAAGCCGTTGCTTGTGTAGTGTAGCGTACCTTTGGGGCGCGGACGCAGGTGCAGTGTTGGTTTGACAAGTTCGGTTCAACCCTCAACCGCGTCGCTGGAAACCTTGATGATATGACCTTCGCCGATCTCAACCTGAACAACCAACTCCAATCCGCCCTGAGTGAGATGGGCATTACTAAGCCGACGGCTATCCAGGCCAAGTCGTTCGCCCCCATTATGGCTGGTCGGGACGTCATCGGCATTGCCCAAACAGGCACCGGTAAAACCTTCGCCTACCTGCTCCCATGCCTGAGGCTATGGCGATTTACGAAGTCACCCTTTCCTCAGATACTCATCATCGTCCCGACCCGCGAGTTGGTCCTCCAGGTTGCCCAGGAGGTGGAGAAGCTGACGAAGTTCATGTCCGTTGAAGTAGTAGGCGTCTACGGCGGGACAAACATCAAGAAACACAAAGCGGAGGTGGAAGTCGGCATCGACGTCCTCATTGGCACCCCCGGCCGATTGGTGGATCTGCTTAAGGACGGTGTCCTCAAACTAAAAAACATCAAACAGCTGGTATTAGACGAAGTAGACGAGATGCTCGATCTTGGCTTCCGGACGCAGCTAAATGACATCGTCGACTTTCTCCCGAAGAAGCGCCAGCATCTCTTTTTCTCGGCGACTATGATCGATGAGGTAATGAAGACGATCAACCAGTTTACGGACTATTACGAGGTCATCGAAGCCGCGCCTTCCGGCGCGCCACTGGAAAATATCGACCAGTACGCCTTCGAGGTTCCCAACTTCAACTCTAAAGCAAACCTTTTGGAATTGCTCTTGCAGGAGCATGCAGAGATGAAAAAAGTTCTTGTCTTTGCGGCTACTCGCAAGATGGTCGATGCCCTCTACGAACGCCTCGAACCTGTTTTCGGCGAGGCCCTGGGCGTGATCCACTCCAACAAGTCCCAGAACAACCGCTTCGGTACCGTTGCGGCCTTTGAGGATGGTACTTACAGGGCCCTCATCGCTACGGACATCGTGGCCCGTGGTCTGGATGTCTCCTCCGTTACCCACGTCGTCAATTTTGACGTATCGGACAATCCCGAAAAGCACATCCACCGCGTCGGCCGTACCGGCCGCGCCAAAGAAAAAGGCGTCGCGCTCCTCTTCGTGTCCGAAAAGGAAACCGACTTCAAAAAAGACATCGAGGCATTGATGGGCCGTGAAATCCCCGTTCATCCCCTCCCCGCTGGCACCGAGCTATCCGACGAGCTCATCGCGCTGGAGAAAGAGCCGGAGTTCGTTGCTGAACACACCGAATTTCTCCAGGCGGCACCGGAACGCGCTGCGTTCCACGAAAAAAGCGAGAAAAACAGCAAGGTCGCTGTCCGTGAAGGCCGCCGGGATAAGATGATGAAGAAGTATAAGAAACCTCAGACGCGGGGACAGAAGCCTCGAGGCAAGAAGAAAAAGCGGAAATGA
>CAYPIM010000156.1:11480-13909 GCA_964410795.1 uncultured Lewinella sp. | reverse complement strand
AAACGACTAACTATGCCGTGTGGAAAAAAGCGGAAGCGTCATAAGATTGCTACCCATAAGCGGAAGAAGCGTCTGCGCAAGAACCGCCACAAGAAAAAGAACCGCTAGTACGATTCACTCGTATTGCAACATACCATCTCCGACCGAAATACTAGAAGTTAGAGGCCTGGAACTAGAACCAGATAATGCGTTTTTTCGCTCTTTCTGGTCTCTGAATTCTGAATTCTTACGTCTGTCTTTCGGTCGGATACCATGGAGTCTGGCACCATTTCTTGCCAAGCATCCCTGATCCGGGCTATTCCCTACCTGAATACTATCAACGCCCTTACCCTGAGCAACGGAGCACATTTCCGAAAACCGAACGTGCCTCCGTCATTAAATACACCCACCTACCGTACACTTTCTGACGAAATGCTTCTTCTAATTTGCGCAGGCTAATTACCAGCCACGCCACAAGAGCTTAACCGCCACCTGCCGTCTTCTGTAGACGAGCGGCGGTAAAATTCCCCGAAGTTCCTTTCCTCGTCCGAACCATACGTTACGACCACTCAATACTTAGGTGGGAATTTGTTTTTCTGGTAGCTTAGTCCCTGATTGAATTGATGCCCGGCCCGCTTTGGTAGCGGCCTTCTCTGGTTTACCGGTATGTTTTAAATGGTCCTGAATGCTCAGAATGCTCCCACCCCGGATCCCATCCGGCGGAGGGCTACCTTGTATTCAACCAACCCCAAAAACAATGGAAAAAGAAATGATCGTCTCTTCAACGGGTAAAACCGTGGAAGTGGCGCTTCTCGAAGACGGGAAGCTGGTGGAAATTCACCGGCAACGCTCTACTGATCAATTTACCGTAGGCGATGTCTTCTTGGGGAACGTAAAGCGCGTTACCGCGCCGCTCAATGCCGCATTTGTCGATATTGGGCACAAAAAGGATGCTTTTCTGCATTACACTGACTTGGGCCCCAAAGTCCGGTCACTCCAAAAATGGTACTCCACCACCGCTAACGGAAAGAACCAAACGGACCAACTTGGTAAGTTCCGCATGGAAAAGGAGATCGTTAAAACAGGCAAGATCGATGAGGTATTTAAAAAACGCCAGGTAGTACTAACTCAGGTCCTCAAGGAACCGATCAGTACCAAGGGGCCGCGCCTGAGTTGTGAGATTACAATCCCCGGGCGTTATCTGGTGATTACGCCCTTTAGCGAAACCGTTGCGGTTTCCAAGAAGATCAGTACCAGTGAGGAACGCAAACGCCTGCTCGTGCTGGTGGAAAGTATTCGGCCGGCCAACTTTGGTGTTATCGTCCGTACTGCCGCCGAAGGCAAAGGGACTGCCGAGCTCTTTGAAGAGATCGAACTTTTGATGGGCAAGTGGAAAACCATCTACGACGCTGCAAAGACCGCTAAAGCTCCGGCTAAGCTGCTCAGCGAAGCAGATAAAACCACCGGCTTACTCCGCGATTTATTTACCCCCGATTTTAGTAAAATCGTGGTGGACGATAAGGAACTCTTCGATACGGTAAAAGAGTACGTAGGTGGGATCTCCAAAAAACGAGACATCGTACAACTGCACAAGTCTAACCGCCCCGTATTTGACGCCCATGGCATTACGAAGCAGATCAAAAGCAGTTTCGGCAAGACGGCAACTATGTCTAGTGGTGCCTATATCGTCATTGAACACACCGAGGCGATGCACACCATCGATGTGAACAGCGGCAACAAAATGCCGAGCCAGAACCAGCAGGAAGCGGTACTAAAGATCAATATGGAAAGCGCCGCCGAGGTAGCACGCCAGCTGCGCCTGCGAGATATTGGCGGTATCATCGTTGTCGATTTTATCGATATGCGGGATGCGGACCACCGTAAGCAGCTCGTCACGGCTATGCGTAAGCACATGAAGAACGACCGCGCGCAACACACCGTGTTGCCGCTGTCAAAGTTCGGACTCATGCAGATCACCCGTCAGCGCGTTCGCCCAGAAGTAAAGATCACCACCGCTGAGAAGTGTCCTACTTGTGCGGGCACGGGTAAAGTGAATGCCACCATTCTACTGACCGACGACGTAGAGCGCGACCTCAACTTCATCATGGAAGCACGGCCGAAGGCTAAACTGAAACTGAAAGTGCATCCCTTCATCGCGGCCTACCTCAAGAAAGGAATGCCGAGCTTACAGATGAAGTGGTACCTGAAACACTACCGCTGGCTGCAAATCCAGTCTGATAACGACTTCCCCATCACCACCTATAAGTTTTACGATGGGTCTGATGAGGAAATAAAATTGTAGCACGTAGGCGTCCACCGTTTACGTCGATGCGATACTCCTCGGGCCTACATGGCGGAAAAAATAAACGCACCACCTGGTTTTCCGGGTGGTGCGTTTTTGGTTGCCCGGCCTTCAGGCCGTGATGGTTCGCCAGCCTTCAGGCTGAAGC
>CAYPIM010000156.1:0-11380 GCA_964410795.1 uncultured Lewinella sp. | reverse complement strand
CGGCCTTCAGGCCGTGATGGTTCGCCAGCCTTCAGGCTGAAGCTTAACGACGTATCTTTTGGTTGCCCGGCCTTTAGGTCGTGATGGTTCGCCAGCCTTCAGGCTGAAGCTTAACGACGTATTTTTTGGTTGCCCGGCCTTCAGGCCGTGATGGTTCGCCAGCCTTCAGGCTGAAGCTTAACGACGTATCTTTTGGTTGCCCGGCTTTAGGTCGTGATGGTTCGCCAGCCTTCAGACTCGTTTTGCTTAAATGCTGTATGCTGACCGCTTTTTGTAGCAAACTCTAGGTTGTGGGTATGAAGAAATTCTAGAAGCACTGCCCAAGTGTTAGGGGTGACTTATGTTTTTACGGGTAGTTTATTGGGTCTCGTACTTTGAGAAGCCCAAGAGAGATGCTTTAAACTGCTCATTCAAAGACCTTTTTTAATGGTCTGAAGGCTTTGGGTTCATTATTAAAAGAGCTTAAATATTTTACTGAGAATAGTAATCCCTTATTTTGGTACTATCCCTCTTTTTCTTTGTCTCAACGTCTTTCGTCAAAGGGCTAACTTTTGTCGAATACACACCTACTGGTTTTCTCCAACACCCTTTTATGACTCTTCGTTTCCTACAGCACTACGTCCTATTAATTATTGTTTTTACGATAAACTCACCGGTTCTCTTCGCTCAATTAGAAGCAGAAGGAAATGGCACTATATCTGCAGAAGGGGATACGGAGCAACCAATGATTGGAAGTTGCTCGGAAGAAGGAACTGCAATAATAAATGAAGTTGGAGATTATGTCGATGACCAACTTAATCAACATGGAGAATTTATTGAACTGGTCGCGGTAGGTGAGCAACCTAATATGCCAGTAAACTTAGCAGGATTTGTCATTGATGATAACTATTCCTCTAATAGTGCTAATGGCTCAACAAAGGGGCATATTCGTTTGGGCGATTGTTTTTCTGAGGTGATGCCCGGAACGATTATTTTGCTCTACGACAATAACGGGACAGTACCAGGAGTCAGCGCTCTAAACGATGGCGCTCCTAATGCTGATGGGGTATACCAAATTCCGTTTGATCACCCTTGCTTAAACTTATTTTCGGCACGCCCCTTCGGCTCAAATACTAATTATGCCAGCATTTCCGGAGGATACGGAGGTGGGCTGGATAACTGGGGTAAGTACCTTGACTTAAAAGATGACGTTGACGTAGTACAGGTTAGGAAGCCGAATTTTCAACTTGAGCATGCGGTTATGTGGTGGCCGAATTCGGGTAACGGGCTTCGATTCCCTGATGAGAATAATGTGAAATCGGTAAAAGTATCCGATAACTCAGTATCTAATCTTTCCATATCCTTTATTGATAAAGATCCATACGGACAGACTAATTATCAGCTCACGAATACATTTACACCTGGGCGAGCCAACGGGAGCCTGAATCAGGCATACATCGATTCACTTAAGCCTATTGTTTGTGTTGGAGAAGCCATTACCTTGGGCTGTGATGGTAACGATGATTATTGCTACGGATGGGCACCAGCTGGAATTGTATCATTAGGAAAAGATGGAGAGGCGGTTATTAGGCCTACACAGGATACCGTGGTGCGGAGAACCGTAATTGATGCCAATGGCGATATCGTTGCTGAAAACACCTACTTTATTCGTACACACCCTCAATTTACAGTCTCAATAGCCGAAGAACAACTAGGAGAAGCCGATTGTCCGGCTGAAACAGATTTTCGATTTACCGCTTCGGTATCTAATGAGTACCCAGAATATACTTTCGCTTGGCCCAACGGCGATACTTCTAATACTGTTGTACTGGCCGGAGGACAAACTTATAACCTAACGGTAACACCGCCCAATGGCTGTGAACAAATTGTGCCCGTAACGGCACAGGGTGATCCCTCAATGCTCGCGACCCTCAATATAAGTACCGCACGAAGCAGTGTTTGTGGAGATGGGCCGGTACAGTTAACTGCAGCACTGCAAAACTATTCGGGCGCAAGCAACTACACTTACCAATGGAGTAATGGCGCCAGTACCAGTGTCAGCGAAGCTTACCTGGCGGGAGAGTACCGCGTAACGGTAACGAGTGAAGGCGGTTGCGTCTTTACGGATACAATTACCTTGGAGGAGACATTTGAAGTGTCTATCGCTGCAAGTGGAACCCAGTCTTGTGCAGAAAACCCCATTACGCTTACCGCAGAGACTTATGGCAATGATCAATTCAATTTTACCTACGAATGGTCTACAGAAGAAATCAGCTCTACGATTACCGTTGTTGAAGGAGGCATTTACTCCGTAACCGTTACCAACGATGAAGGATGCGCAATAACAGATGTTGTTGAGATCGACGAAGGGGTTACCCTTGTACTAGAAGCAGAAACTGATCGCTTGATTCCCGGCGGATCCGTCCCGATCATGCCAACGGTATCAGGAGGAACACCCCCTTATGCTTACCAATGGTCTTCAGGCGCAAATTCTAGCTATTTATCCGTAAATGTAGAAGGAACTTATTCCCTGACCGTTACGGATGCTTTTAACTGCCAGGACGAGGGTTTTGTGACCATTCTGCCCTTTGACGAAAGCTTGTGCGAAGGACTTGATGTCTCCATCCTGTTTCATGAGCCTGATTGTGAAGATTATGGCCGTGCTCGTCTGGAGACTGTTGTGTCTTCAGGTTTAGATGCCGCAACCTATGCCTGGTCCAACGGTAAAACAAGCGAAGACATTCTAATTGATACCGGAAACAGCGAATACACCGTTACCGTTACTTCCGCTAATGGCTGTAAGATAGTAGATACAATTCAGGTTCCGGATTTTAATACACTGAGTAGCCTGACGGTGGTCGGTGATCTCTGCCAATTAGTAGACCATCTTGATATTGTATCTCTTGCTGATGATCAGGCCATTCTGGTCATGGAAAACCTCACGGAAGAAACACTTACCGGTATACTTACTCCTTATCCAGACTATTCTGTGGAGGTGGTTGCTACCTACGAAGGGGTGAACGGAAGAGTACAAACGGTTGTGCCGCTTGCCGCGCCTGGGAATATTCCCGACCCCGCTATTTGGGCCGGAGACCTCTTTGATGTCCCCGCAGAAACATCCGTCGGGGTTTCTATTCAAATTACTGGCCTGGATTGCCCCGGCCTTTGCCCTGAGGGCAGGGTCCTGGATAATTTTGGCGCGGTAGACTCCGTCGAAGTCGTGCTGGAAGAAGATCCCGAGATCCGGCTGACGGACTATGATTGTGGAGACACCTTTGTAGCCGGAGACGAGACCGCTAACGAAGAACCCTTATTCTCTCTTAACGTTGGTGATGTAATTACGGTGAATGGCTTCCCGCTTCTGGTCAGCTCGCTTCAAGGCGGTAGCACGGGCACGGCTAACAGTGAAGGCATCTACTCCGGAGAAGGCATCGTACCCTTGCCTTTCAACGACCGCACCGTCCGCGTAAGCTTCTCGGAAAGCTTTATTAATGAAAATCGCGTACTAAAGACAGGTACTGTGCAAGGCATTCAGGCGCAGGTCAGTAACTTCGACTTTAGCATGGATTCGCTAATTATTGGCGGAGACATCTGTATTCCTCCGGTCAACGAGGATGGGTTTACGGACGAAGGAATTGACCCCGTCAACGGTCTGGACCGCTTTGGCTTTGTCGATAGTACCGGACTACACTCCGTTACCGGAACGATGTGGGACGAAAACGGCTTTGATGCTGAAGGCAATCACCGCGAAACAGGTGGCCCTTACAATGAACAAGGATGTAACCGAGAAGGCCGTAATGAGGCGGGGGGCGAGTGTACCCCAATGCCTTTCGTAGACTCTACGGCACAGGTTTTTATTGATAGTGTTGATATGATCCTCGATGATTTGGCGGAAACTGAACTACAGCAGCAGCAAAACGTAGCAGCGGCGGCACTTCAGGCCAAACAGCAAGAGTGTGAAGCGTATCGAATAGGAATAACGGATCTGATCGACAGCCTGGAGTTCCAGCGTGAATTTATCGTAGGGGATAATGATCAATATCTCGAGCGTGGTATGAGTGAAAATTTTGCGTCCAAACCCGAGGTGTTCCCCACCGCTGATCCAACAAGAAATCCTCAGGTAGTTCGACTCGAAGCAAAACACGTTGAGCTATATGAATGCGACGTAGTAGAGCTCTTATTGTCCGATACCTCAGCGGCTTATCAGGGCGCGGACGCAGGTGCATTGAAAGACTATTTAATACTACAGCTATCCTACCTGTCGGCTGATGACATCAACGCCCTCAAGGTCGGAGACGCTTTCTCCGTTTGGATTGCTGAAAAAACGGAAGACTACCTGTTGAGCTTAGTTTCTGACGGACAGGAGATAGGAGATGCATCCGCTCCGCTATCACCAGCAAGCTTTAAATCTCCGACCCAGCCATTTTATAATTTAGGCACTTACGCGAACGCAGATGAGTCCGTTTACTTCGGTAGCCGCGAAGAGATGATTGCCTACGAACTTAATGCCCAGTTTAATCAGGGCTTTCAGTTGATTCAAGGCGTCCATCGTGCCCACTTTCTGGCAAAACTGGTAGAGCTACAGGAAGACGAGGAGGAAAGTACCGGAGTCTTGCCCATCGCAGTAACGAAATACATCGGCGGTATCGAGTACTCTATTATTCTCGACCAGATGTCGTTCGACCCCATAAACGGCGCAACACTCAGCGCATATTTGATTATCGAAGATCCGGAATCCGGACAGAAGTTAGTGTTTCAGGCAACGAACGTAAGCTTTGGTGTCGGAGGAGCTGCCAACACCCGACTGGAACTGGCCTCTACCGTCGCCATTAGAATAAATAATGCTTCAAAACTCATCCTGGAGCCAAACCGCACCTTTGCTGAATGGGACTGTCAGGGCTTCGTTGGTGCCGGAATAGGTGGTAAAGTCGAGATGTGTCGTGATTTCATCACGCCTTTGCACGAAGAAACCTTAGAACCTCTCCCGGACACCGTGCGTTTTGCCGTGGACTTTGAAGCCTACGTCACAGAATGGCTCGATGCTGTTGTTACCGTAGATGCCGGTGCCTTTGCCGTTACTAAGCACGAAAACGTAAAGTGGCAACTAGACAATGCAATCGTAGACCTGAGTGACCACTACACACCGGAGTTTGTACCAACGGAAGGCTATTCCTCTCAGCATTACACACGCAACGAAGGCTTTTCTCCCCTCTGGCGTGGTTTTTACATGGAGAACTTATCTGCCACTCTACCCAATCAATTTAGCTCTTCTGATGACCCGATTACCATTGGTGTGGAAGACGTGCTTATCGATAAAAGTGGTTTCACGGGCGAAGCCTACGTTGAGGGAATCAATATCCTTGGCATTGACGACGGAAGTGCGGGTGGCTGGCCCTTTAGCATCGATCGGTTCAACATCAAGGTGCTCCACAACAGCTTTGCCGGAGCAGGCTTCGGCGGTGAGGTAATCGTTCCTGTCTTCAAGGAGACGATGTTATACGACGCAAGAATCTACTCTGAGAACCGTTTCAAATTTACCGTCCGGCCAGATTCTTTGCTTACGATGGATTTACTGTTGGCAAAAGCAACCCTGCACGAAGCCTCAAAAATTGAAATAGGTTATGATTCCGATGGCTTCCTGGCCGTTGCCGACCTGACCGGAGACATCAAGTTCGAGATTCCGACGGACGCATCTGTAGACATGAAACTCCCCGAGCTCTATTTCAAAGAGTTCCGTGTCTCTAACCGTGACCCTTACTTTGATAGCGGGATCTGGGAGATTAGAAACCTTGGCGTCAGCATGGATTTTGGCGGCTTCGGGATGGACCTTAGTAAAATCAGCCCCTACCGTGGTGAAACCTCCCGCGAAATGGGACTCGGCTTCGACCTTGCGATCTCGCTGGGTGGCGCAGACCTCGACCTCACGGCCGGTGGCAGTTTCGGCATACTCGGTGAACTGGAAGAAATCAATGAACGCCAGAAATGGAAATTCAAACGGATTGACCTGAACGGCCTCTTCATTGATGCGGACATTAAAGACGTTGTCCACATCAAAGGCGGCCTCAAATGGTACAAAAACCATCCGGAATATGGTAAGGGCTTCCAGGGACTACTGTCCGCAGAATTTAAGAAAGAGCCACTTGACTTCAGCGCTACGGTTGCTGGGCAATTCGGGAAATTTGAAGGAACAAAATACTTCTTCGTAGATGCAATGGTAGGCCTTGGCTCCGGCATCCCGATTGGTCCGCTGAACATCAACGGTTTCGGCGGCGGTGTTTCCTACCATATGGAAAGCCAAATGGACGTTGCGAACACTAGTTTTGGTAATTCTGAACCAAGTAGCGTGATTCCGATGATCGGGAAATCCTTCTCAGGAACCGAGTACACGGTTAATCCCGCAATCGGCATCGGCCTGAAAGCGTCGGTAATGGTAGCTACCCAGAAGAAGGAACTCTTTAACGGTTGGGCCGCCCTGGAATTCATCTTTAATGATTCCGATTATGGTGGAGGCCTCGCCCGCGTCAGCTTCAAGGGACAAGGACAATTTATGTCGGGAATTTTAGAGACGCCTCCAGCATTTATGGATGCACTCTCCGCTAACTTAGATGCAGCCTTACCCATCGATGAAGCGCCAAGCATTGGTGACGCAAATAGTGTTCCGCTTTCCGCCTGGATCGACCTTACCTACAACTTCAACGACAATGTTTTTGATGGTAAGTTGGAAGCTTACCTCGACGCCGGAATCATCCGCGGTGCCGGCACCAACAACGCCCTGGTACAGGCCGCTATGCACGTCAGTGCTGAAAAGTGGTACTTCAACATCGGCACACCAACGAACCCTGCTGGCATTGTGGTAAACCTGCCGGGCCTCAACGCTGGTGCTACCGCTTACTTCAATATGGGAACCGACATTCCGGACTTCCCCGGCTTGCCAAGCAACGTCGCTTCTATGGCTGGCCTGTACAACACCAACGAAGGACTGCGTAAGTCAGGCGGAGGCGTCATGTTTGGAGCCCGGATGTACTCCGACGTGAATTTAAACCTCGGTCCCGTTCGGGGGTTCCTGCACGCTGATCTTGGTTTCGACCTTATGCTGCGCGACTATGGTGATGCGATTTGCCGAGCAACTCAGCGGCCGATTGGCCTTAACGGATGGTACGCTTCAGGCCAAGCCTGGATTTACCTGAATGGTGGCGTGAAAATTCTTGGAGTCTCTGTAGCAGAATTTGGTTTGGCCGGAATCTTGCAGGCCCGCTTGCCGAACCCTTTCTGGGCGAAGGCAACCCTGGCCGCCGAGGTTAAGCTTCTCTTCGTTAAAAAACGGGTCAACTTTAATATAGAGATCGGAAGCCGGTGCGAACTCGAGGGCGAAGACGGTGAGGAACTACCGGAAAACCCCATCATCAATTACCTCGATCCATTGAAGAACGCCCAGGACGTAGCACCTAATGTGTCGCCCCAGATTTACTTCAACTATCCCATCGGTGAGGCATTTACCGACGGCAACGGAGACGAATACACTACCCGCATCACAGACCTGAGTATGCGTACCCTCCGGGGAGGGTACGCCCTGTCTTACGACGAGATCTGGATGAACGACAACACCACTTTGGTGCTGCAACCACACCGCTTTTTCACCAGCAATGACAGCATCCGCGTAGCCGTAACCGTAGAGGTGAAGAAAGGAAATACCGTGGAACGGACCGAGACCCAGGAGATTGTTTTCAACACCGCCACCGCTTTCGACTTCATCCCCGTTACAAACGTAGCGTACAGCTACCCCGTAAACGGTATGTATGATTTTTACCCCGAAGAGTACAACCGCCGGGAAGGCTTCATTCAGTTGATAACCGGACAGGTCGAAGTACTGACGAACCTTGAAAACGGAGAGCAAAACAAGGTCTTACTAGAATCTGACAACGGGCAAAAAATGTTCATCTCCTTGAACTATGACATTCTGGAACGGGAGATTACCTTCCCCATGGCATCAGGTAGTCTTACCCGGGGCGCTAAATACCGGCTTACTGTTGTACGTACCGATGATAAAGGTGAAGTCGTCAAAGAGCTGTTGGCGCCACTGCATTTTCGGGTCAGCAACTTCGCGCGCTTCTCGGGTAAGATCGGTGCCATTAACAGCTCTCCCCCTAAAAACGAATCTGGTTATACGGGGCAGGGAGACTTTACCCGCAGACTAAACCAGCAGGCCTACCTCGGTGACGTGGCGCGGCTGGGGGCTGGCGATTTGCCTCCACTGATCAGAATGAGTGCCGATCTAAACGCTCCCTACATCGCCGAAATCGATGACCTGACCGACGGCAATTTCCAGTATAATGCCTGTGGTAATATCGATATTACTCCATTTACCGACTTCGATAACCTCCGGGACGCGGCGGGAATAAGTTCGTTGGGGAATAATCAGACGTTGCTGGTTAATGCTAATCATTTTAACGGCGACCCGCTTAACCTCAACCTAAACCAGGAGGTGTCCTACCTGGTCGTTGATGAATGCTCAAAACGCCACACTGCGCTTGACGGAGTAATCGGGACTTGTGCCTACGGATACGAGCAGGGCTACCAAACCGCTTCAAGTATGACGCCTAACCCGTATGAACACCTAACGGTAACGCAGTACCTCACACAGCAGCTAGGTACAGAGCTCATGGATTTCTATGGTTCTACCTTCCCCGAAGCTCCCGATACCGATTATAAGATCAATGTTTCCTACGTTTTGCCTAACCGCGTCACGACCTCGAACGGAACTATCCGGGTGCCAAAGTAAAACCCTGGCTGATCTAACCGTGCTTTTCAACCTTTCCCTGCACCTGCGTTCGCGCCTTATTAAGTTTAACTATATGCTTTCTTTATATCGCTTACCGATCATTTTACTCATCCTGTGTATTGCTTCGCTGGGCATTGATGCGCAATCTGATGTGGTAGTTAGTGCTCCCATAACAACCAACGATACGATTACCGCAACGAACAGTATCACGGCCAGTAGTACTATTTCAGAAGGTACGCAGGTGAAATTCAAAGCGGGGAACACCATCGCTCTGGTAAATGGGTTTAGCGTTTCTAGTTTGAACGGTGGCCGCTTTATCGCTAACCTGGGCACTGTGGAACCTACACCCCCGGGCAGGGTCGGAGGAATGAAACTGATGACCCAGTCTGACGGAGGAGAGAATGTGCACCTGCGTTGGTCCGTTGATGAGGTGGAAGATTGGGAACTGGGAAACCTAAACGGCTACACCATTTCACGGGTAACACGCAGGGTGAACGGACAACCATTGACACCGGAAGAACGCAGTGAAAGTAAGGTAGTGCTGGTCAATAACTGGAAGCCCTTGCCTGCAGGCGGGTGGCCAGGAGATGAATTATCCGAAGCAGCGGAAAATATCCTTTATTCCAATGAATGGGATGTTACGGTTTCCGATTACGCTTCTGCAGTCGCTGCCAAGGAACTGGAAGAAAACCGGGTGTTTTTTGCTCACCTTCTTGCGGACCGTGATTTTTCTGTTGCAGTAGATTTGGCCCTTGCGTACGTGGACGACAGCGCTGAAAGTGGCGTGGAATATTTCTACATTGTACAAGCCAATGACCCCGGCAATGAGTCTATGGCGCCGAGCGCAGGTGCAGTGGGCGGTTCGGGGGCGTCGATAGATGCGCTGGCACCGGTCAATGAACTGATGGCAGAGAACGGAGATACTGCCGTGAAGATTGGGTGGAGCATCGCCGCCACAGAGTTTTTATACAGCAGCTACGACATTTACCGCTCTCCTGCGGGCGCCAATACTTTTGCGAAGATTACCGATGCCCCCTTTGTGTACGGCTCTGACCAGAAGAATGACCCTAAATACGCCGTATTTACCGATAGCATAGAGGTTTACGGCGATTACGATTATTACGTGATGGGCAATACGCCCTTCGGCTTTTCCGGGCCAAGATCAGATACGGTTACGGCCTCTTCAAGGCCCGATCCCCTTAACCTGATTGTACGCGTAGACAGTATTATCGGTACCGAAACAGAGATGACCTTGTACTGGCCGAGTGTGACGGATATGTACAACAATAAAATGGTCGCCCAGCGTGTCTACCGCGCACCCCACGTGAAGGGCCCTTACGAAGTGATCAGCCCGGCGGGCCTGGGCGTAGCCGCCCGGGAGTGGGCGGACCCCGATCCGCTGGTAGCTGCTTACTACGCCGTTGAGTTGGAAGACGAAAACGGCCACCGCTACCAAACCCAGCCCCAACTCGGGCAGCTGGAAGACCGCACGCCACCCGCCATCCCGTCCGGCTTCGCCGCCGTTGACCAGGGCAACGGCAACATTGCGCTCCGCTGGGACGCAAATACGGAAGACGACCTGAACGGTTACCGCCTCCTGCGCTGCTACGCCCGCGGCGGCGACTTCGCTGTAGTAAACGTCGACATCCTGACCGATACCACCTTCACCGACAACCTCGACGGCGTGATCGTGAACGACAGCATCTTCTACCGCCTGCTGGCGGAGGACGGACGCGCCAACGCTTCGCCCAAAACACCGGTACTGGTGGTACCCCGCGTAGACATTACCCCACCCGGGAAACCCGTACTGGCCGCCGCCACCCCAACCCCGGAGGGCATCGCGGTGAAGTGGGAATACAGTGCGGATGACGATGTGGTCCGCCACGAACTCCAGCGCCGCATCACCGGTACCGGAGACTGGGTGACCGTCGCTACGGTTCCGGCCGGAGAAGAAGACGACTTCATCGTCGAAAACTTCGATGTTTCTGGCGACATCAACTACGTAGACGACAGCGACCTGCTGCGCGGCCGCTACGACTACCAGTTCCTCGCCTTCGACGATGCCGACCTCAGTGCGGGCTCCGAAATAGTAACCCTGCGCCCCTACGACAGCGGCGAACGCGGTGAAATACAAGACCTCGGCCTCCGCTTCGCCTGCGCCGATACCACTTTTACCTCCGCCCTCGATGGTGCTGTAGACCAGAACCTCATCAACCTACTGGCTAGCTATGATGAGGACGGCCAACTCACCGAAGAAGAACTGAAACAAACCCTCCAGGCCCTGGAAATGAACGGCATGATCACCGCCGCCAACTTTGAGGAATGGAATAATCTCACGCTCGCCGCCTTCATAGAGCGGATCAAAGAGATCCGGGAGGGCAACCAGCCCCGCACCGAACTGACCAACTGCAGCGTCGTGCTGGAGTGGAGCTACCCCATTGATGCCACCATCCAACACTTCCAGATCCTCCGCAGCCGCAAAGGCAGCCGCCTGAAACCCTATAAAGCCTTACCCCTCGCCTACTTTTTCGAAGGCACCCCACCCACCGGCCGCCAGCTCCTCAGCTTTGAGGACGAAGACGCCGAGACGGGCGCCCGCTACGTGTATAAAGTAGTTGCCCT
>CAYPIM010000155.1:0-14202 GCA_964410795.1 uncultured Lewinella sp. | reverse complement strand
TTTCTTACATTTCTCGTCGCCGGAGGCGACATCGCTCCAGCATTACTTCATCATCTTAACCGACCGGTCTACAAAAGCCTTTAGGTCCGCTCCGGAGAGCAGTTGCTGGCTCAGTAGGGCAAGTTGGTAGAGGTGGGTAGCATTCTCGGTGCGCGCACCCTCGTCCTCATTGTTCAGAATTTGCTCCTTCACAACGGGGTTATTGGCGTTCACCACCACATTGTACATATCGGGGAATGCGGAAGTGTCCATGCCTTGGAGTTGTTGCATCTCCTTCATGCGGCGCATGAATTCGTTGCGGACGATCTGGACGGGCGCGTCCGTTGTGTCCAGCGGCTTAAGCTCAACGTTACCCTTTTCAGCAACGACAGCAGAGAAAATGTCTTTAACCGTAGATTGCTCCTCTTCGTTCAGCAGTAGTTCTTTCTCTTCATCTTTCTGGACGAGTTGGTCTGGGGTCGCTGAGTCTACCCGAACGAAAGTCATCCCTTCTTTTTGCTCCAAACTTTGGATGAAGGGCGCGTCTATAGCGTGCTCTAACTTGAGAACGTCGTATCCACGGTCGATCGCACCGGCCACAAGGGTGTGCTGGCGGTCTTCGTCGGCGGTATAAATACCAATGATCTTGTCGTGCTTATCCGTCTGATTTTCGGCAATTCGCTCTTTGTATTCTTCGAGGGTGAACTTTCGCTTGTCCGTATTTTCAAGCAAGACAAACTTCTTAGCCCGGTCGTAGAACTTCTCTTCGGAGATCATACCGTACTTCACGAATACACCGAGGTCGGCCCACTTCGTTTCGTAATCTTCGCGGTCGTCCTTAAAGAGGCTGTTGAGTTTTTCGGCCACCTTCTTGGTGATGTAGCCAGTGATCTTTTTTACGTTAGTGTCCGCTTGGAGGTAAGAACGAGAAACGTTCAGCGGTATGTCTGGACTGTCGATTACACCGTGCAGCAGGGTTAGGAATTCCGGCACGATCTCCTTCACGTCGTCGGTAACGTAGACCTGATTGCTGTAGAGTTGAATTTTATTACGCTGTAGCTCGAGCCCACCGGAAACCTTCGGGAAGTAGAGGATACCCGTTAGGTTGAAGGGGAAGTCGATGTTGAGGTGAATCCAGAACATCGGTGGCTGGCCCATGGGGTAGAGCTCACGGTAAAAGTCTTTATAGTCATCGTCCGTTAGGTCAGAAGGGTTTTTCTTCCAGAGGGGCTCGGTATTGTTGACGATGTTGTCCACTTCCGTCTCCACCTTTACGGGTTCTGGCTTTTCTTCGCCTTCCACTACGGCTACGTCAGACTCTTCGTAGGTCGTTTCCGTCTTCGTGCCGAAGCGGATGGGAACGGGAAGGAAGCGAGCGTACTTGGTCAGGAGGCCTTCAATTTCGCCTTCTTCCAGGTACTGAACGCTGTCTTCAGAGATGTGAAGGATGATGTCCGTACCACGGAAATCACGGTTGCCTTCGCCAATCTCGTAGCTGGGGTCGCCTTCGCAAATCCAGCGGACGGGCTCGGCACCGTCTTTCCAGCTCAGGGTCTGCACTTCAACTTTATCAGCTACCATAAAAGCGGAGTAGAAGCCAAGGCCGAAGTGACCGATGATACTAGCATCTTCCTGGTACTTGTCAACAAAGTCCTGGGCAGAGGAAAGCGCTACCTGATTGAGGTATTTTTCAACTTCCTCCTTCGTCATTCCGATGCCGCGGTCGCGGATGGTGAGCGTCTTGGCGTCTTTATCGACCATTATGTCGATGGTGTTTTCGCCGATGTCACCTTTAAATTCACCCTTACGGTTTAGGGTCTGGAGCTTGCTCGATGCATCAACGGCATTAGAGACGAGTTCGCGAAGGAATATTTCCTGATCAGAGTACAGGAATTTCTTAATTATGGGAAAGATGTTTTCGGTTTGTACCGAGATATTTCCTTTCTGCATAGCTTTTTTCAGTTGTGGGTTGTCAGTTGTGGATTGTCAGTTAGACAGAGCACTCTCTGAGTGCGACCTTTATTGTTAGAGCAAAGGCTGTTCCAGTCATTTTTTCCTGACTTTTTGACGGTGGCGGAGTTTTACTCCGACTAGTCACAGGTCGGAGTAAAACTCCTCCACCGTTAGGTCCTCTTGCTTTAGTACAAACTGACAGCCGATGCGTGCAGCTTCCCGCTTTGCAAGGTAGATCTGTTCCGTCTGTCCGGGCGTAGGGACCAGAATAAGTTTGCGGCCTTCGGTGATGGCATAGACATCCATCAAGGTGCTGTAGCCGGAGCGGCAGATGATGTGCCGGGCGGCGGGCAATAAGCGGTTCAACAACGCAGTATCAGCAAAATTATGGACCTCAATATTCCGCGGCACATCGGCTAAATCAACGGCTCTACCGGGTAGGCCGCGTACCAATACGTGTTGCCCGGCAGCATCACGCAACTGCTCGATAACGATGTTTTCCAGCTGCGTGCGCATGGGCTCCGGGCCGGAGAGCAGAGCCACCACCACCAGTCCCGGAGGGACGCTTAGCCTAGCGAGGGGTGAAGGCTGATCCGCAGGATCACCCGCTCCCTCTTGCAAATAATCCATGCGTGTCAGCCGGGACAGCGGCCCGATATACCGAACGTCACGGTACCCATCCGCCGCCGATAATTTGCCACTAATCCGCTCCTCAGTAGCAGCGTGATCAGGCACCCAGAAGCCATCAAATCTTTGGAGATACCGCTGGTATAACCAGGAAACTGGTCGGTTGTGTGTGATCGGGTGTAGCTGGTGTGTCAGGAAAATAGACGGTGTGCCGGGGACGTAGCAGCCGAAACGATTGTCCGACACTATCCGGTCAATCCCCAGCTCTTCAACGAGCCTCGCACAGCACCTGCGTTCGCGCCAGATTGTACGTAGCCACCGTGGCAATTGTAGCGCTACGTTGAGCGGCATGGAGCGAGTGGGGTAGGTGACGGCGTAGGCGGGCAAATCATGTACGATGGTGCCGGGGCGCTCTTTTTCGATGAATTTTTTGGCGCGGCCGCAGGATGCAAAGAAGGTTTCCTCACCTTGTCGCTCCAACGCATTGGCCAGGGCTAAACTTCGGGAAGCATGGCCCAGCCCCCAGTCGAGAATGCAGATCAGGGTACGTTGGCCGGGGCGGGTGGGGAGCATGGGGCAAAGATACTGAGTTGGGTGTTTTTACAGTCCCAATAACTTATCCACCTCTTTTTTGAGCCCGTACCCGGGACCGACTGTCTTCGCCTTAACCAGCTTGCCCTGCTGGTCAAAAATAGTGTGGTGGGGGATGCCACTGATGCCAAAGAGTTTATTCACTACCCCGGTTTGCATTTCATCCGTGCGGAGGTGGACGGCGGAGAATTCGAGCTTGCTGATCTGGTCTCGCCACACATTTTCGGGGCTTCTTTGGGCCAGGAACACTACGGCCAATTGCTCGGGGGCATACTTCTTCATGAAGTCCGGGTAGCTTTGCTTCATCTCGTGTATGCAGGGCGAGCACCAGGTCGCCCAAAAGTCGAGTACGATAACCTTGCCCGCGTGCTCCGCAAGAATTTGGGGGATGGGATTGTCCATACCCGCAGGGATTTCGGATAGCTGCTGTTCGTAGAGGTCGGCTATCTGTACTTCGCCCTTGCGAATGCTGATCTTTTCACGAAGCGGTTCACTAAGGTTGGGGTAAGGGGTGGTGCGAACGAAACGTTCCGCATCTGCCATCAAGCCAGGAGGGAGTGCCTCCACCGGTAGGTGTGTGTCATAAACTCTGGTCAGGAAAAGATCGTGCAGGTAGCCATCGTAAAGGCTGTCGATTAGCCGAATAGACTCGGTGTAGTAAGCTGCATCTTTCTCTTCTTCCGGAAGATCTTCAAGACCCCTGTTAGCTAAGCTGGTGACGGCGATTTGTTCGTAGTGCAGGTCATTAATCAGCTTCGCGTTGAAGATAGCGGGCTTAATAAACGGCTTACCTGCGTTTGGCATCAAATAGCGCTGGAGAATGCTATCTGCTTGTAGCTGCAGGTACATACCGTAAGCCTTGTTATTTAAATCGGTCCGGACCTGGTTGTCGATGTAGCTATTGGCGTACTCCAGTAGCAGCGGATCGGTGTATTTCCCGGAGGTCCACAGTTTTTGCAGCCGTTGCCGGCGTTGTTCGGCGAAGCCTTCGTTGATGGCAAATAGAGAGTCCAGGTTATCGATACCCTTCGTCAGGGAATTGCGGGTTGGCCAAATTGGAGGCTCAAGGACAGCGATGATCTCGGCTGCCTGGTTGGTGAAACTAGACTCAGGAGCATGGAGCTCATACCCACCGCCAGCCCTGTTTCGCCGCAGTTCAACGAGTAGGTCTTCTCCTGGACGGACAACAACGGTGAAGAAGCTCTCGCCATAGGTTAAGGTAAAGTCTCGAGCGATGTTCTCCGTAATAGTAAAGGACGCCCGACCGTCAGTATCGAGAAAGAGCTGGTGATTGTTTGACTGCTGGCTGTGCCATACGTATAAATAGACCTGGGCCTGAACAGGGTCTATTGATTCGTCAAAGTCTGGAACTTCAATGCTAATGATGGAAGTTTTTAGCGAGTCGCGAAGCGATGAGTCTTGCGCATATCCTGTTTTGTCAGTGCTACAACTCAAGCATATTGATGCTAATGAGAGGATAAGTATGAGGTGTCTCAAGGGAGAGGAATTTATGAATGGTAAATAAGGCTATAACAAAGGCTTGTACGAGTACTATGCGATGACCTCAATCAAGGTTCGCAGAACAACAGCTAAGCTAAAATAAACTAAAAAAACGAAGGAAACTTTTGAACCATTCAAAGTTTCCTTCGTTCTTTGCATCGTGAACGAACTCGAAAAACAGAAACAGGACCTCGCGGAAACCACCGTCGGCATGTTCAAGCGCCTTGGCATCAAGAGCGTAAGTATGGACGATATAGCCCGCGAAATGGGCGTCTCCAAAAAGACACTCTACCAGCTGGTCTCCAATAAGGAAGAGCTGATCGGGATGGTGATGGAAGAAGATTTTAAGAAAGACATGCGGATGTTCGCGGAGCACCACAATGCCTCTGCGGATGCTATCGACGAATTTCTCAGCAATAGCCGCTACTTCATTCGGGAGATGCGAGAAATTTCTCCGGCTACGCTTAATGATCTCCAGAAATACTACCCATCTATCTGGAAAGGGATGGTACGTGAGCACCACCAGGAATTTGAGCGAAAGATCGTTCGCAATATCGAACGTGGAATGGAGGAAGGTCTTTATCGTAACAACATCGAACCAGAAGTAATCGCCTCACTCTACTCGGGGATGATGATGATGGTGATTGACCGACAAGTGTTCCCGAACCACGACCGCCCACTCTCAGATGTAATTCGCCAGATGACCGAATATCACTTCCACGGTATTGTGAATCAATTCGGCCGTGACCGGCTGGATGCGTACCTCAATAAAGAAGCACTCGAATAAATACTATTAGGTGCAACCATTCTCAAACTCATCAAGTTTTGCGGATGAACTCACCTGTTTTCTCCCTCAGCCTCCAACCAACCAGCACACAATTATTACTCAAATGAATTATTTAACCAGGCAATTGCTGCTACTAACCGCTCTGCTTAGCAGTGTTACGGGGCTTAGCGCGCAGTCCGAGCCGTCGGTGTTCAGTCTAGACGCAGCTGTGGACTACGCCATGAACAACAGCAATACCATCCGTAACGCTCAAGTTGATATCCTCGACTCGGAGCAGAACGTGAAGGAGCAGTTCAGTCGGGGCCTCCCGCAAATCAACGGCTCACTGGATTTTCAACACTTTCTAAAAGTACCCGTGCTTCCGTTGCCGGAGGCCTTCGCTATGGGAGATCCTGATGCTCCTACCTCCATCGCTTTTCAGCTGAAGAACAGCTTCACGGCGGGCATTAACGCCCGGGGGATGCTTTTTGATGGGTCTTTCTTCGTTGGCTTAAGGGCCGCACGTGCCAGTGGTGAGTACTTCAATCTTCAGCTGGAAAATGCGCGGCGGACGGTAAGGGGGCAGGTTACCCAGGCGTACTTTCCGACCCTATTGCTGAAGACTAATGTTGCCATACTTGATAACAACATAAGCAATCTTGAGAAGCTAAAGAACGAAGTCTCGGCGCAGTATGACGCTGGTTTTGTGGAGCAGCTAGATGTAGATAGACTGGTGCTGAGCTTGAATAACCTTCGTAGTCAGCGAGACCAGGTGGCGCAACAGGCGGAAAACGCATTGCGCGCACTGAAATTTACGCTTAACTATCCCGTAGATGAGCCGCTTTTGGTGGAAGATGACCTTGATAAACTAGAGACCGAAATTGATGCGGCACTCCTGACTTCAGACATCCCCTACTTGGCCCGCCCGGAAATCAGAGTGCTCGATAAAGCTATAGAGTTGCAAGGAATGAACGAGGAGCTCCAAAAAGCAGCCTACCTACCTACCGTTTATGCTACTGTTGCCGGGCAGTACCAGTACCAGGGCGATAATCTCTCCGATGGTTTCTGGGCTCCGACCATTGTACTTGGCTTGCAGGCCAATATTCCTATCTACGACTTTGGCGGCCGTTCCGCCCGCGTAGAACGTGCCAAGTTGGCTACCCAAAAGGCGATCAACCAGCGCAATGATGTACAACGCAGCGTCCAGCTGGAAGTGTTGAACGCCCGAGCCACCTTTACGGCTAATAACGACCGCCTCCGGGTAACTAAAGACAACCTCGATCTTGCCCAGCGCATCTACGACACTACCCAGATCAAATACCGCGAAGGTGTTGGCTCCAGTGTGGAAGTAGTGCAGGCAGAGCAATCACTTTACGAATCGCAGGCCAATTACCTCAACGCACTTTATGAAACGCTGGTGGCTAAGGAGAATCTCTTCCTTGCCCTTGGCAGGAATTAGGGAGCCAGGAATTAAAGAACTAGCAACTACCCATTGGTTCTTTAATTTTCAATTCTGCCGCCCTAGCGCTCAATTCTCTAGCTCCTGGTTTCTAACGTCTTAGTTGCTAGTTCATTACTACTAACCCTCCATCCTTCCTGATGAAAACTATACTCTACTTTCCCCTGCTCCTTCTCCTAAGCCTTGCATCCTGCGACAGCGCCACTGAAGACACTGTTCCTACTGATCTGCCCGGTAAGAAGGAATACCTTAAAACTAAGAAGGCCGAACTTCGCTCCCTTGCCCAGGAAGTGGAAGCCCTCGAAAAAGAAATTTTTGCTGAAGATCCTAGCTTAGCACCGAAAGGAACATTGGTGGCTTATGAGGCAGTGAAAACGTCTTCCTTTAAAGACTTTGCTCAGGTACAAGCTACCGTAAGGGCCTCCGAAAGCGCAATGGCCAGCCCTCAGCTTCCGGGTCGGATCATGAGCATGAGCTTTGACGAAGGCGATGTGATCCGCAAAGGACAGCTCGTTGCGGTGATCGATGTGGAAGACATCACCACCCAGCGCGCCGAACTAGAAACCGCCGCTGAACTGGCCAAAGACATCTACGACCGTCAGCAGCGCCTCTGGGACCAAAAAATAGGTTCTGAAGTACAGTACCTACAGGCCAAGAACAATTACGAGCGTATCCAGAAGCAATTGGCCTCTATCGATGTGCAAACGGCTAAGAAAAATGTCTACGCCCCGATCTCCGGAACGGTGGATCGTGTGATGATGCGCCAGGGAGAAAACGCCGCTCCTGGTGTGCCGATTCTGAGTATCCTCAATACAAATAAGCTGGATGTAGTGGCCGATGCTTCTGAAGACCTGCTCACCAAGGTGAAGCGCGGCCAGAAACTAAAGGTGAAAGTGCCTGCTTTGAACCTTGAATTCATGGCACCGGTAAGCCGGATTGGCAAGACGGTAGATCCCGCAAACCGCACTTTTGAAGTAGAAATGGATGTACCTAGTCGGTATCTCCGTCAACTTAAAGCAAACCTTCTAGCGGAAGTGGAGGTGCTGGACTTTAGCGCCGACGAAATCATCGTTGTCAGCCAGGATCAAATCCAACAAGAAATCGATGGTCGTCGCTTTGTTTTTATTGCGGTAGATGACGCTGAGAAGGGGGCTGTGGCTAGGCGAACCTATATTGAAGCCGGTGCCAGCTTCGATAACAAAGCCGTCATTGAAACCGGTCTGAGTGTTGGTGATCGCATCATCACCGCTGGAGCTCGCGGCCTTACCGACGGGCAGAAAATCAGCCTTTCTCAAAACCCGGTGCAGTAGCCAGCTCGTCCGCCGAGGCGGCCCTTAGGCCTGACTCGTCGGACGAGCGGAAGCCGTTAGAAATTCTTCTCAACGGTGTATTTTATTCTATGTCCCGGTCGGCGGACGAGTCAGGACCAACACCCGCCTCGGCCGACGACCTACCTCCCCCAAAATGGAACAGAAGAAAAGAACATTCTCCCTAACTAACTTAGCGGTAGACAACGCCACCAGCGTTTTCCTCCTTACCATCATGATCTTCATCTTTGGCCTCTATGCCTATGATCAGGTGCCGAAGGAGCAGTATCCGGAGGTGAAGTTCCCGCAGGTTTTCGTCAACACGCCTTACTTTGGTAACTCGGCGGCAGACATTGAGAGCCTCGTCACCCGACCTTTGGAGAAAGAACTCCAGAGCGTAGACGGACTAAAGAAAATAACCTCCACCAGCATTCAGGATTTCTCGGTCATTACCGTGGAGTTCAACGCTGAGGAGGATATCGATGAGGCGGTCCGCCGTGTAAAGGACGCGGTCGATGTCGCCAAGCCAGAGTTGCCTTCGGACCTCGACGTAGATCCCACTATTTTGGAAATCAGCGCGGCAGACTTCCCAATTGTAACCATCAATATGAGCGGAGATTTCTCCCCTGATGATCTACGTCGCTACGGTGAAATGATGGAGGAAGAGATCGAAGACATCAAGGGCGTTAACGACGTTCAGTTGAAAGGCGTTCAGGATCGAGAGATTGAAATTGCGGTTGATGTGCGAAAGATGGAGAGCCTGGAGATCAGCTTTCAGGACATCGAGAACGCCATCGGTAGCGAAAACCTGACGCTCTCCGGTGGTGAGATTGTGAACAATAACGTTCGTCGGGCCATCCGCGTTGTTGGAGAATTCGAAGACGCCGACGAATTGGCCAACACCATCGTCAAGAATGAGCGCCAGCGGTTGGTGTATCTACGTGATATCGCTACCGTCGAATTTGGCTACGAAGACCCCATCAGTATCGCACGCGCTAATGCGCTGCCGGTAGTTAGCCTGGACGTGATCAAGAAGTCTGGTGAGAACCTGCTGACAACCTCCGACGAGATCGTTGAAGTGGTTGAACGTGTCCGGAAACAATTGCCCGCTGGCTTGGAAATTAGTTACTTCAACGATCAGTCAGACAACACCCGAGATCAGGTGGATAACCTGGAAAACAGTATCATCTCTGGTGTGATTCTGGTGGTACTTGTACTCCTGTTTTTCTTAGGCTTGCGCAACGCGCTCTTCGTCGGTATTGCCATTCCGCTCTCAATGCTTATGGGTATCCTCTGGATTTGGCTGTCGGGTGTTACGCTCAACATCGTCGTGCTTTTTGCCCTCATTCTGGCCCTTGGCTTGCTGGTGGACAACGGTATCGTGATCGTGGAAAATATTTATCGATACATGCAACTTGGCCGACGATCAGATAATGCGGCGAAATTTGGTGCGGGAGAAGTCGCTTGGCCGATTATTGCCTCTACGGCAACTACGCTGGCTGCGTTTAGCCCTCTAGCCGTTTGGCCTGGTCTTATTGGAGAGTTCATGAAGTACTTCCCAATTACGCTGATTTTGGTACTAGGTTCTTCCCTCATCGTTGCCCTTATTATCAACCCCGTTCTCGCCAAGACTTTCATGAAGGTTGATGCGAGAGAAGAGACGAGGAAGGGGCGCGTACGCGGGATGCGAAACGTGCTTATTGGAGCAGGGTTAATGATGGTTTTGGGCATCATCTTCGGCCTTGTTCTCGGCTTCAAATGGTTCTTCAACCTCATGGTTATTGTTACGATTATTACCCTGGTGTACTACTTCCTGATGCGTCCGGTCTCTTTTGTGTTTCAGGATCGGTTTTTGCCTTGGTTAGAGAATAAGTACAAAGGAGTAATTAATTTCTCTCTCCGTTGGGGGAGGTCTATGCTCTTTGGCACGGTTGGCCTTTTCTTTCTGTCAATCTTTCTGATCACGGCTGCTCCGCCAACGGTAGAGTTCTTCCCTTCCGCTGATCCCCTCTATGTCAATGCATTTATCGAATTACCCCTGGGGTCCGACATTGAGGCGACCAACGAAGTCTCCAAGAAAATAGAAAACAAGGTACTCGCCTTATTGGAGCCTTACGAAGACGTCGTAGAATCCGTCCTTACACAAATTGGGGAAAATACTTCTGATCCGAATACTCCGCCTGAGCCCGGTGTTACGCCTAATAAAGCCCGAATTACGGTCAGTTTTGTCCCCTTTCGGGAGCGCGGCGGTGTGAGTACCAAAATGATCATGGAAGAAATCCGTGAAGTGGTGCAGGGCATTCCTGGCGCAAAGATCAGCGTAGATAAAAACGCCGATGGCCCACCTACAGGCAAGGCTATTAACCTGGAGGTTACTGGTGAAGATCTGGAAAAACTTATTCCCCTTGGTGATGATATCATCAGTTACATTAACGCTCAGGGCATTCCGGGAATTGAGGAGCTTACTGCGGACGTTAAGCTTGGTAAACCTGAGCTGCTCGTCAAGGTGGACCGTGAAGCGGCTCGCCGCTACGGACTAAGCACCTTCCAGGTGGCTAGTGCGCTCCGTACCTCCGTATATGGTAAAGAGGTAAGCAAGTACAAGCTGGGGGAAGATGAGTACCCCATTTTCATTCGTTTACAGGAAGAAGACCGCAACAGCGTCGACGCACTCCTCAATCAGCGCGTCACTTTCCGTGACCCGACCAACGGCCGGATCACCCAAGTGCCCATCAGTACCGTCGCCAGCGTGGAGTATACTTCGACGTATTCCAGCATCAAGCGTAAAGACCTGGATCGGGTAATTACGATCAGCTCTAACGTCCTGGATGGCTATGTTGGTAATAGCGTGGTGCCTCAGATCGAAGAGGCCCTGCAGGACTATGAAATGCCACAGGGCTTCAACTTTGCCTTTACCGGCGAGCAGCAGCAACAAGAGGAAGACCTCCAGTTCTTACTCGGTGCCTTTGTTTTTGCCTTGTTCCTGATCTTTATTATCATCGTAGCACAGTTTAACAGCATCAGTTCGCCCTTCATTATTCTGACCTCGGTAGTTTTATCGCTCATCGGTGTGTTACTGGGGTATTTCTTCCTCGGCGGAACGCTCTCTATCGTATTCACGGGGGTTGGTGTCATATCTCTGGCGGGTGTAGTAGTAAATAATGCCATCGTATTAATTGATTATACGACGCTGCTGATGAAAGAACGTGCGAATGCCCAGGGGCTTGAAAAAATATCCAACCTCGAGCTGGAAGATATCCGAGAAGCTATTGTTGACGGGGGCTCTACACGTTTACGGCCAGTATTGCTTACGGCCATCACGACCGTACTCGGTCTCATTCCGTTGGCGATCGGGTTCAACTTCGACTTCTTCAGCTTCATCGCTTCCTGGGACGGGCGCTACTTCCTGGGCGGAGACAACACCGCTATCTGGGGCCCGATGGCCTGGACGATCATCTACGGTATGGTCTTCGCCACTTTCCTCACTCTGGTCGTTGTACCAGTGATGATGTGGCTGATCTACAAAACCCGCCGGAGTATCAAATCACTATTTCGGAGAACTGGTGAAGAGCAAGCTGCTCAAGGAGCAATTCATTAATATCATTAGATGGCTCAAGGAACGGACACTCCGAGTGTCCGTTCCTCCGCGCTACCCAAATAGTCAACATAACTGTTAGCACGGATGAATATTTACTTGAAAAGAGGGGATATCACTCGGGAGGAAGTTGATGTAATTGTCAATGCAGCAAACACCTCATTATTAGCACGGGTATTTATGGATATCCAAAAGGGGAAGCTGCGGCCATTGCCATCCAGGCTGTTCAAGATTTTAAACCTGATAGCCTGTCTGAGGTCTTTTTTGTCTGTTTTGACGAGGAGAACTACGGAGTATACAGAGAACTTTTAGCGCTCAACATTGAATAAGTAGGCGGCGAAACTAAAAAGTAGGCCGACATCGTAAGTCTAACCTCCCTTGCACCTGCGATCGCGCCCAAAACCGAAACCAGAGGCTTAGAAATATGAGGCCTAACAACTAGTTTGCCGTTTTATTGGTTCTTTAAATTGCACTATTCTAGTTTTTAACTTATGAATCGCATACTCGCCATAGACTACGGCTCCAAGAAGTGCGGCATTGCTGCTTCGGACCCCCTACGCATCATCGCTACGGGCCTGACGACGGTGCCCACCTGGCAGCTTTTTGAGTGGTTAGAAAACTATCTTGAAAACGAACCGGTTGGCGATCTCGTATTAGGTGAAAGCCGGCACAAAGACGGAACGCCTAATAAGATCAATGCTCAGGTTGTAGGCTTTGAACGTAAGTTTGCGAAACTCTACCCGGACATTAATCTTCATCGGCAGGACGAATACCTTACGTCAAAACGAGCGATGCAAGCTATGATTGACTCGGGGGTGCCTAAGATGAAACGGCGCGAAAAAGAGCGGGTGGACAAGATTGCTGCTACCATTATCTTACAGGATTTCATGGAAAGTAACTGATTTGATGCGCCAACATCTTATTATAAACTATAACACATGAACTTAATTGTTATAGCAGTGAACTGAGGAGGTTATTAATCCGTAGACTCAGTTTCTATTTTCTACTTTTGCCCGAGTTTTACGCATTCAGAAACACATAACATGATTCTCCCCATTTACGCTTACGGCCAGCCCGTATTGAGAAAAGTCGCTAAAGATATTACCCCCGATTACGAAGGATTAGAACAGCTAATAGCTGACATGTGGGAAACCATGGACCACGCCAACGGTGTAGGCCTTGCAGCTCCTCAGATCGGTCGAGACATTAGGCTGTTCCTCATTGATAGCGGACCGATGTTTGACGAAGGAGAAGAAGATAAGGGGCTGAAGATGGCCTTTATCAATGCAGAAATTATTGAAGAGTCGGGTAAGGACGTTTCTTATTCCGAAGGCTGTCTGAGTATTCCAGACATTACGGGCGACGTAGATCGTCCGGAAACCATCACGATGAAATGGGTGGATGAAAACTTCGAGCCCCAGGAGGCCACCTTCACCGGTATGAATGCTCGTGTGATTCAGCACGAATATGACCACATCGAAGGCATTCTCTTCACCGAACTGCTCAAGCCGCTAAAGAAGCGCATGATCAAACGTAGGTTGGAGAAGATCAAAAAGGGTGAAATCCGGGCGGATTACCGGATGAAATTTATTAAGTAGCTGAAAGAGTCCGGAGTGTTGGAGTCGGGAGTCGCTACCGCAAATACCGTTCGCGGCGCTACGCTTGCTTACCTTAAGCGAACAAGCGTAGCGCAGAGAGTGGCACCTGCGGTAGCGACTCCCGACTCCAACACTCACGACTCCTAAACCACCAGTTCGCCATTAGCGTCTGTAGTCAGCACTTCCGTAAAGAAGTCAAAAAACGGGCGTAGGGTAAGCGTTGCTTCGTGCGCCATGTCCAGAAACTCCGCCGAGAGCACTTCTTTATCAGTGAAGTTGCGTGCGCAGTAAAACTGCTTGTAGCGAAGTAGGTCAATGTTCTTATGGTCTTTTTCGTATCCGCGAGGAGCGGTTTTTAACTGAGCGCCCTGCAGCTCACCGAAGACGCGGACGAAGTCCTTGTCCGCAATGATGGCCCGCAATTCGGAGGCATCTACTGCGAGCTCCTCGCGCATCCGTTTGAGGTCGTCTTTTTCGATGCCGTAGAATCCGCCACCAACCATACTGCGCCAATCTCCGGTAGGAGAGATGTTGTAGTAGTAGCCGCCCCGCCGCAGCTTCCCGTCGCGGACAAACTGACCGGCGAAGTTGGTCTTATAGGGTTCTTTGTTTTTGCTGAAACGAACATCACGGTAAATCCGAAACAGAGACTTTTTTCCGTTCTCGGTGGCGAGAACGTCAGATGCGGTAAGGCGGTCCATCAAAGCTTGGGCGAATTCGGCTACGTTTTCGCGGCCGGCTTCGTACTTGGCCTTATTGTCTTTAAACCACTCGCGGTCATTGTTTTTGGCTAGTTGCTTGAGAAAGGTAAGGGTGGATTTTTTGAT
>CAYPIM010000154.1:0-14456 GCA_964410795.1 uncultured Lewinella sp. | reverse complement strand
AGGTTAACTTCTGGCTGGCCGAAACGCGCTGTATCAAAAGCTACCCGCAGGTGACAAGCCATGGCCAATTCACAGCCACCACCAAGGGCGAAGCCATTGACAAGCGCCAGTACCGGACGGTGAAAGTTCTCAATCAGAAAAAATACATCCTGACCTTTTACCGCCATCTCTTTGCCTGAGCCCTCAGCAGCAACACCAATGAATTCTTTAATGTCCGCGCCAGCAACAAAGGCCCGGTCTCCGGAGCCCGTCAGTAAAACGCCGGTAATGTCCTTCCGGTCAGCGTAATCGGATCCAAAAAGCTCGCGGAGCTCTTTCATTGTTTGCTGATTCAGCGCGTTGAGCGCCTTGGGGCGGTTGATGGTTACATGAAGAATATTTTCTTTTTCTTCGACTAGAAGGTTTTGGTAGTTCGACATAATGTGGTAGTTAGTAGAAAATAATGAGCAGAAGGCAGTGCGCTGCAAGCTAATAGTGGCTTTCGCCAGGGCTGGCAAATATAGGCCAACATAAGTCATCCCGAGCATGAAGTACAGCCCAACTAATACTTGATAAAAGGATTATTTTATAGACAGTATGATATCATTCTTAACGGTCAGCATACAGTTTGTGAGGGCAAGAAAGTTATAGAGGCACAGCCCAAAGTTCGAGACCACCTGTGTTCTACCATCTATTTCTCCGGAAGAAAGATTTCTGAAATCATACACCGGGCACTTCCTCCTCCATACTTCTCAATAACCGGTAATGGGGCGTGGATTATCGGGGCTCCAAGGGCTTCTTTCTGCGCGGGATCAAGAACATTGAAAGCCGTGGAAGACATCACCCAAGCCGGCCCGTTTGGGGTTGCCACTTCAAGGGCATTGCCCGCGAAGCCGTCAACTTGGTCAAGGCTCAGGCCAATGATTTTCTTGTCCGTTTTCGCTAGGCTTTCGGTAAGATTTGCTTTCTCTTCAGGGTCGTGGACGCTGTCCAGACAAACCAGAGCAGCGGTATTTCCAACCGCGAGCATAACGTTGGTATGATAAATCACACCGCCGCGTTTGTCCACAGAATTAAAAGTGACCGGGGTATAGTCCATAGCCATACACCAATCTTTAATGGCAGACTTAGTTGCCCGTTCGGAATAGCAAGCGTAGGCAATTTTATTCTGCCGGTCTAGCACCAAGCTTCCCGTTCCTTCCAAAATTCTACCGTCGTTCTCCCAGTGTTCAAGCGCGAGCGTCCGGTTTATTTCGTGGTCACGATCAAGTACTTCCAATACATCTGCTCGGCGCTCAACTCGACGCTGCGGCCAGAACATAGGATAGGTGACATAAAGCCCATCCTCGTGGGTACTAAACCAGTTATTGGGAAAGACAGAATCAGGCGTAGCAATACCTTGCTGATCGTCCATTACGGTAATGCGTAGGCCATTTGCCCGTAAAATTTCTACGTATTTATCAAATTCAACCTGAGCAACTGCGGCGATTTCCCGTTGATGTTCAGGTGGCGCAACGGCCTGGAAAAGGTTATCAATATGCGTGGGGCTACCGATGGCGAAATCACGTGGACGGACCATCAGTAGGTGGTGAGTAGTTTGTTTTGACATTGGCTTGGTTAAGGCTCAGTTAGAGCGGCCAAGGTAAGGGATGTCTCCTAAAAATTTTACTGTTTTTAATTCGTGCACCTTAGAATTTTCAATCCCGCAATATGGCCAACACTTCCGCTCTTTCTTCCGGCGTGTTTGCGTTCATAAACGGGCGTTCATCTTTAGTCACCAGCTTATTTACGTCACTATTGATGAGTACTTTACGCGGACAAGCATACCCCATTGATAAGAACTGCAAAAGGCGTTGGTAGGCCTTAGGTTCGTAGATCGCGATGAGTGGTTCAGGAAATCGTTGGGAAGCCAATTGATAAGCAGTCGCAAGCCGGCCAGGCGAACGAGCTTTCAGCAAGGTTTGGATTTGCTCTTTTTCAAGCAGTGGCAAGTCACAGGCTATCACTAACCATGCCGCGTTGGGGTCCGTCATAAAAGCGGTACAAATAGCGCCAGCAGCACCTAAACCAGGAAATCTATCCGGGAGGTTCGGGAAGCCTTTTAGTGGTGTTTGTTCAGGGTCCGCCACGGAGATATGAACACTTCCGGGCAATAATTCATTACAGATCAGAGCGATACGCTCCGCTTCAGTTTTACCATCAGGGCGGTAGACAAGGTCCGCTTTGCGTTGGCCCATCCGTTGGCTTTTCCCGCCGGTAAGTACTAGCGTTTTGAGGGCGGGGACGCGGGTGCGAAGTAGGTTTTCAAGGATGGGTAGCACTAAACCATCTGCCGTTTCAAGACTACTAACTTGAGGGGCCGGCTTTCCGGCCAGGTCTTCTTTCAACCAGGTAGGCACCTGCTGGCGAGCACCCCCTACTAAGATGATGGCAATCACATTAGTCAGCTGTTCACGTCGTCTTTCCAGCGTAGAAGCTTTCTTTTCGTCGATGAATACAATTTGGCGCGCTGCGGGATAATGGTTTCCGTTCACCAACGCACAGTCAAAGTAACTGCGCTGCAGTCGTTCGTCGTATTCATTCCAACCACTCTCCGGAGTACTAAAGCGCTTGGAGCCGATTTGAAGCAAGGTCCCTTCGGGTGACTCTGCATGGTCGCCGATCACAGAGAGCGTCTTGAAAGCTGGCTGAAGTGTAGCTGACCAACTCACTATAAGTTCATCCATTACCGCACAGGTAGAACCGACCAGTGCTACGTCTGTCCTCGCATAATGATCGCCTAACGGCCGCAGTAGTGGGGGGTGTTTTTGGTGCGTTTCTTTCATAAAATCTTATCAAAAGGAATAAAAGGAAAAGCCTCTCCGGCAGCAAAGGTTGAACGTTCGCGTGGTAACACCAGGAAACCATCGGCTCGTATCATACTCGCTGCATCTCCGGAGCCAGCATTACTCACCGGGTGCGCAAACTGGGTAGTAGAACTAATGGCCGCTATCTGAAATAATGTGAGGTCTTTATCAAACGAAAAATCAGCACCTAACGCTCGTTTGTCAAGCTCTTCAGAAAGGCCCAGGTTCTTGCGCAAAAATGGGCCAACATAGGCCAGTAAGCCCGTAAGACTAGATACCGGATTACCTGGCAAACCGAAGACCATTCTATCTTCAGCGCGCCCTACCCAAATCGGCTTCCCCGGCCGCTGCGCAACCCGGTGGAAGAGTTTTTCTACTTTGAGTTCAGTCAGCACCTCCGGTAAAAAGTCGTACTTCCCTTTAGAGACACCGCCGCTGAAGATCAATATATCGTTCGATGCCAATAAGTCCTGGATTACGGTAAGAAGTACGGCCTTGTTGTCTGCCAAGTGATGGGGGACAGCTTGAATACCCGCCGTACTTAATTGGTTTTGCAAATGAAATAGATTAGACATTCTGATCTGGTGCGGCAAGGGCTGCTCTCCTACCTCAACCAGTTCGTCTCCGGTGGCGATGATTGCAACTTTCGGCAGTCGCTTTACCAGTACATTAGCGTAGCCACAACTCGCTAGCAGGTTGATCGCAGCACCACCAATAACTGAACCAGGAGCTAGCAACTCTTGCCCCTGTTTTGCATCGCTCCCCGTGTAATGGATATTATTGGTGTCAGCAACACCTTCGGGCAAAAAGAAACTATCGTCTTTTCTTTCCAGGTCCTCGTACCGGATTACGGTAGTTGCGCCGGGAGGAAGAACTGCGCCGGTCATTACTTCCAGGCAATGCCCCACGTCCGTCAGGGCAATGGGTTCTGCCCCAGCAGCGACAACACCCGCTATCGGAAATTTTCGCTGACCACTTGAATAGCCAGTAAAGTTGATGGCTATTCCATCCATTGTCACCCGATCAAAGGGCGGTTGAGGGCGATCTGTTCGGAGTGGTTCCGCAAGGATGCGGCCACTGACTTTGGCCAGAGGAACATGTTCCTCGCCCCAGTTGAAAGATTGGGCAAGGGTAATTTTAAGGGCTTCTTGATAGTCCGTTAGCATAGGGCGGTAAGGTACGCAATGGCTAAAGAACCCTGGTCGAGGAATTTCATTCCGAGCAGAGACGAACAGCTAAACGGCTCTGCTCGGAGTAAAACTCCTCGACCCGAGAGAACGGATGCAACCATGTGAGTATTCCGTTCGTCTATATAATGGAAGAGAGATTGGATTTAACAACACTCCTTCCTTAATTTGCCAATAATCAACAAGCCAAAGATGAAGCCACTATTTACCTTATTCGCCCTACTACTTAGTATCGCAACGGTCTCTGCCGCTGATTTCAATGCCTTTTCAACCTTCCTTGCACCTGCGGCCGCGCCAGTACAAACCGACAGCTTACCCTCCGGTCGTCATACGGTAAATTCCTACCGCAATGGCTCCTCCATTTCCGTAGTTGTGGAAGACCGTGAAATAAAATCACTAAAAATAGACGGTAAGGATGTACCCGAGGAGGAGTTCGACCAACACCAGGATCGCGTTGAAGAACTGCTGGGAACCAGTGAAAGACGTGACAACTCCAACCGTGATATGCGCATTTATCGTTGGCCTGATGAAGACATGAAAGGCCTGGAAGAACGCTTCGAAGGTCTCGGCAATCAGTTCGAGAAAATGGGCGAAAACTTTGAGTTTCGCTTTGAAGGAATGGGAGAAGACTTAGAAAGAATGAGCGAACGCCTCAGCCAGAGCCTCGAACGGATGTTTGAGTTTGGTAGTGACGGAAATACAATGCGCTTCCAGTTTCGTAGCGATGGTAACGGAAACTGGCAAATGGACAGTACCGGAGATGGCCGCACCTTTGAATGGCACTCCGATGAATGGCGTTCTGACGGGATGGACCCTAAGGGCCTGAACCGCGAGATGCCAGCTGATGGCCATAGTGAAGCCGAAGCCGAAATTCGGGAAATGGAAACCATGATCGAGCAAATGGAACGGCGGAAATCCCGCATGAAAGCCGACCTGGAGCGGCAGAAGCGCGACCTAGAACGCGAAGACCGCGACCTGGAGCGGCAAGAGCGAGACATGGAACGTGAAGCCGACCGCATGGTGCGTAGAGTAGAACGAATTCAAATTCAGAAAGAAAAAATAGAACGCCGCGAGGCAAGCTACGAAGTCCTTGTACAGCAGCTACAGCGTGAAGGCCTCATCGAGGACACCGGGCGGCTCCGTAAACTTACCGTTGACATCGACAACCTCAAAGTAAACGGTAAGAAGGCCTCGAAAGAAGGACACGCTCGCTTCCTTGAACTATACGAACAGCAGACCGGCAGGCCTTTCAGTAAAGGATCTTCCATCTCCGTAAAGAAAGATTAATACTATTCAACGGTCAGTATACAACAGGAGCCATACGAATTCTTTGCTCCTAAACTCGACAGGCGAACTTTTTCGCGACACGAAGAAAATGTTTGCTGGTGGGTTTCATCATCTTTACGCCTGATAAAATTGATACTCCATTCTATCGGCGAAAAAGAATTCGACTGGCGAGTTTGTGGCCACAAACTCGCCAGTCGAATTCTTTTTTGTCGTTGCTAAGAAAGTGTGTAGTTGTTCAAAGATTATACATCTCTCTTGCGACAAAACGCGTCAAATTACAGAACAAAAAAGTTCGCCTGTCAAGTTCGGAATTGGAAACATTCTTATCCACGATTTCTTACCGTCTTATTTCATTCGCGTTCCTAAGAAGACCTTCTCCTGAACAAATACCCTAAAATACCCACCCGGCTTCTGCCAATTTGTCACGCCCTCGCCGTACCTTCGCCTTTCTTAAAGGGCAAACCCTATGTACAACGACAATCCCACCCTGGTGGACATCAACGCAAAGACGGTAGACGAAACCCGTCAGGGCGAAGCATTCGGTGCTGAATTTGCGCCAAAGCAAGCTGGAGCCAAACATTTTTATATTGAGAGCTACGGCTGTCAAATGAATTTTTCCGACTCTGAAATCGTCGCGTCCATACTCGGGGAAGCGGGCTACAGCCCAATTCGTGATATGGAAGCCGCGGACCTCATTCTGGTCAACACCTGCTCCATCCGCGAGAAAGCAGAGGATACCGTACGCAAGCGTCTACGGGTGTTCAACAAAGTCAAGGAAGCCAAACCCGGTACAATGATCGGGGTACTTGGCTGCATGGCCGAACGCCTTAAAGCTAAATTTTTGGAAGAGGAAAAGCTGGTGGACATCGTTGTTGGCCCTGACGCATACCGCGATCTTCCGGGCCTCGTAGCTGGTGCCGAAGACGGTGAAAAGGGAGTTAATGTTTTCCTCAGCAGAGAAGAAACTTATGCTGACATTAGCCCCGTTCGCCTGCAAAGTAACGGCGTAACGGCCTTTATTTCCATAATGAGGGGCTGTGACAATATGTGCTCCTTCTGCGTAGTGCCCTATACCCGGGGCCGCGAGCGTAGCCGCTCTGCCTTCAGCATCGTAGCCGAAGCTACTGACCTTTTCGATAAAGGCTTCCGCGAGGTTACACTACTGGGCCAAAACGTGGACAGTTACAAATGGCAAAATCCCGAAACGGAGGAAACCGTCAACTTCGCGGAACTACTGACCATGACTGCCGCCGTAGACCCCGACCTGCGCATCCGCTTCAGCACGAGTCATCCAAAAGACATCACCGACGATGTACTCTACGCCATGCGCGACCACGAGAACGTTTGTAAGTACATCCACCTGCCCGTCCAGTCGGGTAATACCCGCATTCTGGACTTGATGAACCGGACCTATACGCGAGAGTGGTACAAAGAGAAGGTGAACCGCATTTACGAAATCATGCCTGACTGCGCCATCTCTTCGGACATCATCACCGGTTTCTGTACCGAAACCGAAGAAGATCATCAGGATACGCTGAGCATGGTTGAATTTGCGCGTTACAGCATGAGCTATATGTTCTTCTACAGTGAACGCCCTGGCACTCCTGCAGCGAGAAAACTGGAAGACGACGTCCCGTTGGTGACCAAGAAGCGTCGCCTTACGGAAATTATTGAACTACAAACCGGAATCAGTCGTGAGCTTAATGCCGCAGAAGTAGGTAAGACCTTTAAGGTGCTCATCGAAGGAGACTCCAAGAAATCCGACCAAGACTGGAAAGGCCGGACGACCCAAAACCGAATGGTAGTATTCCCAAAAAGAGACGGGGAAAAGCCAGGAATGTACGTAACCGTTAAGATTACGGGCTCCACCTCCGCTACCCTATTCGGAGAACCGTTCGGCAGCCTTTAGGCTGCTGTTCGACAGTCCACAGGCTGTCCTTACAATAACTAATTCGCAGCCGGAGGCTGCAAAATAGCAGCCTAAAGGCTGCCGAACAGTATGGCCAATATAGATACCATCAAACGCCGCTACGGCATAGTAGGCCGTTCTCCAGCACTGGAGAACGCGCTTAATACGGCCGTTCGGGTAGCTCCATCTGACCTCTCCGTCCTCATCATGGGCGAATCCGGAGTTGGTAAGGAAGTCATGAGTCGTATTATCCATGACAACAGCCCACGCAAACACCAGGGTTTTATCGCCATCAACTGTGGTGCGCTGCCTGAGGGCACCATAAACTCCGAGCTGTTCGGCCACGTAAAGGGTGCGTACACCAGCTCCACCGGAGACCGGAAAGGCTACTTTGAAACACTTGATGGTGGCACCATTTTCCTTGACGAAGTTGGTGAGATGCCCGCTCAAACCCAGACTTTTCTGCTACGGGTACTTGAAAACGGGGAATTCATCCGGATGGGTTCCAATAAAGTCCAGAAGACGGATGTTCGGGTAGTAGCAGCCACCAACCGTAAGCTCCTGGATCGGGTCCGCGACGGCAAGTTCCGCGAAGACCTCTACTATCGTCTCAGCACGGTGCCAATTGAAATGCCCAGCCTACGTGAGCGGCCGGAAGACATTTACCTCCTTTTCCGTTACTTCGCCAACAACTTCGCCGAAAAGCAAGGCATCGAAGCCGTTCAGCTCGAAGAAGAAGCGCGTTGGCTGCTTGAACAGTACGCCTGGCCCGGTAACATTCGGGAACTGAAGAATGTAGCGGAACGCATGAGCATTCTTTCCGAAAAGCGGGAGCTCTCCGCCGTAGACCTTGCCGAGTTGATGCCTCAACTTATGCAACGCAATTTGCCAGCGATCCGAACCGAAGACCAAGTTGGCAACCCCACGAATAATTTCCAGGAGCGCGACATTCTCTACAAAGTTCTCTTCGACATGAAAGAGGACATGACCCAGCTTAAGAACTTGATAGCGGACCTGATCCGAAGTAACAACCTCAGTGTTCGGGACGTAGAGCGCGTCCAATCCCTAGCCATGCCCGGCAACTACCCTGCCGCAGCTGCAGAAATAGATCGCTTCGCTGCCGATGCGGGCAACGTCGCAACCGAAGCTTACGACATGCGTAACCTCGATGTAGACGTAGCACCAATGGTTTCCGGAGGTGCCGCGTATGCGGGTGCTGGAAACCGTTCAAGGCCTCGCCCCAACCAGCCCGAATATAAGCCAGGTGACCCCATCATCGTTGATCACAACATGCACCGCGCTTATGCAGAAAGTGAGGTGGTAGACGAAGACCTCAGCCTTGCCAACGCAGAGAAAGAACTAATCAAAAAGGCATTGCGCAAGCACAATGGCCGCCGGAAGGAAGCCGCCGCTGAGCTTGGTATTAGCGAACGAACGCTTTACCGAAAGATTAAAGAATATGAAGTGGTGGAGTAGTTCGTTTCTCCGTGCAAATGTTGAGGAACCCGCAAATAAGCTATCTTGTGGCCTACCAACCATCAATTCTTTGCGCCTACTTACTTACCTCATTCCACTCTGTCTTTTCTTCGGCTGTCAAAAATACACTGTAGAGAAACTCCCCGATAACCGCCTTCACTTCGGCAACGCCGGAGGCTTCACCGGTGAGATCCGTGAGTATATTCTCCTTTTAGACAATGGCAGAATTCTCTTCAACAACCGCACTACCGGGAAAATTGAGAAGATTGGTAAGCTCAAGAAAGAAGAGCTCCTGAACTTCGGGGCAGAGATTGCCAAGATCAACTTCCAGGCCACCCCGAACAAGCCGGCCAACATGAATACCATGATGACCCGCTACTCCGGAGGCGTGGCGCAGCCACTGCGTTGGTCAGGGCCCAAAAATGCCCCGAGCAAAGACGCTGGGGAATGCTTCCAGGCACTAATGGCTCAGGTCAGGGCAATGCGTGAAGGATAAGAAAAAGGCAGAGGTCATCGTTCAGAAATAGGGCCTCTTGAATACACTACTCCCCCCTACCAAATGTCTTACCTTAGGCTCGACGGACCATCTCAGGCAGCCGTATAATGAAATATTCAAGTACGTTACCTATCGGACTAATTTCTCCCCTCTGCCATCCCCTACAAACCGACAATATTTCTACAACTATGTATAGACTTTCCTTACTTCTCATTTGTGTTCTCTTCTCTGTTTCAATTGCTGCCCAGCAGCGTTTTAAGCCGGAATCTACCCCTTCTACTACGCCGTCGAATATTGACGTCAACCGCCTCGAATTCAAGCTCAACCGGAGCAACAATGCCCTCATAAGCCCAGCTCTGCACCAGCGGCCGCGCCTGAATATTGACAAGGTCCGGAACATAAAATTACCGGGTGTTGCCGGTGTTCGTGTTCGCGCAGACGAGGACACCGGACAGATTTATGCCCTTGAAGGAAGGCCCACTGACCTTCCTACCGCACGCCCGGACAAGGCAGATGCTTATGCCTACCTCACCGCAGTTTCTGCCGAATTAGGTCTTCAAAATCCTGAACAGGAAATCAGGATAACGGAAGAAATCACGGATGCCCTTGGCCAAAAGCACCTTCGCTTAAAGCAGATCTACCGTGGCCTTACCGTGCTGCCCGCTGATGCCCGTTTACACGCTCGAGGTGCCGATGGCTTCGATTTCTACACCGGCCGGTTGCAAGCAAGTCCTCAGAACTTAAACATCATTCCAAACTTCACCGAAGCGGCGGCGCGTACGCAGGTGCAAAGTAAGTTTGAGGAACAGTGGGTCGATCTGCCGGCTCATCAACTAGACTGGATTTCGGGCCCTCAGCTGGAATCAGAACTCGTCGTATACGCCGGAGGTGAATCTCCAGTCCTCGCTTGGCACGTAAACATTCGCCCAAACCTGAAGGAGCACGCCAGTCTTTTCCTGGACGCTAATACGGGTGCTGTTCTCCACGAAAACATCCACACCTGCGGACTAAAAGCAGGCGTTGACCCCGCTAATACTTCCTGTAGTCATCATCCAAAACGGGCCTTGAAGACGAGCGGCAACGCCTCACCCGACGGCCCCGCAACCGCCAACGTTACTGACCTCTTCGAGCGGTCCGTGACCATCAATACCTTCTGCCTGCAGAATGAGTTCCTCCTGGTGGATGGTACCCGCCCTATGTTTACGGTTACTGACGGACAGATTGATGGGATAATCCTCAGCTATGATGGCCTGAGTGGAAGCCCCCAGCGCAACGACTTCGACCCCAGCCTCCGGCCCAGTCTCAATAATCTTGACTGGACCAAAACCGAAGCCAGCGTGCAGGACAATGCCGGAACCGCTTACCAGTACTTCTTTGATAAGTTCAACCGTAACTCCATTGACGGGAACGGTGGCAATGTCCTTTCCTTCATGAACATCAACGAAACGGACGGCACCCAGATGGACAATGCTTTCTGGAATGGCCGGGCGCTGTTTTACGGTAACGGAGCCGATGCTTTTCAGCGCTTGCCACGTGGACTTGATGTAGCCGGGCACGAAATGGCCCACGGTGTAATTCAGTCGACGGCAGACCTGGTCTACGAAAACGAATCTGGCGCCATGAACGAGTCCTTCGCCGACATCTTCGGCTACCTCATTGAGGGAGAAACAGGGGATTACCGCCTGGGAGAGGACGTAGTAACCGGAGCATTCCCCTCCGGAGCGCTGCGCAACCTTCGCAATCCTAACAACGGTGCCTCCGCTTTCCCGCAGCGTGGCTGGCAACCAGCCCACATGGACGAGTTCGTCAACCTTCCCAACACCGAAGAAGGTGACCGTGGAGGTGTACATTTCAACAGTGGCATCACCAATCGGGCCTTCTTCCTCTTCAGCTCTAACTCCGCCGTAGGTGATATCCGCGCGGAGCAGGTGTACTACCGAGCGCTGGCGACTTACCTGACGCGTTCCAGTAGGTTCGCCGACCTGCGCATTGCCGTCGTTAATGCGGCCACCGACCTCTACGGAGCCAACGTAGTAGCTGCGGCCAACGCCGCCTTTGACGGGGTAGGCATTGGTGGCGAAGCCGGTGATTACACCGTCGATCTGGAAACCAACGAAGGAGACCGCTTCCTCCTGCTGGCCAACACCGATGAAACCGCGCTCTTCCTGTCAGACGAAGTGGGGAACTTACTTGAGAACCCGCTTGAGAACGTAAACCTTGGCAGCCGCCCCAGCCTGACCGACGATGGGGAAATTGCCGTCTTTGTAGACGATCAAGGCCGACTCCGTACCTACAACTTTACCACCTCGATGCTCGACTTTGTTGAAAACGATCCGCAAACCATCTGGCGCAATGCTGCCATCAGCAAGGACGGACTTCGCCTCGCGGTAACCACCACGGACCAGGACAACGAAATCCTCATCTTTGATTTCGTCAGTGGTTTGGGCCGTTTCCTTGCCTTGTCTAACCCGACCACTTCCGCCGGAAGTGTCAGCACGGGAGATGTGCTCTACGCCGACGCACTGGTATGGGAACCAGGAGGCCAATTCCTGATGTACGATGCCCTTAGCCGGCTAGACGACGGGCTTGAATTCTGGGACATTGGCCTGCTTCGTGCCTGGGACACAGCCAATGATGACTTTGGCGATGGCGGCATTCAAAAGCTTTCCAACAGCTTGCCCGAAGGCATATCCATTGGCAACCCAACCTTCTCTAAGAACTCCCCTTATATCATCGCCTTTGAGGAAGTTGATTTTGAAGAGGAATCCTTCAAGATCATCGGAGCAAACATCGAGACCGGAGCCTCAGCAACCATCTTTGAGAACAGCATCGTAAACTACCCCAATTACGGACTTGATGACGACCGTGTTGTCTTTGATGCGCAAACCCAGGACGGAACCCGCGTTTTGGCGGTCATCCCAATCGCGGAAGACAAGATTTCTTCAGCGGGCAACCCATCTGGCATCATCTCCGGTGGCCATTGGGGCTACTTCTTTGCCAACGGGGAGCGCGACCTGAACACCAGCTTCGAGAGTCCCGTAGTAGAAGACGAAAGTTTACGGGTCTACCCTACCGTTACCAACAATTTACTTACCGTAGAAAGCGGTAACCACGCCCTGAACGGACAGTTACAAGTACTTGATCTTTCCGGGCGAAAAGTTGGGGAATTTTCATCGAACGGAAGTGCCCGTACGGAACTGTCCCTCGGTCATCTTAGCACTGGGACTTACTTTTTGGCCCTGCCCACCGAGGTAGGGACGGTTGTTCGGCGGGTGGTTGTTACTCGTTAAATGTGGTCGATGTGGCCTCCGGCCGCGAGCGGTACAGGCACGCTCCGCGCGCCCGTAGTCTGATTCTTGCCAACAAAAACTAATAAGATAGCCGCACATTCGGAGAATGCTCGGACCGCTCGCGCACGGAGTGCGCATCGACCAGTTACGCCTCCAGCGAAATCTTCCCGCCGTCAATCTTAAGCGAAAGATTATCAAAGTTGTTGAGCCAGTTGACGAAGTCAGGACCCAGTAGTTCCTTGCGCCAACCACTCCCAAGAATGGTATTACGCGTTTCCGGATCTTGCTTCATTCGTTTGATCGCATTACGTGGCATCACGAGAGCGTGGCTTATTTCAGCTTCGTTGGCGCGGTACTTCATAATTAGGTAAAGCAGCTCAATGAGCATATCATCTTCTTCATCTTCCTGCTTGCTGCGTTGGATGCTCCTGGCGATGGTTAGCTCTTCAGTTGTAGCCTCTCGCTCATACATTTCAACGAACATTTGCCCGTACCGCTTTACGGTACTCTGGGGTAAACGGCGATTTTCGAGCATGGAAGACAAACCTCCTCGAACACCACGGGTTAGCTGCGAGATGAGCTTACTCTGCAAAATCATCTCTTTGCTGTAATTCTTTTGCTCAGCTGTAGAACGACGCCACTCGTAGAGGCGCAATAGGAAAACACGGTCTTTGGTGCGACTACTGCGGGCAATGTTGCTGTTCAGGAATTCGTGGTTGGGGTCCCGATAATAGTATTCTTCGTTGGTCATAGCGGCGCACTCTTCGAGGGCCCATTCCTGGCGGCCGTTATCGGCCAGTTTCCCCATGATTTTGTCGTACAGTTCCCGTAGGAAAATCACGTCATTCAGGGCGTATTTAATCTGCTTGGGGCTCATCGGGCGCTTACTCCAATCGGTGACAGCCGAGCCTTTGGCGAGCATTGTTCCGGTTTCAGCGTCTACCAGTTTGGCGAAACTCATGGGGTAGCGATGGCCGATGAAACCCGCAGCTACCTGGGTATCGAATACATTCTGCGGAATACAGTCAAACTGTTTATTCATCAGTCGGTAGTCGTTGTCCCCTGCGTGGGTAATCTTGACTACGGCCGGATCCTCCAGGATGTCAAGAAAGGGGTCAAGGTTGTCGACCGCAATGGGATCGAGCAGGTAATAACCGTGTTCGCAACTGATTTGAATCAGGCAAAGCAGCGTTTGGTAGCGTTTTTCACCGATGAATTCGGTATCAAAACCCATCCACTCTATGTCGCGGCACTCATCCGCGAAGTCCTCAAGTTCAGCAAAGGTTTTAATAAAAGTATAGTCGGGGGTTCCTTGCGGCATAAGTGTGGGTCGTGATTCTGGCGCAAAGGTACCTTTTTTGGAACTTAGTTTTTTTGGCGCGGCCGCAGGATGCAAGGAGAGGTTTTAGAGCGTGGGGCTGAAAAGGTCTAAAGCCGAGCATTCCACTGGACGTTTTTGAATTTCTGCCTCCTCCACAGGTCTTGCCTAAGGCTCGACGGACCGTCTTCGGCAGCCGAGCAGAGGCGTGAGGCTGTTCGTATCTGCTCGGAACACAGCTCTACGGTGAGCACACAAGTTTACCAAGCATTTCACCCATTTTAAAAGGTAGCTATAGCAACACTTAATCCTCATTTCTTATTTGGTAGCCCTGCCGGGGGCCTTCTTTGACGGGCAAAAGAAGCAAAGCCCTTGGCTGTACCCCCGGCTGATCACAAATACTGGGCCTGATGGCTAAAAATGCAAAAACTCGCCGGTAAGCTTTCTACTTCGCGCTTTAGCTTTTCGGTTACAGGAGTTTTTCGGAAAAGTAGAAACATAGGGAAAGCTCATACAGCTTGCATTTCTTAACCGCCATCAGCCCCAGTATTTGTGGCCGGGGCTAAGGCCGGATTATTGGCAATGTTCAGCAACTTGTACTTTGTGCAGCATAAAGGAACTGATCGATAAATCAAAAATTTTCGAAGCGTATAAATTTTAGGTTTAAA
>CAYPIM010000153.1:0-14768 GCA_964410795.1 uncultured Lewinella sp. | reverse complement strand
CTGCCCCCAAACCACCCCTGAACAAGCCGCAAGGACAGTAGTCAAAATAAGTAAGCGCATCTCAAAAGGTCTATATGGGTGTTAAAATAGGAGTGGGGAGTGTAGGCAAATGGTTAGAAATTAACCGGGCAAGTAGCTCCTTTATAAAGCTCATTTTTACCAAGCACGTCGCATTTGGTCTTTTTGAGTTCACTGATCAAAATGCGGCAGTTAATCTCCAGGGTGCCGAGCGTGGCTCCCGCGTTGACGCCGCTAATTGGCAAGTCATAGGAGAAACCGACAATCCACCCGGTGGCGCGATTGCGCCAGCGTTCACCTCGATCCATTACGGAGCGGAGATCAATCCCCCAGTTGAAAATTAGGGCGTTGGTGTTGCGGCCGCCGATGGCGACGCCAGTGTTAGTAGCGGGATCGTTGGGCGTATTGAACTGGAAGAATACACCGGAGTAATGGCCACGGCCCAGGACGTAGGTACCTATGGTGAATAAATTGAGCTTACCATTGAGCTGGCTGTCCCAGCGAAACTGTGGCGCCAAGTACATCGGGTTGTAATGTTTAGTTCCTCGTCGGGAAGTAATTTTCTGAGTAAAGCCTGCATGGATCGTGGTACGCATTGGAAGTCTAATGTCGGTAGCACCTTCCTCCAGCGAAATATCTGGTTGATTGACGTTGGATACGCTCGCACCTAAGGTGAAAAGGTTAAGTCCGTTTATGGTTTTTCCATTTTTGTATGCTCCACGCAGCATAAAACCAATATTCATGGTCGGATATCCTCCCGTACTTAGATTAAGACTGCTTGTATTACCAATTAAACCAACTACTGGGTCTAGCTGGCCCGAGTAGATAAAACGACCACCATTCAGCGTACTTTGCGCGTACCCCAGTTGCATTCCTAGCCTGCCCTCCAAGCGCCTAAAACCACTTTTCTTCTTCTTGTGTGGATCTATTATAGCGTACTCAAAAGCAGCAGCTAATGAGCCACCAGTTGTAGTAAAAGGGGCAAGTCCTGTTTCGTCTTTGAAGAAAGAACCAGCTAGCCCAAAATTGGCCCGGTCAACTTCCAAAAAACAAGGTACCCGCTGATTAAGCGTAGCATTCATTGTTCGGTAACCTCCCTGAAAAGGTGTACTACCTCCGTCAGGAACACCAAACCACTGATCTCGGTAATTAAGCGTCACTTGTGTACCTCCGTCGAGCCCCGCATAGGCAGGGTTAAGGTATACTCGATTAGCGTAGAACTGAGAGAAAAAAGGGTCCTGCGCGTGGAGTGGACTTATAACAAAGATTAGTAGGGTGGCCAGAATTATCCGGCGTGGGTCAAGCATATTCAGAGGGGTTTTTAAGAGCAAAACAAATATAACACGAACAAACTTGTGATGTCGTTTATGGGGGGTGTTGCGAGTTAAATTACGTTTAAAAGCGTATTAAGTGGGGGCGGTGGTGTAGCTCAAACAAAGCTGTAGCTGTTAGTTTTTAATAAACTTAGCTACGCTAATCTTTCCTCTACGCTTTACAATTATAGAATACAATCCTAGTGGAAGGTGGCCTACCGGAAGTATGATTTCGCTACGATCAGTTAGTAACCGTTCAACGATTCTTCCACTTAGATCTGCTACCAATATCTCGCTAAAGACTCCAGCAGAGCCTGTATTGAATTTCAATTCTGAAGCAGTAGGATTTGGATAGACGACTATGCCTGAGGTGTAGGCATCAGTAATGATTAAAGATGTTGGTTTTTGGGACTCGTAAGCTCCCATATCAATGAAGTCGTTCACGATTCGGTTGCTGCCTTCTAGATCCGTAATTATCTCATTTGGTAGCGCATCGTTGAAACCCGTATTTATGCACGGAGAGTTATCTTGGAGTTGAAAGTCATTATCACTTACAAAGAGGGGTGGTTCTCCAATCACGTTGTTGTTTCCGCATAGTGTAGCCGGTGGACACTCGTCTAGAAGAGAAAAGTAGATGCTCACTTCATCTACATTATTTAATTGCTCGATCAAAGAGTTGCCAATGTTTTTATCGAAAATACAATTGGTGAAATTAGATCTGAGATCAAATTCTGGGAAAGGAGAATTTATGTACAAGATGCTTCCTCTCGAGGAAGTACGGTTTCCTATGAATGTGCAGTTCACACTTTTTAGCGTACCGTAATTGAAATGGCAGAACACGCCTGCGTTAAGTCCAGAAGAGTTTTCTTTGAATAGGCAGTTATAAAAAGAATTGTTTCCTCTACTTTCCAAAACCCCTCCTTCGCGGCCCGCTGAATTGTTGGTGAATATAGAACTAATGCATACAAGCTCAACTTCACTAACGGGTTCTGCTGCACTACTAAAGTTATCAATAGCTCCTCCTTCGCGGCCCGCAACGTTACTATCAAAAGTACAATTTGTGATATTAACATCACCTCGACAATTGATGGCGCCACCACTTCTTCCTGTAGAGTTATTAAAGAACACTGTATTTGAACATGACAGCTTTACTCTATTTTCTAAGTCAAAACTTGAAAAGCAAATAGCGCCTCCTTCGTTTACAGCAAAGTTGAATTCAAAAATGCATCTATCTAGCGATAGGTTAATTCGAGATGTACTAATTGCCCCTCCATCCTGACTGGAAAAATTGTTTCTAAACGTGCAGTTACTGATTACAACGGATAGGTTCTTGCTTCCCGAAAATCTTGCTGCTCCATCATTTGTATTAGAACCTAGTGAGTTCGCGCCTGAAAGGGTAAATCCATCAATCGTCAAAGTGTTCATTGGTTCACTAAAAGCCACACTTGCCCTGAGAATGGTGTATGAGTTATCAGATGTATCTCTGATCGTTCCAATGTCCCCACTTAGAATTGTTTCATACTCTTCGGGATCTCGATCAGGGAAACTAGGTGATCCCGTCCGGGAGAAACCTCCGTAAAGCTTAATGTTCGAACTTGGTGTAAAGGATGAAGACCTATCATTGCCTTCAGTTGGCTTATATGTCCCTTCCGCGATCCAAATTTCTCCCTCTTCCGTTAGTTCCAAAGCCAGCGTTAGGTCTGTAAAAGCGTTGGTCCAACTACTCCCGTCATTATTACCTGTAGCATTTGGATTTACATAAGTGACCTGCCCATAAGCAGAGGGCATCAAAAACAGAAGGCTGATGAATATTAATGGTTTCATTGTTAAAGTGGTTTTCTATGGTTAGATGTCAAGGACGATCACGGGGTAAAATTCAGTGCCGGGACAAATAGAATCCGCTTTGGCTAGTACATCTTCTACTTCATAATCCGTTCTGAAGCCAGTGTGAGGCGGTGCATCTCCCATCACAATAATTTTATCCGGAGCAGAACAGTCAGACCAACTCATCTCCTCAAGTACCCTGTAAATGGCATCATAAACAGATTCGGGAGCGTCCCCTCCACCGACTAAGAAGAATTCATTGATGAAAGTCCGAGCAATACCATAGTCGGAATTCAGATCGGTGGAGGTATACCATGCCGCGCCATCCGCCCGGTTGTCGCCGTAGGTTGCAGCTCCCAATCTACAGCCAGGGGGAAGGCAATCGATGATACGGTTGATGTTCCGCCTCACTTCGTCAATGTCGTCTTCCATAGATCCGGTTTTGTCAACGAGGAATACAATTTCGCTACCCTGTCGCGCATCGGAAATGATGTTGCACAGGATGTCCGGGATTTCTGTGGGGTCAAAAATCAGATTACAAGCACTTTCGTCTCCGCCTGTCAACTGGCTGAAAACGCGAACTAATTCGGCCTGGCTTTCATTGATTCGTTGTTCCTGAGGGCTAGGCAATACTTCCTCATAGGTATCACAAGCCATGGCCCCTGAAAGAAGAAAAGCGAGTAGTATAAATTTACTGTAAGCGTTCATGATTTATATTTTCAATTATTTGGAAAAGCGTAGGCCAAGCCCCACTTCAAGAATACTCACGTTGGTTGATCCGAGCTCTGCCTGGAGGTAGAACCCATCGGTAGGTAACCACCTGATACCGCCAAAAAAGTCCTGTGAGTTTTGAGTCAATGATTCGTCAACACAATCGCAGAAGGCACGGCCACTACGATAGGTAAAAGCATAGCCCAAGTAAGGATCGATACGATCACTCACATTAAAGTGATAGGTGAGCCCGAGTCCTGCCGTCCAGTATTGATATTGGAAAAGCTCTTTGAATTCCCGCTCTGAAGAGCGTGCAAGCGTCTTATTCTCTTCCCAGGTATGAAGAGCTCCTGAAGCACGAACGCCAAAATTGGCGAAGACGGAAGCTTCATAATTCAGAGAAACAGGCGGAATCAGCCCTCCGGTTCGATCTGGCCTTGGGCCGGTATTGCTGATCAAACCGTAGGTTGACCAAAGGAAATGACTCCCGACTTCAAAGGGCTCGCTCTCTTCAAAGATTTCCAGAATATCGTCCAGGTCAATTCCTTTTGCTGATAGTGGATTATTTAGGAAGGTGTAACTTGGGTTGTTGTCAATGTTGATGGTTTTGCCCTGTGCGCTAAGGGGTGACCATCCTAGCATGGAGATGCCAAGAAGAATTATGTATTTCATGAATAAATATTGTGGTTAGAAGATGCAATCTGTTACCAAGCGTTGCGTGTCGATAACTACAAGCCCGCCAGATAAACCCAGTACTGACAGCAAGTAATGGCTCCTGCGGTGTCGTATGCATCCATGTACAAGATGGTTTTTCCAAAGAATCGCTCGATTTCTCCCACCGCCCTGTCAGAGTCTCGGTAACTTTCTCTTATTGTTTCGTTGAGGACTTCTTTTAAAAGGGAAACTCCTTCGTAAGCTCCGAAGTCGTCGTCCTTAATCAGTCTATGACGGCCTAGTGCCTGCCCGTTTGCCAGAATCGGAAACGAAACCTTGGTTACCACGTCCCGGTCGAACCAATTGTCATGAGACACCATGGTAAGAATCACGTTGCTCCCGCTGTATGTCCAGCTTGCTTTTTTAAAGGTGTTTGTTGGATGGGCCAGATTGGAACAGAGTTTTGCCCCGCCGGATCTTAAGTATCCGCTCACGGTCTCGTATCCTTGGGAGGATAATTGGAAACAAAGCAATAAACCGAGGATCATAAGAATATTACGGAATTTCATTTTTGTGGTGTTTTTAATGAATAAAATGATCTTTGTTCGGGTAGTAGAGAGTGGGTGAACTTAGCATTATACCCATACCCGTCAGCCCTGGCTAAAACCAGGGCCAACGAGGTGCTTAGAGCATATTCAGTTTGCCTTATTGGCCCAGTACAAACCGAGCGCTAAGCGCGCCATAGCCGAAACCAATACCAGTATTGAAGCCGCTACCCAGGAATACCCGCGGCATCCAGTCCAGGCTAACGTTGATTTTATTGTTTGGGAAAATATAGTCGAGGCCTGCATTACCGAGCACACCAAAGCTTACGCTTCCGTAGTCGTCAACGTTGGTGAATCCATCGTCATAAGACCAGATGAAGGCACTTGCGCCAGCACCATAGTAATACTGAAGGCCGTCAAGGTCACCAATATCTAAGTCCTTGTGGATTTGGTACAGTCCGCCAACACTAATGCTTGTCCAGCCGGAGTTGCCAAATACAGTATTCACCTTGTCGCTGCGGTAACCAACAAATAATTCTATAGCATTCTGAGCTTCGTTGGGCCGTAGTTTTAAACTGAGGGAGACCGGAGAACCGAGGCGAATGCCTACGGCGGTTTGGGCATTTACCTCGCTTGTCATGAAGCAAGACAGTGCATAAGTAAGCGCCAGAATAGTAAATAGCTTTTTCATAATATGTATGGTTTAGTTGAGCGAAGTGCTCAAAGAATAAGTAGCCTGAACAAAGGGTAGAAATGCCTACTCTGTACAGTTTTGGATGAGTTGGATAATGGTGACGCGAAGCTGTTTTGCGTCAGACAAGCTGTTGAGTTTCCATTCCATGATGTTGGTAAAACTCGGTTCGTCGTTTTCGTACACGTTGATGGTTTCCTCCTTACGAAGCGTGGGCAGGATCAGAAAAACCCCTTTGCTTTGAACGTCATAACTGACACGCTTTGGATCGAGGTCATATAGGTTGAATTCGTACAAAATTTCCTCGACCTTCTTGCCTTCTTCTACCTGAGTGAAGCTCCATTTACAGTCGTCTTCTCTTTGCTCGATTGTCTGAGACCGGTCTTCGTTGGATCCGGCAATGATGGCCTTCTTAATGGTAGTGAAATCACCTGCAGAGACCGGTATTTCTTTAGCTTGGCCAATGATGTAAGGCAGGATTTTTAGTAGTTTATGACTGTTTTCTATGGAGTTGACCGGGAAAGCGATTTCATCCTCAAATTCAGCATCGTCTTCCCCTTCCCAACGTTGAATGAAGTCCTCTCCTTTGATGGTTTCAACCTTTACTTTCAGGGCGCTTCCCTTCACACTTAACGCTACTTCCTTTGCGTTCAAATCTCCAAAATCAAATACATATCGCTCGTTTTCAACCTCGCCCTTATCGGAATCAGTGATCCTAATATTCATGGTAGTTAGCGGGGTAGGCAAGAGGTCGGCCTCGATCTCTGTTTGGCTATTTTTGCTGCTGGTCATTAGTTGACTTAGGGTATGCAGCGCTTCCTTCAAATTCTTTGGATTAGGCATCCGTGCAGCTCGTATTTTTCGCGCCAGAGGGATGGCGGCTTCAAGCACCTGAATCAACCTCCCAGCTTCTTCTATTCCGTTTACAGGGATAATGACCGCGCTTTCATAACCGGATACAGTTCCGTTTTCTTCTTCCTGGATCAAGTCAGATTTGTTGACCGTGAAGGCCGTCACGCTAACGGTTTCTTTCCTAACACCGAGTTTAAGGCTCTTGGGAGCTAAATCGGCAAGGCTGAATTTATAGACCAGCACTTCGTCGTCATCGTCACCTTTTATCGTTAGTTCAACCAGGTCCGTCAGGGTAGGATTAGGTGCCCACGCAACGGTGGTGGTGGATTCAGATAGCTTGACGTCCATTACGGATTCCGCAAGCCATTCGTTGAGATCCTCCAGGCTTTCGCCAGGCGCGAAGTCCGCCTCCCAAGCCTTTTCGGCAAGTTCAGTAGCTTGACGAAAGAGATCTCTGAGTGCTTTCGCTTTATCAATTTCTGGAGACCACAGTTGTAATTCTGACTCGTAGCTAACGTCTCCCTCTTCGTCAGTCAGGCGGATGAAATCTTGCCGCTTCTGGCACTTCATTATCACCAATTGCTCCTCCTTATCCGTTTCAATATTGATTAGCCTGGCGTCGAGGTCGGCAAGATTAAGGTAGTAGGTCGTTATCTCCGACTTCTCTTTTTTTACGTAAATTTCATTGATCGTGATTGTTACGCGCCACGGTTTTTCGGCATCAAACAAAAGACGCTGTTCGTACCGATATTTTTCAGTATCCACATTCACTAGCTCCTGCGTCAAGGATTCGAGAACCCCGGAAAGGTCAGCGCCTTGGCAGTATAGCGTACTAGTAAATGGAGCCAACAATAGATAGAGGATGAAAATATGCTTCATAATTATTGAGCTTATTTGATCAGTCGAAAGTGGGTGGAATTTGTGCTCCGGGAACGCTTGGGGAATTGCTCCCCGGAAAGCAGCCATTGCTGCTCCCGGAGAGTACCATAATTCACGGTTGAAAATTTTTGTTTGGTGTAAGGATTTTTAGGCGCGGCCGCAGGTGCAAAGGAGGTTTTTAACGGACCTATATATGGTATTCATTTCTTGGCAATTTGGGGTTAGGGTAATCAGAACTGGAGACCGCGTTCCGGAAGAAATATTTAGAGTAATTCCCGATTTACGAGGTGCCGATAAACATCAAAAGTTCGGCTAACTTTTAGCTTCCCCCGCATTCGTTTTAGATGGGTACGATAGGTATGCTCAGAAATACCCAAATTTAGGGACGCTTCCGCTGCGGACTTTGAATCAGCCCACTGGTTGATTATTTCAATCTGCCGCGCAGAGAAGGATGGTGTTTTGTTTTCATCTTTATTTAGAGTAGTTTCGTTAAGCATTTTTCGTTGTTTGTTGCCCAAATTTGGTGATTACCTTTTTTTGGGCATGCGAGTGGTTTTTCATTAAAAAGGCCATTTTGATCAGTAAAATCCTTTGGGATAGGCAAAAACAATCTTTGTAAGAAAATGAGCAACAACTACTTACATACCAGACAATCATTTTCTCTTGTTTTAGAAAACAAAGCAATATGGCCGGAGTACACAGAGCAGTTAGCGGATGCCTTTAGCTTGTTTCAGCGAAAACGAAGCCATAAACGGTTTATAGAATTCTTAGAATCTCCATTTTTTATCGCGAAGAAGGACGCAGCTCGTGTACCACTTTCAAAGCTCTTTTCCTACCTGTCTGGTCGAATCGATAAAAATCCAGAGAACAGCATTAGAATCAAGGCAATTCTTTGGGATGTTTACCAGAGCAGAGACCTGACTAAAGACAAGCGGAAACTGCGCGCATTGATGAAGCGTCTTTGTAAGGAAATCTTGCGTTTCAATGCTTACGAGCACCTGGAAGAGCATCCTGAAGAAATAGCTCGAATAGAGACCTTGTCTCTTCGAAATAAAGGATTGTCTAAAAGCTACCACTCCGCGCAGAAAACCTGGAAAGAAAGTGCGGAAGCCTTGCCGGTTGGTACCCACGGTGCGTTCCACCGTTGGGCGGCCCACGATGCTGGATATATGGGCCTTGATGTACCGAAGAGTAAGTTTGATCCGGATGCCTTCCGAGCAATGTGGAGAGTTCTGATGGAATTTGTCACGCTACAGCAAAGCCTATATGAATTTGAGATAGCGCGCAGACCGGAAATCAGAGATAAATTGCCGGCCATGACGGAAGCAGCCGAAGCTTTCGGCTATGAGGCCAAGCTCACCGGTCTTTACCGTGGCCTTGTCAAGTTACTGGAAACAGAGGTCAATAATGTTGATAAATACGGTACACTCAAACGTAACCTTTTGACCCACGCAGACAAAATTGATCCTGAGCACCAGTTGGCGGTTATGATTGGCTTGCTCAATCACCTACAGGGTCTTTGTTTTCGGGGAGACCTGAGCTTACAATCCGAAATGTGGTTTTGGCCGCACGCTTTGTTGAGGTCAAAAAGCCATCAGTTGATACCCGTAATCCCGAAACAGTTATACCATAACCAGTTACAGCGTGCCTTAATTAACAACCAACTCTGGCTGGCTAGAAGGATTCGTGACGAGGTTTTACCGCAATTGCCTTATAGCGTGATTGGTTACATGGAAGACCATACGCGCCTGGCCTTTGACTTTCAAGAGAAGCGTTATTCTGAGATTGTTCATTCGGTTTGGGCTTATAGTATGGCCCGTTATAAGAGCAACAATCACCAGGAAATCATTCACTTGAAATCGTACTACATCAGATCGTTGCTTGCTTGCCTAAAAGAAAAGCCTGACGACGACTACCTGCACGATAGCGCCATCAGGGCTTTCAAAACTCTTGACAAGTATATCGAGGCACATGGAAAGGAAGAGTTCCTCGGGATGCGAGACCGGAATTTGCCCTACCGCAGGTTTCGAACGATTGCTCGCCTTACTTATACTTATTTCCTGAAGGACGATTATACAAAAATCACCATTCGCGATAAGATGAACCAGTTTATGGAGGATAGGCAACCGCTTGCCTGCAGACTATGGTTTACGGACTTCATTCGAGATTTGCCTGATTGATGTTGCCGTTAAATAACTACGTCTTCCGAAACAATAGACTGCTCCGCCGCAGCGGATGAGCCGAGTAGCTCCGTGAGGTAAGAGAAAAGGAGGTCTAGGTCGCCGCCGTATTCCAGCAGCAACTCCACAAATAAAGTATTCATGATTTAAGGGATAAAAGAGTTAAAAAATGAAGGAGCTAAATCTTTCGTACGGGCATTAATTGCCTAGCCGTTCGCTAAGGCGAACAGTTGCTTTAAATGACTGAAAATGAAATCTTTATCCTTCTTTCACCACAAATTTATTCCTAAAGGATAGACCGATTTGGTCAATTTTGAATTCATAAAAATCTGTGTAAATCCATGTGAATTCACATCGCTCACAGCTCTCAGTATTCACTAAAAATCAATAGATGACAGCCTGGAAAAAACCGTTCAGAAGCAGCGTCGACGTGCTGATCTTTACGCCGGTAGAACCGGAGTATCAGAGCGTAGCCCCTTTGCTATCAAAGTCTCGTTTTGTTCATGATAAGACTACGGGGCACGGTTATCTTATTGGTTACATAAAGGGTAAAGGCGGGCGGTTACGCGTAGCGCTGATGCGGAGTGGTAAGAGTGTTCATGAAACCCATAATTCGGTTCGGGCGGGCATTAACGCATATTCGCCATCCTTTGCAGTTCTATTTGGTATGGCTGGCGGGCTACGCAAAACGAACATCGGAGACATCCTGATCGGAACACACGGTAGAAACTATGAGCGAGGCCGGGTAACGAACGAAGGCTTCATGAGCAACGCTGAAAGCTTGCCTTGTTCAAGAAGGATGATAGAAAAGGCTCGGGATGCCGCTCGAGCAACTAGCCACTGGCACGGCTACCTGCCGCAGGGCGATGACCCTCCGCCCAGGGTCCATGAAGGGCCAATTGTGAGTGGAGATAAAGTGATCGATACCGAAGAGAATGAGTTGCTGGATGTACTGAAAACGCAGCATTCTGAAGCTGTAGGTGTAGAGATGGAGGCCTACGCTTTTTTAGTAGGGGTTACCCATCAGCCGGGCACCGAGCCGATTATCATCCGTGGTGTGACAGACTGGCTGAAGCACAAAAGTGAAGCCAATGCTGCGGGCTCAAAAGAATTTGCGTTGGGCCGGGCATCGGCTTTTCTTCGCTATTTCCTTGAATCCATCGAAGTACCAAAACGTCGCTTCCATACCTGGATGAAGGCCTTAAGTGTGCTGGTTGTAATCGCCGGACTTGTCGGGCTGGCAACTCTTCTCCTTAAACCTAACATTGCACCTGCGGCCGCGCCACCTCTTACCGCTGGCTTCCCGATAGAGTTACCTCTGCCACTTCCTCCAGCGCCAAAGCGCAAAGAAAAAAAAGAGACCAATGGGTCAGAAAAGACCAGAAATTCAACCAAAGCACCAGACCTAATAGTTGATTCTCCCTCTGAATCAGAAACTGTCGAGCAGCGAATGAATAAACCTATTCCTAGACCAGTTGATACCATAACGAGGAAGCCTGCCCCGCCTGAACCACCTACAGAAGCGGTGGTTTTGTACCCCTACGAGTTTGCCTTGTACCGAGCTGAAGGAGAGGCTGAACCTTTAGTCGGCTACCTTATTGACAACAAAATTGTTCATCCTCAAGCCGGTAAGTACCTACTACCACTTGGAAACCACACCCTGAAAATAACCATCAATGGCACCTATCGCGAAATCCCCTTCGAAGTTCATAAGTCTCCACTGGACAATCGTCTTTACCGTACTTTTTATTAGCGCTTTACCGCTTCGGCTTTGTGGGCAAGTGGGCGTAGATACAATACAGCTGGTGATGTACCAGCCCAGCTGCAGTACTAAAATTGTAGATAGCCTGGAGTGCGCGCAAATGGCCCGTAGCCTAATGCGAGATCTTTCTACCTTTTACGAACCCATTCTAAACCAGAAAGAGCAGAAAAGATGGGTCCAACTCTACGTGAAGAAAATCTTCAAAGAGCGGCTACCCGATAATATTGAGAAGGACCCAGCGGCAGATATGATGATCTGGTTCGACCTCACGCCCCAAGCTTTGGAAGTTCGTGTTCGGGATATACTTAAGGGTGAAGATGTAGCCGAAGTTGAGCAGCCGGTGCGCTCCAGCAAACCTGCTCATTTGCGCCGCGTAGTTGCCGATGCCGCGAAAAAAACTACCCGACGGATAATGTCGTCTTATGACCCTGCATTTGGAGACACCTATTATCTACGGGTTAAGGTTCCACCCATAACGGGTTTCTCGATAGGTCAAACAACCAAGCGAAAGAAGCGCTGGCAAACCTTACCGCTGGCCCGAGACGGCTTGTACTCCAATTTTCCTGGTAGGATAGGAGAGGAGCTGGTAAATATCAATTCGTCAGACGTGATCCTGGGACGAGCCTACCCTGATTGGCGCATCGTTGCGGAAGCGGGCACTGCATCAACAATTAGTTACCGAATGGAACCTTACCGTCTTGCTTTGGAGTTGGGTGGAGGTATTGCGCTCCCCGAAGCGTCGCTGACGGGCTGGAGCTACGGTGCACTTGATTTATTGCTCAATCCAAACATCAGTCTTCGGGGCGGAGTCAACTATTTTGTACTGCCGGTGGAGACCCAGGTCGTGCCTATTGTCAACGAGCCAGCAGCTGTCCGTGAATGGCGGACAGAGCGTATTGTTCCCTTTGTTGGCCTTGGCTACCAGGTACGTGACCTTACGCTTGGCGTTCGGTTCGGACTAACACTAGACGGTTTTTTGGCTCCCAATTATATACGTGGAAACACCTGGCTCTCTGCTGAAAAGGTTCCCTGGCTGCGCCTCATGTTTTCTTACCAAACACTTAGTACGGAGGTTGAGGAGCGGACTTTTGCGCGCCTTAGGCCTGCTGCTGACCTGAGTACTAAAAACCAGCAATTCAATTTTATCTCTACTGGCCTCGGCCTTCATTTTCCCCTTAAATAACCCCTAATGACAAATCGATTATACTACTTCAGCGGGCTTTGCTTTCTGCTTTTCATCACTCTAAGCCAGTGCGCGAAAGAGCCAACTTTACCCGTCAGTATGAACAACGAGGGGCTACTCTTCCCCAACGCTGCGCCACTATCTGTGCGTCAAGTTATGGGAATGGATGAAATTGGCTTCTTAATAGGTGATGATGTGGGTGCCTACCTGTCTTTAAGTATCTATGAAGCTCCTCCTGAATTGATAAATGGTAGGGTAGAAGAGAGTGGTGTTCCGCTTTGGTCTTTCTTCGGCCCGGTCACAGCTGGTAGCGAACTTACGCTTGCCGAAGGTACGTTGCGAGAAGACCTTGAAGCGCTGGACGTTGCTTATTTTCTTTGCAATACGGAGAACCTTTACTGGGCTGCCTGGTCGTGGGAAGAAACCGCTCACTTTGTTACTTTCAGCAGTAAAAAGGTTAATCTATTGGAAGAACCAGGAGCACGGCCTGCATTGGAACTACTTGACTTCGAGATCGTTGGAAATGGGCCTGCGGATACCCTTGTTCGTGCTGGAAGGGAAATCCGCTTACAGCTCCGAATCGGAAACACCGGCGACCTGCTGGCTACCGGTATCCGCTATTCCTTACGGCAAGAACGGATCACTGATCTGCCACAGGACCAACCACTTGATAACATCATCCCCGGTAGCAGCTTAACCGAGGAAGTGAGTATCAACATTCCCGCCTCTGCAGCTTTTGACGAAGTGTTCACCTTTCAGCTCCTTTTTACTAGTAACGATTGTGTAGACATTGCTTCGGAGTTTACAATTAAGGTAAATAGTATTCAGGTTTCCCTGGTGGACATTAGGCTTACCCGGATTCTGTATGCTCCAGATGGTGGTTTGTGGGATCTTTGCGCACTGCCAGTATCTTTTAATCCGGATGTCTACTACGAATTGTATTCTCCCTCCCGCAGGCTTGATACATCGCTGGTCATTGATGATGTACTGCTGGACAACGAGCCCCATGTGGCAGACTTCCCTAACCTAACGCCCCCAATTGAGCTGTCCTTTGACACCACCTACAGGGTAGAATTTTGGGACGATGACATCTGCTTCGTTCCCACAGAACCTGACTTTATTGGTGTTACGGAGTTTACACCTTTTGATTATCGAACTACCAGGCCATCCGTGATCTATGATACAACAGAATTAATCATCTCAGAAATACACCTATTATGGGAGTAAACGACCGTAAACTAACTAAGAGAGAGTGGGAGAGCTTTATCCGGGCAGCTGTTAACTATCTGATTGAAGAAGATCCTGCCCGGTATAGCCAGGCGAGTATTAAAAGGAAACTTGACCGGGTGGATAAAGGAGTTGCGACCTCATTACTGAATAAGGTGGTAAAAGGAGGCTCAGCGAGCGCAGCTTATTTACGACGAATGGGCGAGGGCTTGGCAATTATCCTGAAGGACGAAGTCGGAGCGTTTTACGACGTCTCTGAAGGTGTTTTCTCAACCAATCGACCTGCTGGCTGGCTTCCAACCTATATTGATGAAATTGCAAAACCTGCTGAATATGTACCTTATTCGTTTTATGCTGACGGCCGGAGATCATTGGTGGAGAAAACAGAATTTATCGCGCAGGCTCAACGTAGCGTGATTTTCATGGGGTTGCGGATGCGCCAATTCACCAATTACTTTTTTGGGAAACGGGACGGTGAGTTTGTGGATCACATAAAAGTATTACTGGATAAGGGCGTAGATATTAAGTGTTATTTGCTTGACCCAGACAGCAACCGCGCCCATCTCTTTTTTGAAGACTTATCCGAAGTATTGCCGGAGGCAATAAATGGTGAACTGATAATTAAGGATAATATAAGGCGCCTATTATCGATACAAGCTGAAATGGATGTTTTAGGAGGAGCAGGAAAATTCCGGGTATTTACTTATCGCCACCTACCCACGGCTCATTTTTTGATGGTAGACGGGGCTGCACCTGATGGCAGACTACAGGTAGCCCACTATTTATACGGTAAACCTTCGGGTAAGGTGCCGGTACTTGAAATCTATCGAAGAGACAACCAAGTGCTCTATGATCTCTATGCATCTTCTTTAGAAATGATAATCAAAGGGGCTACTGAAAGGGGGATATATGGGGAAAAGGGTCAATAG
>CAYPIM010000152.1:0-14910 GCA_964410795.1 uncultured Lewinella sp. | reverse complement strand
GTGTGTCGGTCTGGGGCAAGGGTATGCCGCCATTATTGAAAAAGTATAAGGGGCGCGGCCGCAGGTGCAGAGGAAAGGACTAAAAAGCAAAGAACTCAAAGACAAAGTATAGATCATGAATAAGCTTGGAAACTATGTCACCGGAGCGTGGCGCGAAGGGACCGGAGAAGGTGTCCCCGTCGTAGATGCTGTAACCGGCACTGTGATTGCCCTGTCCGATACCAAGGGGTTGGATATGGGAGAGATACTTGCCTACGGCCGTAAGCAGGGCAAAGCCCTGCGCCGTATGACCTTCCAGGAACGCGGGCAGATGCTCAAGAAGCTGGCTATGCACCTGCTCAAAAAGAAAGAAGGTTTCTATGAACTGAGCTATCGGACCGGAGCCACCAGAGCGGATAGCTGGGTCGACATCGAAGGGGGAATCGGCAATCTTTTTGCTAATGCCTCCCTCCGGAAGCTATTCCCTAACCAGCCATACCATGTAGAAGGGGAGCCTATTGATCTTTCCCGAGGTGGCCGCTTCATGGCGCACCACATCATGGTGCCAAAGCGTGGCGTTGCCGTTCATATCAACGCCTTCAATTTTCCGGTTTGGGGGATGCTGGAAAAGTGCGCCTGCAACTGGATGGCCGGCGTTCCTGCCGTCGTTAAACCGGCAACGAACACTTCCTTCCTGACGGAAGCGGTCGTGCGGGAAATCATCGCTTCCGGCATTTTACCCGAAGGGGCATTACAGCTTATTTCCGGTTCGGCCCGATCTATTCTGGATACGGTGGAGTCGCAAGACGTCATCACGTTTACCGGTTCCGCCTCCACCGGGCGAATGCTAAAGGCACACCCACGGCTTATTGAAGCGTCCGTACCTTTTAACATGGAGGCGGACTCACTGAATTGTAGTGTCCTCGGAGAAGATGCCGTTCCGGGAACACCGGAATTTCATCTTTTTATTAAGGAAGTCCGTAAGGAAATGACGGTGAAGTGTGGACAAAAGTGTACCGCTATTCGCCGAATGATTGTTCCCGAACACCTGGTAGAGGATGTACAGATTCACCTCGGCAAAGCCCTGGACAAAGTTACGATTGGTGATCCGCGCCTGAAGGAAGTTCGGATGGGCGCGCTCGTCAGCCGTGATCAGGTAGAGGAGGTCAAAGCCTGTATCGCCGACATTAGCCAGACGGCCGAAATCGTCTACGGTAGTCTTGATGTTCCGGAGGTGATTGGCGCTTCGGCGGAACTAGGGGCTTTTCTGCGGCCCATCGTGATGCGAGAAGACAAACCCTTTGAAAATCTGGCGGTTCATGACCGGGAAGCTTTCGGCCCGGTAGCCACCATCATGCCCTACAAGAACCTCGAAGAAGCCATCACCCTGGCCCAAATGGGCAAGGGCTCGCTGGTGTCTTCAGTTGTTACCAACGATGACCAGATCGCGAAAGAATACGTCGTTGAAGCCGCGACCCACCATGGCCGCATCCTTGTTTTGAACCGGGAAAGTGCCCAGGAAAGCACGGGCCACGGCTCGCCACTACCTAACCTGGTGCACGGCGGCCCCGGTCGGGCCGGTGGAGGAGAAGAGATGGGAGGGATGCGCGGCATCAAACATTATTTGCAACGAACGGCCATACAGGGCTCTCCGACAACCCTAACGGAGATCACCGGTATCTACCAGCAAAACGCCAAGTATAAAGAAGCACCTCAGCATCCTTTCAAATACCACTGGGAAGACATCCAGCCCGGTATGTCGCTCAAGACGCACCGGCGGACATTCACCGACACCGACATCATCAACTTTGCCAACGTCACCTGGGATCATTTCTACGCTCATACTGATATTACTTCTCTGGAAGGCAGTATTTTTGAAAAGCGTACGGCGCACGGATACTTCATCATTTCCGCTGCTGCCGGTCTATTTGTCTACCCAAACAAAGGCCCTGTTTCGGCGAACTATGGCTTGGAAGACTGTCGCTTCCTCCGCCCACTCTACCATAACGATACGGTCTATGTCCGCCTTACCTGTAAGCAAAAGATCGAACGGGACGTCGTTTCCGCAGAGCATCCTTCCGGGATTGTAAAGTGGTTTGTAGAAGTTTTTGATACAGAAGATGAACTTGTCGCTGTAGCCACTATCCTAACGATGGTACAGAAAAAACAGGAATCTCTGGTGGAAATGACCGAAGATCAAATTCGGACATCTCTTGGCCTCCTGACCGAAGAGGCTAAGCCGAAGTTTGGCTCAATGACGCCGCAGACAATGGTAGAGCACCTAGAGTACAGCTACCGGATAGCTGCTGGAGAGATACAGGATTTTAAGGTTATTACTCCGGAAGCTAAACTGGAAAAAGTACACGCCACACTTTATAACTACCGTCCTTTCCCCAAAGGGTTTGACTTCCATTTAGCGGAGCGGTCTAAGATTGATGAGGCCAAGCATGAAAGCTTGGAGGTGGCGAAGGAAAAAATGCTGGAAGCCCGGACAACAATGCTTCAATTCTTTAAGGAAAATCCTGGAGTCAGGACCAAGCACGGCGTTTTCGGAGAATTATCTGGCTACGAATGGGGACTGATGGAGCGTAAGCACCTTAACCATCATTTTGGTCAATTCGGGGTCTTGTAAACCCTGCTCTTTTATCCTTTCTTTGCATCCTGCGTTCGCGCACAAAAAAGCCCAATGAACGAACCATACGTAAAACACGAGATCAACGGCGCCATTGCTAGCGTCGAGTTTTTTCACCCTTCTCATAACTCTCTGCCGAGTAATCTTCTCGCAGAATTAGCGGCGACGATCACACGACTTGGAGAAGATGATGAGGTCAGTGTCCTTGTCTTGAAAAGTGGTGGCGATCGTACTTTCTGTGCCGGTGCAAGCTTTGAAGAGCTGGTGAGCATCAAAGACAAGGAAGAGGGCTTTCAGTTTTTTTCTGGCTTTGCCAACGTAATTAATGCCATGCGCAAATGCCCGAAGTTCATCATCGGGCGCGTACAAGGGAAGGCCGTTGGTGGTGGTGTAGGCTTAGCATCTGCAACAGATTACTGCATGGCTACTAAATACGCGGCGATCAAACTCAGTGAGTTGAATATCGGCATTGGCCCCTTCGTGGTTGGTCCGGCAGTTGCCCGAAAGTTGGGGCCCTCGGCCATGTCTCAGATTGCCATCGATGCCAATACCTTCTACGATGCGAACTGGGCCAAGGACAAAGGTTTGTACACCCAGGTGTACGAAGATGCCGAAGCGCTGGATATTGCCATTGCTGAGTTTGCCCAAAACTTGAGTAAATATAATCCTGCTGCGATGCGCCAGATGAAGCAGATGTTTTGGGCTGGAACCGAAGACTGGGACGAGCTACTGTATACCCGCGCTGCCATTAGTGGCGAATTGGTACTCAGCGAATTTACCCGAGAAACCTTGAAACGCTTTCAGTAAATGATATTCTCCTTCAAAGGCTTTATTCCTGTTGTGCACGAAAGTAGCTTTGTCCATCCCCAGGCTACCGTAACCGGCAACGTGATCATTGGTAAAGATTGTTACATCGGCCCGGGAGCGGCCATCCGGGGAGATTGGGGCCAGATCATCCTGGAAGACGGTGTGAATGTGCAGGAAAACTGCACGGTTCACATGTTTCCGGGTAAGTCCATTACTTTACAATCGAGCGCACATATTGGCCACGGGGCCATTATTCATGGTGCCCAGATCGGACGTAATGTGCTAGTGGGCATGAATACGGTCATCATGGACGATGCCGAAATTGGCGACGAGTCCATCATCGGGGCGATGAGCTTTGTAAAGGCGAAAACCAAGATTCCTACCCGGAGCCTCGTAGTGGGTAACCCCGCCAAGGTGATCAAGCAGGTCAGCGATGAGATGATTGCCTGGAAAACGAAAGGAACGGCTTTGTACCAGGCCTTGCCTAAGGAGTGTCATGATTCTTTACGGGAAGTCGAACCCCTTCGGGAGGTCCCGAAGGACAGGCCTGAGCAGGCAGCTTATTATGACACTTTGCACGATTTTTTGCGGAAATAGGTCAACTTCTAGCTTGGCTTGTTTTCAAGGTGCGAAGGTGTTGGATAAGATGAGTATTGGGGAAAGGCGCTACCAATTTCATAGGGTTATAGCGGGGAATAGCTATATTTCGAATCATTTCTACTACAAGAAAGGTAATTGGTTGCATCTAAGTTGTATTGTTAATACCAGCTTTGTGTGATACTCATACGTGGTATTTGTCAGGCACAAAAGTGCAATCGATTGTCTTTTCCACACACTTTCTTAACCTGAATATTGACTGAATCATGCTAAAAACATTCAACGGCTATTTCTTAGTCGCTCTTTCTCTTCTCTTGCTAATTTTTACTGCGTGCGAAGCAGAAGACGAAGACTTCTTCGATTTCCGGACGCCTTCCTTTTTAGTCTTCGCAGACAAATTAACGGTTGAAGCGGGGAAATCTATTGCTTTTCAAGACGATTCCCCAAGTGCAACCAGCTGGGAATGGGCCTTTGATGGCGGAACTCCTGCTAGCTCTAGCGAGCAAATGCCAACGATTACCTACAACGACGAAGGTGTTTACATTGCTAACCTGATAACAACTTTTAACGACGGTAGCACCCAGCGGCGTAGACTAGAGCTCACCATCTTACCCAGAATCGCTCCCGATTTCGCGATAGCAACCCGTCAGAACATAACGGAAACTCCCATTCCATTTACTAACCTCACCACGGGGGTAGGCGCGATCCCCGATGTACTTGGCGAAAATGATACCCTCGTGTTTTACGAGTGGACGTTCGAAGGCGGAACCCCTGCTACCAGCACGGCCAGCAACCCCGTCGTTTCCTACAGCAACACCGGAACGTTTGACGTAACACTGAAGGTGACCCGGCCTGCGACAGAAAGCGAGGAGACGACCGTGATGGAGGACTTTGTCGAAATCGTTGACGTGCCTATTCTTGAAGCAAGGACGGTCAAGTTTAACCGGGACGACAGCCAGATTCTTGTCATTGCTGATGAGCCATTTGCGGCCCCGACGGCAGCTACCGCCGCTGGCTTCTCGTTAACTGCTGCCGACGGCAGCACTGTTGCCATCACTAGTGCCGATCTTGCTCCCTACAGTAGTAATACCCTGGTTTTATCCTACGATCGTAGTCAGCTTGCTGCAGGTGAATATACACTTGGGCTTACTGGCTCCGATGTTGTTTTCGCTAGTGCCTCCTTGCTGGGTGCTTTCACGAAAACGCTACAATTTACCGGGGACATTAGCTGGGCAACCATCATCTATGACAATAATGGCAACCTGACCGACCGTGAAGTAGATCTCGGAAACGGAAAAACGCTGCTATGGACGACAACCGGCTCGCCTTTCAGTTTTGGTACCAATGCTGCGTTCAATATCTTTTCTCCCACGGCCATGGGGTTCCAGTCTATTGGTTTTAGGAACCAAGGCAGCGGAGTAGATTACACCGTTTCCGCCTTCCCCGGCCCGAACACCGACATTGGAACAGACGTACGCGCCGTCGGTATGGAGTATTATCGAGTTGGCCCTCCAGGAACTACCTGGCACTTCAATCATCCGGTAACCGACTTTGTCGGCCACATGGCTGGTATGGCCGTTACCATCAGTACCGACGGGCTCACCGTTACGGTAGACCAGAACGACCCCGGGCGCGAAGAAAATGCCCGGATGACCGTCATTCTTGAAAACCCCGCAGACGTTGCTGACTTAGTCCTCAGCCACACCGCCCCAATGAACCAGAATGTTTACGTAACGGCTGCCGGCTTTTAAGCTAGCTAATAATAAACATGAGTCTTCCTGATATTGGTGGAACAGATCATGTTTTAGGCAAAGACGTACCATTTTAGCGGTCAGCACTCAGTATTCAGGCAAAACGAGCCTGAATGCTGTATGCTGACCGCTTTCTTATAGCCACCATTTATTCCCCGAAGTCAAGGGGGGGAAGCTGAGCCGGATTTTGGATAAACGATGAGACGCCTTAGTGCATAAGGCCGGAATGTGCGCATGATCGTGATGGGCACATTGTCAATCTGTCCAAACTATCAATCTATCACACTATCAATCTAGTAATGGGGCGCGGCCGCAGGTGCAAGGAAGGGGTAAGGAGACTGTTCTTGACCTACGGGTAATTCCCGCCTCTTAAACACTGCTTTTCATTCGAACTTCAGCATTACCTTGAAGCTGGCATTGCTTTTTATAATTCATCGGTGTCATTCCTTTCATTCTCTTGAATGAATTATGGAAATGGACGTAAGTGTTAAACCCGCTTTGGTAAGCTACGGCTTGAAGGCTGTCTTCCTCTTCTATGAGTTTTTCGGAAAGTTTTACCCGTTCTGCCATGATATATTGTACCGGAGTTACGCCGATCTCTTGCTTGAATTGATTGAAGAGCTTCGTTTTACCATAGTTCGATACACTGACCAGGTCATCGATGCTAATAGGAGCGGTTAGGTTAACGTGAATATAGTCAACTACCTGAGCAACCTGTTCGTCGCCTACTTCATCATTCATGTTGGCTTGAAGTAAGAATTTGGCATCCGTCTCGAATAATCTGAACAACAGTTCTTTTAGGATATTGCGATTGACGATCTCATCTACCTTGGTGTTTGCTCGCTTAGTGTACTTATAGAAGCGTATAAAAGACTCAATTGTAGCTGTATCGTTAGAGAAAAAACGAGTTAATGAAGAAGAGGTTGGAGTTTGGCCAATCAATTTTTCTTTTAGGTCATCTCGCAGCTTTAGGTAGTCAAAGTAGAACTCCTTCAATGACTTTGGGTCGACTTCCAAGACTAAGCATTGGGTAGGATTGGTATAGGTAGCGTTGGTAATGTCAACCCGTTGGACCATGTCCTTCTCCGGAATGAAAATGGTGCCAGGGAAGAACTCTACTTTATTCTCCGTCGTACTTATGGTCTTATGACCATTCAGCATCAACGTAATCACGTACTTATTGAAGTTGAACTTTACGCCTTTGCATGGGCAATTCGTTTCGTAGACCGATAGTTTGCCTGAGGAGAACTTATAGTCAGTACCTCTTTCGATGAAGAACGTTCTTGCCATTGAAGTATTATAGTTTATTTATTGATGTAATATAATAAACATTTGGCCTTCTTAAAGAATTTTAATTGTATATTCGGATTATAGTATAGTAAGTTGGTGTTATAGTTTATAAAATGATTGATTTGAGGATCTACATTTGCCTAACTGGCGTTAGTTAGGCGCTAGTGAATACGACTACAAATGAAGGTGTTTCAAACCATGACAAACGGTGTACTTAATACACCGACAAAGCATTTCGAGGTGAAAAATCCTGCCACCGGCGAGGTAATCGGAGCTGCACCATTTTCTTCCAAAGAAGAAGTGCTTTCAGCCGTCGCGGCGGCTAAAGGAGCTCAAAAAGCCTGGGGCGCGAGGCCCGATACAGAACGCAAAGAAATAATGTTACAAGTAGCGCAGGTGCTTACTGATAACACACAGTACCTGGCCGAGTGGATTACCAAAGAACAAGGAAAACCCATGGCGGGGCCAGGGGCTCTTTTCGAAATGCAGGCTTGTGTTGGTTGGACGCAGGTTCCGGCCTCGTTGGACTTGCCCGTAGAAGTCGTATTTGAAGACGATGCCCGACGCGATGAATTACACCGCAAACCTGTCGGCGTAGTAGGTGCCATAACTCCTTGGAATTGGCCCCTGATGATTGCTATTTGGCAAATAATCCCTTCCCTGAGGGCCGGTAATACCGTTGTCATTAAGCCTTCCGAGTATACGACAATTGGCACCCTGGAGATGGTGCGTCTTATGAATACGGTACTTCCTGCTGGTGTCTTAAATACAATCTCCGGTGGAGGAGACGTCGGTGCTATGCTGGTAGAGAATGAAGATGTGGACAAGATCATGTTCACCGGCTCTGAACGTACAGCCCGGAAGATCATCGAAGCTTCAAAGGGTAACATGGCGCGCCTTACGCTAGAGTGTGGCGGAAATGATCCCGCTATTATCTTACCAGGAACGGAAATTGCCTCAAAGGTCGGAGACCTTTTTTGGGGAGCCTTCATTAACATGGGACAAACTTGTGCCTGTGCTAAAAGACTCTATGTCCATGAAGATGACTACGACAATGTCGTAAGTGTACTTGATGGAATTGCCAGTCAAATGCCTATGGGCAATGGTATGGACGAAGGTATCGTGCTGGGGCCGATTCAAAATAGAATGCAGTTCGATAAGGTAAACGAGCTGGTAGAAGACGCTAAGTCTGGCGGAGCAACCATCATCAGAGGTGGCAGCCCGATGGACTCAAAAGGTTACTTCTACCCAATTACCCTCGTAGGAGATATTGATAATGGTGCACGCCTGGTGGATGAAGAACAGTTTGGGCCGGTGCTCCCGATCATAAAGTACAAAACCGTTCAGGAGGCCATTGATAAGGCCAATGATACCCGAACGGGTTTAGGGGCCTCTGTTTGGGGAGATGATCCCGAAGTTGCCATGAATGTGGCTGGCCAGATTGAGTCCGGAACGGTGTGGATTAACCAGCATGGTGCTATTCATCCGATGGTGCCCTTTGGCGGGGTGAAAGACTCTGGCTACGGCGTTGAATTTGGGGTAGAAGGCCTCAAGGCTGTCACTCAACCAAGGGTAATCAGCATCAAAAAAGCAGCTTCAGCAGAAGCTTAGAGATGCTCATAAGAGCGTGAAGAAAATGAAGGGTCACATTACTTCTTTAGTGTCAATCATTCCTTTCCTGTTTAGAAAATAAGAAGTCACATCATGCAATACGATTACATCATTATTGGTGCCGGCTCTGCCGGCTGCGTCATCGCCAATCGCCTATCCGAAAATCCAGACAATAAGGTGCTGCTGCTCGAAGCCGGTAGCCCCGACGACGACCCGAACATTCATGCCCCTGCCGGCTGGCCAGCTACCTGGCAAACGGAGCGCGACTGGGCCTACATGACGGAGCCCCAAAAGAACGCAGGCGACACCCCCCGTTACTGGCCCCGAGGTAAAACCCTTGGTGGTAGCAGCAGTATCAACGGCATGATCTATATCCGTGGACATCATACGGATTATGACAACTGGGCTTACCTGGGCTGTGACGGTTGGGATTACGAGAGTGTCTTACCCTACTTCAAAAAATCGGAGAACTACGAAAAGGGGGCCAGCAAAGAGCACGGTACGGAAGGACCGCTCCACGTAACCACGATCAAAAGCCCCAACCCCATCTCGCACGCATCCATTGCGGCTTGTAAGGAGATCGGGCTTCCGCTCACTGACGATTTCAATACGAACATCTGGGGTGCAGGAATGAACGAACTCACTGTTACCCCCGACGGGGAACGGTGCTCTACTGCAAAGGCCTTTTTGGTCCCGGTTTTGGAGCGCACTAATTTGACCGTCCTGACCAATGCCGCCGTTCAGAAATTGACCTTCGAGGGTACTCGCTGTACCGGCGTTGTATTTAAAAAAGACGGCGAATTCCAGGCAGTAATCGCTAGTAAGGAAACCATTTTGTCGGCCGGAGCTATCGCTTCTCCGCAGCTGCTCCTTCTTTCAGGAATTGGTGATGAGGCACACTTGAAGGAACATGATATTCCTTGTGTGAAGCACCTTCCGGGCGTAGGCCAGAACCTCCACGATCACTTGCTGGTCAGTGTGATCTTCGAAGCCAAACAACCAATACCTCCACCTCAGGCTAATTTACTGGAAGCACAGCTTTTCTGGAAGAGCCGGCCGGAAATGAAGACGCCGGATCTGCAACCGCTTTTTATGGGCTTACCCTATTATGCGCCCGGTTTTGAAGGGCCGCAAAACGCCTTTACCCTCTGTGCCGGGCTTATTCGGCCGGTAAGCAGAGGAGAGGTGAAACTGAAGTCGACGGACCCCGAAGCGGCCCCTTACCTCGACCCTAACTACCTGGGCGAACAGGCAGATTATGATGCTCTGCTCGAAGCCGTTAGGCTTTGCCAGCGACTGGGGTACACCGATGCGCTGAAAGATTGGACCAAAGTAGAAGTCTACCCGGGTAAAGATGCTGATGCCCAGAAGGTTGAAGACTACATCCGGCAGTCGTGCGGTACCTACCACCATATGGTAGGCACCTGTAAGATGGGCATCGACGAAATGGCCGTTGTAGACCCTGTTTTGCGGGTCAGGGGCATCGAAGGCCTAAGGGTGGCCGACGCCTCCATCATGCCGAGCATCACCTCTGGCAATACTAATGCCCCTACCATAATGATCGGTGAAAAAGCTGCTGACCTTATCATGAAGGTTTGAATTTCAGAGAACACTAAAATAATTAAACGATGACTTACATTGTAGAACTGTGGAACGTTAAACCAGCGTGGTTGGAACTATCCGCGGAAGAACGAGGTGCCTATATGGCGCAAATCGGACCTCACATTCAGAACTTGATCGACCAAGGTGTAAAAGTTCTAACTTGGTCTGAAAACGCCAAAAGCACCACCGAACGGGCTAACTTTAGCTATTTTGCTATCTGGTCTTTCCCTACCCAGGAGCTCGCTAACGGTTTCGAACAACTGGTGAATGGCGCCGGGTGGTACAACTATTTTGAGCAAGTTAACGTCAAAGGGGAAGCAGACAGCGTAGAAGGCGTTATCGGAAAACTAATACAATTATAAACCTCACGATACCTTAACTTCGACCATGTATAACCCAACTATCGAGACTTTGCCTCGCGAAAAACTGCGGGCACTGCAGAATGAACGACTTGCAACAACCGTAAAACGGGTGTACGAAAGCGTTCCTTTCTACCGGAAACAGTTCGACACGATAGGCTTACACCCCTCAGATATTCAAACGGTAGAAGACTTGCCAAAGCTTCCCTTTACGCATAAAACTGACCTGAGGGACAATTATCCCTTTGGGTTATTTGCTCGACCAATGGAAGAGGTTTTGCGGATTCATGCCTCCAGCGGCACCACTGGAAAACCTACGGTAGTGGGGTATACCAAAAATGATTTGGCTGTCTTTGATGAAGTAATCGCCCGCTCACTGGTTTGTGCAGGCGCCCGGCCCGGTATGAAGCTGCACAATGCTTATGGCTACGGGCTGTTTACCGGAGGCCTCGGCATGCATGGTGGAGCGACTAAACTAGGGATGGCCGTCATCCCCATCTCCGGCGGAATGACCGACCGACAACTTACCGTCTTACAAGACTTCAAACCAGAGGTCATTTGCTGTACTCCTTCTTATGCGCAAACGCTTGCCGAGGCATTTGCTAAGCGAGGAATTGATACCTCTGAGTTGGCGGTGAAATATGCTATTTTAGGGGCTGAACCCTGGTCGGAAGCCATACGAAAAGAAGTGGAAAAAGGACTCAATGTGACCGCCACCAACATCTACGGGCTTAGTGAAATAATTGGCCCTGGGGTGTCTCAGGAAGACTTTGAAGAGAAGGGGACCGGAAGCTATATTTGGGAAGATCATTTTTTCCCTGAAGTGGTAGATAAGGATACCGGTGCGCCCCTTCCTTATGGAGAAGAAGGTGTACTGGTGTTTACAACCCTGACCAAAGAAGCTCTACCTATTTTACGTTACTGGACGAACGATATTTGCTCGATAAATTATGATCCCAGCGCCAAACGAACGCACATAAAGATGTCTACCATCAAAGGCAGATCTGATGATATGTTGATCATCAGAGGGGTTAATCTTTTCCATACACAGGTGGAGGATGTCTTGGAAACGATCGATGGCCTAAGTGCTAGCTACCGACTCGTCGTCGACAAGAAAGGCAGTATGGACCGGGTGGTAGTAGAAGTGGAAGTAAGGGCTGGCGTATCGCCGGAAAACGAAGGTTTGGCCCAATCCCTCAAAAAGAAAATCAAGGATACGATAGGCATCTCAATGGATATTGCTTTACAGCCACCGTTGACTATTCCCCGAAGTCAAGGGGGGAAGCTGAGCCGGATTTTGGATAAACGATGAGACGCCTTAGTCCATAAGGCCGGAATGTACGCATGATCGTGATGGGCACATTGTCAATCTGTCAAAACTATCAATCTATCAATCTAGTAATGGGGCGCGGCCGCAGGTGCAAGGAAGGGGTAAGGAACAATGTTTAAAACGAGAGTATCTCCTTGATCTTGAGTGCCACTTTTTCCGCCGACGGAATCATTGCCTCTTCCAAGACACTGTTCAGAGGAATGGCGGGTAAATTCTCCGACCCCATCGTCATTACTGGGGCATCCAGCGCCTTGAAGCATTTCTCCTGAATCAAACCGCTCAAACTCCGGGCAAAAGAAGTATTCACGGATTCTTCCGTGATGACCAGGCAGCGGTTGGTTTTTCGGACGGAAGCAAAAATGGCCTCCTCGTCGAGCGGATACAAGGTTCGGAGGTCAACGATCTCTACCTGGCCTTCAAACTGTTTGCTAGCATTAAGTGCCCAATGGACGCCCATGCCATAGCTGACAATGGTCAGTGTTGGCTGCTCGTATGTTGGGGTTAGCTCTTGTAGAATATTGGCCCGGCCAAAAGGCAGGACGTAGGCCTCGTCCGGTTCAATGCTCCGAGCTGCATCTGTTCCCTTAACCTTCGACCAGTACAAGCCTTTATGCTCGAAAATGACGACGGGGTTGGGATCGTAATAGGCTGCTTTCATCAGTCCTTTTAGGTCCGCGCCATTGCTGGGGTAGGCAATTTTGACGCCCCTGATGTTGGTGACCACCGATTCTACCGAAGACGAATGGTAGGGGCCGCCGCTGCCGTAGGCACCAATGGGCACCCGGAGTACCATCGATACAGGCCATTTGCCATTCGATAAATAGCAAGACCGACTAACCTCCGAAAACAATTGGTTCAGACCCGGCCAGATATAATCGGCAAACTGGACTTCGACAATCGGCTTCAGCCCAACTGCACTCATCCCCGCCGTAGAACCGATAATGAACGCCTCCTGGATCGGGGTGTTGAAGACCCGCTCGTCTCCGAATTTTTGGGCCAGGGTCGCCGCTTCCCGAAAAACGCCGCCTAATCTTTTGCCCACGTCCTGACCATAAAGTAAAGATTCAGGGTTTTGACGCAGTATTTCTTCAATGGCGTGGAGGGCACAATCCACCATTACCACTTCTTTTCCATTCTCTGGATGTCTGGTGCCGAGTTCTTCAACGATTGGCGTGGGGGCGAAGTCGTGGGTGAATAAATCCTCCGGCCTTGGATCTTCGGAAGCTTGCGCTTTCAGGAAATCTCTTTTTACCTGCTTGGTGGCAGAGCGTTCAATGGCAAGAATTTGTTCGTGGCTAATGCCTTCATCGAGGAGCTGTTGGACGAAAACAGGGTAGGGGTCCCGTGTTTTGGCTTCCGCAAGATCGTCGCGGTACCATTCCATGCGTACTCCCGAAGTATGGTGATTCAGCAAGGGGACCTTAGCGTGAATGAGCACCGGCCTTCTTTCGGTTCGAATAATGTGCAGGGCCTTGGTAACCGTTGCGAAGCTTTCCATAAAGTTGGCCCCGTCTATCGAAAAAGCCTGGATGCCGTGGAAGCCTTTGCTGTATTCATAAGCGTTTTGCGCCCTGACCTCATCAGCGCTAGCGGAGATGTTCCAATCATTGTCCTGTACGAGGTAAAGGATGGGCAATTGCCGGAGGGCGGCCATTTGGAAGGCTTCCGATACTTCTCCTTCCGTAACGGATGCATCGCCCAGGGAGCAGATGACGACGCCGGCCTTGGGACCTTCCATCTTCGTTTGCGCCTGGTATTGCAAGCCCAGTGCGGCACCCGTAGCAGGGATCGCTTGCATCCCCGTAGCGGAAGACTGATGCGGAATTTTGGGCTTGTCGTCATCCTTCAGGCTGGGATGACTGTAGTAGGTTCTTCCGCCGGAAAAAGGATCCTCTCGTTTGGCGAACAACTGTAACATCAAATCGTAGGGCCTCATACCTATGCTGAGCAACATTGCATCGTCGCGGTAATAGGGATAGAGGTAATCTTGAGGTTTCAGCTGTATGCCCAAAGCAATCTGAATGGCCTCATGGCCCCGCGAGGTTGCATGAACGTACTTGGAGACCAGCTTAGCGTTGGCTTCAAATAACTCGGTCATAGCTTTGGCCTGGGCAAAGCGTCGGAACCCTTCTAAAAAGATGGCTTCTTTCTTACTTTTCACGGCTAGATTCTTCATCCTGAATGACATTATTAGTCCTGCAAAATTAACGGATAAAGCTACTTTTTAGGGTGTTTGTTTTGGGGTTTTAAAGGTTGTTATGTTATTTTTCTGTTACTTATTATTTTTAAAGAAAAATTTTCTTTTATTACTTGCCTAGGCCCATTCCTTAGAAAAATATCCTGCCTGGATCGCTGGTGTAAAGCACTTTGGAAGTGTTTTAGCGGCACTTTATCTCACCCCCAGGCTTTTAATCAGCAAATAATGCCTTACGAACCAGACAAAACAGACCTGAAGATCTTGAACATTCTGCAAGAGGATAGTAGCCGTACGCACAAAAGCATAGCCGAAGAACTGGGGATGACCACAACCCCCATTTTCGAAAGAACCCGTAGGTTGGAAAGAGAAGGCTACATCGATAAATATATGGCCATTCTCGACAAGCGCAGATTGGGCTTTAAGCAGACCGTTTTCATCGGCATCACGCTGAAAGGCCATACCAGGGACTACCTTGATCGCTTTATCAAAATTATAGCCGGTTTTACGGAAGTGCTTGAGTGCCATCGGATCTCAGGAAACTATGATTATTTGCTGAAGGTGGTCGTTAAGGATGTTGAAGCCTATGAAAACTTCATCCTTACCAAGCTGACGATGGTCTCTGACCTGGGGAATGTGCAAAGTATGATTGTCCTTTCTACTTCTAAGGAGAATACGGCTATAAATTTGGCTTAGCTCGCCACTACTGAACATTTTGGCTCCCTCTCCGTCGAGCCTCGGGCGAGACATATGGGAGA